>JAKFVC010000079.1 GCA_021732415.1 Planctomycetaceae bacterium
CGCCCGGTTCGTTTTTCCGGCCAGGGCGAGGGGAGCAGAATCATCCTGAAATTATCAGGCACACCCTAGCGCGCGATCGGCGACACGTCTGGCAATAACTCGCGGACTTCCGCGGCGATAAAAAACGAACCCGTAATGCAGATCAAGTCTTGCGGGCCGGCTAGCTTGTGGGCCATGTTCCAGGCGGTTTGCGGGTCAGGAGCTAAGTGCACGTGGCGATCGCTGACCGTCCGGGTCATGGCGAATAACAGCTCCACCGGAACACTGCGCGGATTGCTCAAGTAACACGTCAAGATGATCGTGTCGAAACGCGGCAAGAGCTGGCGCAGCATGCCCTGAACGTCTTTGTCGCGTGTCGCCGCAAAAATGGCAATGCGAGATTTCTCAGGGAAATGCTCGTCCAAAGTCTGGATCAGGGCCGAGATTGAAGCCCAATTGTGGGCCGCATCGACGATGACCAGCGGATTCTGGCCGACAACCTCAATCCGTGCCGGCCACTGGACTTGTTCCAAGCCGAAACGGATGGCGTCGATGTTGATTTTCCAACCCCGATCGGCCAGTTCGGAAACGGCCATCACCGCCAGCGTCGCGTTGTGCGCCTGATGTTCCCCGATCAGTGGCAGTGGCAGATCGTCGAACGATTGTCGTCCGGCCTGCACCGTGACCCGACCGCCGATGGCCTGGGCATCGGGCTCGCGCTGGTGCCGATATTGGAAATCACTGTTTAACTGGGACAGAGGAGCGTCCCGTTGCTCGCACACTTCGGCGATGACTTCTTGAGCGGGCGAATTGACTACCCCGCTGATGACGGCCACCCCGGTCTTGACGATACCGGCCTTCTCGCGAGCGATCTGATGGATTTCGCTGCCCAGCAGATGGGTGTGATCGCGACTGATGCTGGTGATCACGCAGACTTCCGGCTTGCAGACGTTGGTCGCATCCAGGCGACCGCCCAAACCCACTTCCAATACGACAATGTCAGCCTGCTGCTGGGCAAAGAACTGCCAGGCCATCGCGGTCGTGATCTCGAAATAGGTGGGACTCATCCCCCCCAGTTCCTGATCGAGCTGCCCGACCGGTTCGAGTAGTTCGTTGACGAGCGCCACAATTTCGGTCTCGGAGGGCTGAATGCCGTTCACCGTCATTCGCTCTTCGAACTTCGAAATGTGCGGCGACGTAAACAACCCGACGCGATACCCGGCTGCCTGTAGGATCGAGGCGATCATGACCGCCGTCGATCCCTTGCCTTTGGTTCCCGCGATGTGGACAGCGGGAATGCGTTCTTGCGGATTGCCGATGGTCTCGAGCAGCCCACGCATCCGATTCAGCTTGAAGTCACCGGCCGAATAGGCGGAACTCTGGACCCGCTCGTAATTGATGCGGTTGTAGAGAAATTCCAGGGCCTGCTCATAGGTAGAAAGTGGACTTGGCATCAGGGTTTCTTGAGCTCTTTGATCCGCAAATTCCGGAACTCGACCTTCAACGGTGCGCCCGAATGAACCTGCACGGCAATCATTCCGGACCGGGCAATTTTCTCATCGGGTTCATGGTAATCGACCGTGGTAACACCGTTGACCTTCAGAGTGATGTGATCGCCTTCGGCGCGGATGATATAGGTGTTCCAGTCATCTTTCTTCAGGGATTTCTCCAGCTCAGGGGGCGCCTGGACCAGGACTTTGTTGCGGCGATGTTCGTCGTAGAGGCAGCCCCAG
The DNA here is from genome assembly GCA_021732415.1 of Planctomycetaceae bacterium. Lineage (GTDB taxonomy): Bacteria > Planctomycetota > Planctomycetia > Planctomycetales > Planctomycetaceae > JAKFVC01. Next base: position 1,713 of record JAKFVC010000079.1, read on the forward strand.
TACTTCTCGCCCACGTCTGCTTGATAGCCGGATACCTCGGAACTTTTGGGATCGCGTTCGGATCGAAACTGGATTCCCGTGTTACCCACACCCTTGTGCAGTTTGAACTCGAGCCGCAGTTCGAAGTCCGAGTATTTCTTTTCGGTCGCGAGAAACTCATTCTTCTTGATGCCCGGGGAGTCCCCCACGAGATTACCATCCACGACCTTCCACAACTTGAGATCGCCTTCCCAGCCCTTCAAGTCCTGCCCGTTGAAGATGGAGACAAACCCTTCTTCCGGCAGCTTTTCTTCTCCACTGTTGGCCAGGCCGGGCAGCATGGTCAGCAATAGAGCGACCGCCAGGGCCGCGATTGGCGACAGGAATCTGTGTTGAATCATGGAATTACTCTCCTGGAGTCACAAGTTGAGGCGGACTTGTTGCGATCAGCACGGGGATCCAACCGAGTTTACAACAACAAGTCGGGTTCTGCACTCTACCGGCCTCGTGCCGTAGCGTCCCGTAGCGTCCCGTAGGATGGCCGCCCCGGCCGTCGTATTCTTGTCCATCAGATTTTCATCCACGGACACGTCCACGAGGCAAATTGCAATGATGAGCCGGTTATTGATGACGACTCATCCCAAACAAGGAAGACGGCCGGGGCGGCCATCCTACACATCGTGTTGTCGCGCACTCTATACTCCGCATTCGGATAGGATATGAATGTGTCGGGCAAATCAACACCCCATGCGAGCGCCCTGCTTCGAAGTGAAAATTCTCAATCGATGACAGTGAAAATTTCCAACTCTGATGGCTCGCCCACACGCCGTAATTGGATCTGGTGGTCGTTTCAAATGCCGCTGCGAATCTTCTTCGCCCTGTGGCTGCGGTACCGTGCGCGGGGCATAGAACATATTCCCGAGACCGGCGGTGGGTTGTTGCTGGCCAATCACCTGAGTTTTCTCGATCCGCTGATGATCGGCTTGCCTCTTAATCGGCCGATCAGTTATCTGGCCCGCGATAGCCTGTTTCGTGTGCCGGCCATTGGCTGGCTGTTGCGACGAACCTACGTCAAACCGATCAGTCGCGAGAATGCCAGCACGGCGACGATTCGCGAGACTGTCCAGCGCGCGGAACAGGGATTTCTCTGTGGTCTGTTCCCCGAGGGAACCCGCAGCGAATCCGGCGAAATGGGTGAATTCAAGCCCGGCTTTATTGCCGTGGCGCGGCGCATTGATCTGCCGATTTATCCGGTCGGTATCGCCGGCACCCACTTAGCCCTGGGGCGCAACAGCATGCTATTGAAACCCTACCGGGTTCGAGTTGTGTTCGGCCCGCCGATCCTGCCCGCCGAAATTGCGGAATTAAAGGAGCGCGGGCGAGAACAGGAACTCGTTGACTTCGTGCGGATCCGCGTCGCGGCCTGTCAGCGCGAGGCCGAGGAATGGCGTCTGGGGAGGAAGGCTCCGACGTTGGCCGTCGAACTGACGGATCTGGAGTCTGATGCTCATTCTGGTTCAACCTAAAGCGGTATGGCGATCGATGGGAGGGCGAGGCTCCTGCCGAGCCCAATACGAGCTTTAGCTCGGCGACCGCCGGAGGCTCTGAACGGTGGCCTCCGGCGGACGCCGACCTACGGTCGCTTTAGGCTCGGCGGGAGCCTCGCCCTCCCATTAACTGCGTACTGAAGTCGGATGTCGGCCATTGGCCAATTGGTTTAGAATCGCATTTGTCTGACGTCGGATTCCCGTCCGCCAGGCCACGCACGTCACCCATCTCATCACCATTCACTGCAAAGGTTCGCATCATGGGCATGCTCAAGGAATTCAAAGAATTCGCCATGAAGGGGAACCTGATCGACATGGCTGTCGGCATCATCATGGGTGCCGCATTCGGGAAGATCGTCTCGTCCTTCGTCAGCGACATCATCATGCCCCCATTGGGACTCTTGATGGGCCGCGTCGATTTCAAAGATCTGGTGGTGATCCTGCAGCAGGGTCATCCGGCTGCTCCGGGAGTGCCGGAGGTGAAGGAAGTCGCCATCAAGTACGGCCAGTTCTTGAACTCGATTATCGACTTCGTGATCGTGGCGTTCGCGATTTTTATCGTGATCAAGCAACTCAATCACCTGCGAGAGATAGCCGTCACGAAAGAGAAGGCGGAACCGACAACCAAGGAATGCCCGTTCTGTTGCTCGACGATTCCGATCAAGGCGACGCGTTGTCCCGAATGCACCTCGGACCTCGTCACAGGGGCGACTGGTGTTGGCGTTTGATGAGGCTTGCCGCCTCACCCTCCCGTCGACCGTATTCCCCACGCAACTTTACCGGGCTGCAACGGGTCGCTGTTTCGTAAATCGCCCGTAGCACCCTGCGAAGAGGCACACGATGCACAGCATCAAGCACGCTTGCGAAAACCAATCGCCACCCAGCAGATACAAGCTCTGCCGACTGTCGAGCGGTACGAAGTCGCACACGACGGCTTCCACTTGCTTCGACTGGCCCGTCTTCGGATCACGGGCGCGCGCCCGGATGGCACCGTCACCGTCAATTATTGCGGAAATTCCGGTATTCACCGCTCGCACCATCGGAGTGCGAAGCTCGACCGCGCGGAAGGCGGCTGTGATCAAGTGCTGATCGTGTTCGCTGGAACCGTGGAACCAGCCGTCATTGGTCAGGTTGAGTAACACGTCGACCTTGCGGTGTTGAGGATCGTCGGCGATCGCATCGCGCAAGCATTTGCGGACCACTTGCGGGACGGTATCTTCGAAGCAGATGACCGGCGCGAACCGACGCCCCTTGTATTCGAAGGCGACACCACGCTGACCGGCCTGGATCCCGTATCGTCCCCGGTAAGGGGTCAGGCTGCCCAGAATTGGCAACGAGTCCGCCAGCGGGAGGTACTCGCCGAATGGGACCCGATGCTGCTTGTCGTAGCGATTCCCGATCCCTCGCGCCGGGTCGACAAACAGCGCGGAATTATACAGTTGAATGCCCTGCTGATCTGCCGTCACGGTCTCGATGCCCAGCACCAGTGCTGCCGAAGCCGCCTGAGTCAGCGAGCGGATCAAGTCCTTGAGCTGGGTCTTATCCTCCCAGTTTTGAGCGTCCACTTCCGGAATGAGTTCCTGCAGTTTCGCAGCACTCACGTTTGCCGGTTTGGCGAAGTAAGGATAAGGGAACATGACCTCGGGCCAGACAATCACGTCGGCCTGCTGCTGGATGGCCAGGCCCATGAGGTACTGGTGCTTTTTAAACACCTGATCGGGAGCATGCCGACCACTGACCGAGGCGACAAAATTTCCCTGGATCGCAGCCACGCGTGGCCCGGCGACGAAGTTTGCCTGTGCGCGTCGGACATACCCGTACCCCAAAACGCAGGCGAACACAGCCACCAGCACGCCGGCAATTTTCCACCGGCGGGTTTGATCCTGCGGAGTTTCTGGACTCACGGCAGAGGCGGTGATCGGCAGCAATTTCAAGCGCGCGAAGACGTGCTGCGGAACGAGTTCCACGAAGGCTGCAGAACTCATCGCCACGATGAAACTGACGCCATACGCGCCAACCAGATCACTGATCTGAATCAATTCCAGCCAGTTGATTTGAGAATGGCCCAGTTGGTACCAGCTAAAACCGGTGAAGGCATAGGCTCGGACATATTCCAGTCCCGTCCAGATGGCCGGTGCTGCCACAAGCATTGGGACGCGCAACCTCCATACGGCTACACGTGTCAAACCGACGAAGATCGGGAAGTAGAAGGCCAGATAGATCGCAAATGCGGTCCAGGCGATGTACATCGTCGGATCGCCGAGTCGCATCCACTGCAGGGTCGCATACCAGAAGCCGAAGCCTCCGAGGTAGATGCTGCGATACATCCAGCGCGTGGGCCGTTCGAGGCGCACTAACAAGAGGAGCGGCACCAACGCCACCCACGCCAGCGGACCAAACCCCACCGGCGTGAAGCTGGTCCACAACAAAATTGCCGTGAAAAACGAGACCTTCAGAGCACCGAACAGACCTGCCGGAGCCGACCGCGCTGAGGCGATAATCTCTTGCGGAGTCGGATCTTGTGGCTTGGTCTTTTTCGACACAGCGGGGGCAGTCATAACGGCAGTAGCCATCGTGTCCATCCTTGGAACGAGTTGGCGAACGGGAAGTGCCACAGATTGCAGATCACAGGCGAACTCTTCCGACTTCGCCCCGATTCAACCCTGAGCGACGCAAACCATAATCCCAGCAACCGTTTCTGGCAAGATGAGTTCCTCCGCGGCCGACTTGTTGTGAGGATTGCGTGATGTTTCGATGCCTTCGGCGAGTACTATCGCTGGGCGCGGACAACTGCTAATTTGTCAGATGTCGACATTTGGTCCAATAAATGGGATCTTCAAGCCACCATGTCAGCGAAGTACGATGCGACCGCCAAACATCTGATAGAAATGGCCCCCGAGGACTGGTTGGCCCTCTGCGGGCACAATGTTCGATCACCTGTGCGGGTGGTGGATGCCGACCTGTCGACAATCACGACGATGGCAGACAAAGTCATGATGGTTGACGAGACTGATCCCTGGATGGCTCATTTTGAGTTTCAAGCTTCGTACGATCGATGCATCGGATTGCGGTTGCTGCGGTACAATGTATTGATTGAATACCGGCATCAGTTGCCGGTTCAATCGATCCTAATGTTGCTGCGACCCGAGTCAGATGGACCGGCGGCGGGCGGAATAACTCGGCGTAGTCTTCCAAGCGGAACGTGTTATTATGAATTCAGGTTCCAAACGGTGCGGGTTTGGGAGTTGCAGTTAGAAGAGTTGCTGGCAGGAAGAATTGGGACGTTGCCGTTAGCTCCTATCAGCAACGTGTCTGAATCGGAGCTTCCATCCGTCATTCGAAGAATGACACAGCGTGTTGAATACGAGATGGCTCCAGAAAAACGCAGCGAGTTTTGGACGTCGACCGGCATCTTAATGGGAACTCGGTATCAATTTCCGATCATAGATACCTTGCTACGCGGAGTCATCAAATGCGAGAATCATCAGTCATTCAGGCGTTCTTGCAAGAAGGCCGAGATGAAGGCCGGGAAGAAGGACGCGAGGAAGAAGCCAAGAGAATGGTATTGGAAATAGTCAAAGATCGATTTGGCAGTTTTGATCCGACGTTAAAGCATTTTGTCGATGCAATTTCCGATATTGCCCGCCTTGAAAAGCTGATGATTCGTGCTGGCAAGGTTGCCAAATGGGAAGATTTATTAGCTTGACGCTTAGTCCTCTGAAAAGCGTTCTTTTCGGCACATTTGATGATTTGAGTCTTGTCTCACTGTCATCAGTAAGCCGCCAAGATCCCAGGACAAGTCACAGTCGAATCCTTGACCGTCACCTCAATCGTCGGCCAATTCTCTGGCGGCGTGAGGATCTCGAATCCATCTGGCATCGTCAGAATAGTTTCTCCGGCGACTGCTGGCCCTACAGTAGGGTGATAGAACAAGGCCGTCTGCGGTTGGATCAAATAGTCTGATTTCGGCAGCAGGAGATCTTCATCGGGATCGTAACCGATGACTCCGCCCAGTGGTGCGTTGCGCCATTCTTCAGCTTCTTCGGCCTTCTCGTAGATACGGCGTACGCGGTCCATCGTGTCGGCGAATTTCCAGCCGCACGTGGAGAACCGGGCGGCGGTCGCGGTCAACATCGTCGCGTGCTGCATTGAGGCGATCGTCAATGTATCGAGCTGCGTGAAGGCCACCGTGCGGGAGACGCCCACGCACAGACCCCAGCGGCTGCCGATGGCCAGTAAAGTCACCCAGCGACGCACGGGGGTGTCGTCGTAGCGCCAGTGGCGGTAGCGGCGGCCTCGGGAATCGGCGAGGACCTGCAGTCGGCGCGGTGTAATCTGGTGTTTAATCAGTCGGTGGGCCATTTCACCGGCGATTTCGGCTTCGATGCGTCCCGATTTCAAACTGCGGGCGGTCGCTTCGACGGCATGGACGACATTGCGTCCCAGGGTACGAATTCGGCTGCATTCGAAGGGAGTCAGCGGCGTCCGCAATTGCCGGATTTTGTCCGAAAAGTTCTGCGTATTGGGGAAGCAGCGGTCGCTGCCCACCCGCCGTCCACGACACAAATCGGAGAGGATATCGGGTAGTGGTTCGGTCCACACGCGTTCTTTCAGTTGGAATCCCAGGCTGGGGAGTTCGTGGTCGAAGATTTGCGAGGTTTCCGAGTTATGACAGACGACCACGCGAGCATTCGGCGTGATGAAGAGGGCCGCCATGGGCGTCGCTCCCCCTTCTCGCGAGCAATTTCCCCCGGACGTGAACCAGGCGAAGTTCGCTGGCGTTTCCAGCAGCAGTGCATCGAGACCTTCGCGATCGAGAAACTCGGCGACTCGTGCCTGTTTCATCTCGATGTCGGAAATCCGAGCCACTTCGGGGATGGGGATTTCGGCGGACGACATGGGCCCAGGGTGTTCAACAACCGCTGCCATGCTCAGGTTCCCGAGGTGAGGTTGGAGTGTGCACGAAGTCGTTTTTTCAGGCGACAACGCCCAAATCGATTGCAAATCACGGAAGCGGGTGGACACCATTGGAGGCCAGCGATCGCCAACCCCCTCTTAACAAACCCTATTGCACGGATCCGAGAAACTCCGGAACAAGTCGAAATGCGGCTGAAGAATGTTGCCAATAAACATCACGAAAATCGGTAAGGTCGTTAAATCCGACACTCCTCGATCATGCAGAACTACTCTACAAGACCCACAATTCAATATAGGAATTCACCAGCGTCCCCAGTGGAGGAAAAATCGCACACGCATAAATCAACGGACGGTAGAACGCTTCCACCAGAGATGGTTCACTGCTGTTGGCTGCATGAAACCATTTCCAATACATCGGCCCAATCGAAAGTATGTACCACGTCAGGCAAATCCACGTCCATTTGAGACGCCGGATGATGGCTTGACGCAACTGCAGGTGTGTGTTTTCGGCAACATCGGTCATCAACGCAGCATACCAGCCTGCTCGGTCCGCTCGCAAATGAATTCTAGGCGCCGGGGGCCCGCAAAATAGCCATGACTTCGTCTTTCAGGTGAGGATTCACCGAGACGCCGTTGCCTCCATAGACCGTCGGTTGGCCTTTCCAGTCCACAAAGTGGCCGCCGGCTTCCTCAATAATGGGCAGCAGCGCGGCGCCGTCCCAAGGGTTGAGACCCGCGTCGACCATGACATCAGCCCGCCCCGTCGCCACCAGGGCATGACCGTAACAGTCACCCCAGCCGCGTGAAAGTTTGGCTCGGGACAACAACTGGTCGAAGGCATCTCGCCGGCCAATCCGATTCCAGCCTTCGATCGTCGTGCAGCAGAACATGGCGTCGGACAACTGGCTGACCTTGGAGACCTGGGCCCGTTTGGGGGCAGCCGCACCCTTGCTCCACCAGGCCCCCGAGCCCTTGGCTCCGTAAAGCAGTTCGTCGAGTGCCGGGAACCCGCACACGCCGAGGACACACTGGCGCTCGTATTCCAACCCGATCAGCGTTCCGAACAAAGGGACGCCGTGGATAAAGGACTTGGTACCGTCAATCGGGTCCAGGATCCAGCGGAAGCCATTCGTGCCGGGAGCGTCGCCGAATTCTTCTCCCAGAACCCCGTCGCCCGGAAAATGCTTGGTAATTTCGGCTCGCAGCAGTTGTTCCGCACCTCGATCCGCCGCGGTGACCGGGCTGGAATCTCGCTTGTTTTCCACCTCTAGATCGGCCTGCTGGTAGTAATTCAAGATGAAGGCTTTGGCCGCGGAATACGCAGACAGAGCGAAATCCAGACGCGGTTGCAGATCAGGCTGTGACATAATTTCCTGCGAATTCAATTGCGATTTGAGCGAAATGCCCGGAGCAACTTAACGCAAAATGTGTCAACCCTGCAAACGTGAGCTGCAAGAAGCGTGGCAGACTCGTTTTGGGAAGCGGCGCTCGCGGCAGTTTGGTCTCCACTCGAACGGTCTGAAGAAGAAAGGATTTGGAACACTGATCTCCGCTAATCCTCACTAATTCAGGAAAATTCGATATCGAATCACTTCCTCAGATTGCAGTTCGTAATCGACTTGTATTAGCGGAGATCAGTGTTCTAAAAAACGTATTGTCCAGTCCATCTGCCCCGGCTTGCGTATCACGAGTTGTCGGCTGGTCACTCGATTGACATCCGAGCCAACCTCTTTCAAACTGCTCGGATCAAGGTTCGTTTACTTATGTTTGGAGTTTTCGCGTGCCGCAAAATCCGATTGGTGCCCCCAAGTCTTCGTTAGATACCCCCATCTTGTGCATCGACATGGATCGAATGGAATCAAACATTCGCTTCATGGCAGACTTCTGCAAACAGCACAATGTTCAATGGCGTCCGCATTCGAAATGCCACAAGACCCCGATTATCGCTCAGCTGGAAGTGGCGGCTGGAGCGATCGGTGTCACCTGTCCGAAGGTGTCCGAGGCCGAAGCGATGGCTCTCGGCGGAATTCGCGATATTCTGATCGCCAACATGATTGTCGGCGAACGGAAGTGGGAACGCGTCGCAGCCCTGCGGCGGATCGCCGATCCCATCATCGCCTGCGATCACTTCGCCCAAGTGGAGCCGCTCGCCGCCATTTGTCACAAACGCGGCGTCAATGTGCGGGTCATCATTGAAGTCGATATCGGGTTGAATCGCGTTGGAGCGTGTCCCGGCAAGTCCACGTTGGAATTGGCTCAGGCCATTACCAAGTTGAAGGGTGTGACCTTCGCAGGCATCATGGGCTATGAGGGGCACTTGCTGCGGATTGAAGATCCGGCTGACAAGGCCAAGCAAATCCAGGACGCGATGTCGATTCTGTCGCACACCAAGCGGTCACTCGGTGAGGTCGGTATCCCCTGCCCCATCGTCAGCGCGGGTGGGACAGGCTCGTTCCAGATCACGGGCAAGTGCGAGGGAATCACCGAATTGCAAGCGGGAGGCGGAATCTTCATGGATCCGTTCTACCGGAATTCGTGCAACGTGAAGGATATGCAATACGCATTGACCGTTTTGGCGACCGTCGTCAGCCGCCCGATGCTCGACCGGGCGGTCCTCGATTGCGGCCGCAAGACGATGAATCCCGACACGCATCTGCCGCTGGTTGTGGGCCACGAAGATGCCACCGTCAAGCGGATGAGTGCTGAGCACTGCGAATTGACGCTGGGGCCGAAGTCGCAAGATTTGAAGATCGGCGACAAGATTGAACTGGTAGTCGGCTACGGCGACTTCACGACCGTGCTGCACGACGAGTTCTATACCTTCCGCGGGACGACGTTGGAATCTGTGTTGCCGATTGCTGGACGCGGCAAGTTGCAGTAGAAACAAAATTTGGACTGCGATGATTCATCACCGCAGTCCAAATTGAATTTCGTGCGAAGATTTCCGTCTGTTCAGTGCGTTTTCACCTTGCAATGGGATGTCCCTGCATTGACAGAGTAAAAGTCTCTCGCTAGCATTGTATTGACAAATGCAGAAGTTTTGATCTTCTCGCCGGGACAAATCAAAAAATTCCGGCAACAGATTGGCCCCCCGATTGTTCGGTTGCTCATTAGGTTCGGTCGCCCGTGGCGGCCATGCTGAGCGTGGTTGACTTCTGTGTGTGGCGTTTTTCGAAACGCCCCCCTGTAATATTTCAGGGGCATGTTTGGGCAAGTTGTGGGGAAACCCTCGGCCCTCTCCGGGTCTCTGCCCGCTGTTGTATTTGAGGTTGGATGCACGGTATCCAATTCAACCTCACCTATAGGTTGGAAACCATTTTCGCGAAGCCGGAAGCAATGGCCGGCACTTAACTGAGGAGTTTTTGTGCAGCAGGTTCCTACCGAAGCCCCCTCCGGGTTTCAAAGTCTGGGGTTGAGCGCCCCCATGTTGAAGACGCTCGCCGCGGTGAACTATATCGATCCGAGCCCCATTCAGATGGGCTTCATTCCCATCGCGATTCAAGGCCTCGATTGCACTGGTCAGGCTCGTACTGGTACGGGTAAGACCGCGGCATTTGTGATTCCCATTCTCGAGCAGCTCGATTTTTCCGAGGTTGCTACTCAGGCCATCATCCTGACTCCCACCCGGGAACTCAGCGAACAAGTTGCTGAGGAAGCTCGCAAGCTGGCAGGAGAGAATTCTTTCCGTGTCGCCTGCTGTGTGGGTGGCCGGGAAATTCGCAAGCAAATCGATGTCCTGAAACGGGGAGTCCACATTGTTGTTGGTACTCCGGGTCGCGTGATTGACTTGATCAATCGTGGCTGCTTGAAGCTCGACGACATTTCGATCGCCGTGCTGGACGAAGCCGACCGGATGCTCGATATTGGTTTCCGTCCGGATATTGAAAAGATCCTGTCACGTTGTCCTGCTGATCGCCAGACGCTGTTGCTCTCAGCAACGATGCCGGCCCCGGTGGAACGTCTTGCCAAACGCTATATGCGTGATCCGCAACGGGTCGATTTGTCGGGTGACAGCATTTCTGTCGAAGCCATTCAGCAGTATGTCGTTACGGTCGATGGGGATCGCAAGTTCCCGTTGCTGGTGCGATTGCTGGGGCGTGAGCGTCCCAAACAGGCGATCGTCTTCACGCGAACGAAGCGTGGTGCCGATCAGGTTCATGCCCGGTTAGAGTCTCGTTTGCCGGGTGTGGCCGTGATTCACGGCGACTTGCCGCAAACGACTCGTGACCGTGTGATGAAGAAGTTCCGCGATGGCTCTATTCGCCTGCTGATTGCGACCGATGTCATGGGACGCGGGATCGATGTCAGCGGGATCTCGCACATCGTGAATTACGATGTGCCCGAGTTCTGCGACGACTATGTCCACCGCATTGGCCGTACGGGCCGGTTGTCGTCGGGCACGCGTGGTGCCGCTTATACCTTCGTCACTCGTGAGGAAGGTCAGCAACTGACGAACATCGAAAAGCGAACGGGCGTGTTGCTCGAAACGTATCAGGTTCCGGAATTCGAAGCCTATCGGCCGAAGAACGGTTTCTCTGGTCGGCCTGCGGGTGATCCCAATCTGGCAACGTCAGACACCTACTCGCGCGGTGCGGAGTCGATGGCTGATATCGAAGCTGCCGAAGCGGCTGCGGCTCCTGCCAAGCAGAGTGCCTTGAATCCCGGTCGCTCCGTGCGACGTTCGCCGACGCGGCGGAAGTCGACTCCGGCTCAGGCCTAATTGGATCGCACGAAGATAATTGGCTGGACCGTTGTGAAAATTACGAACATCTCCGATCATTCAGTTGGTCGGGGATGTTGTCGTTTACGGCGTTGGTCAAAGCCGTTTGTCTGGTAGAAGAATTCGTGAGAATTCTGGCGTTTGTCCGTATGCGGCGGAAGTCTTACGACGTTCCGCTTCATGAAGCACGAAGAGTGAGATCATGTCGAAGCCATTGTGGTATCAGGATGGACTGGCATTTGAATGCACCGGTTGCGGCAACTGCTGCTCGGGCGACCCCGGCGTGGTCTGGGTCACGAATGAAGAACTCTTGCAGATCGCCGAGTATACGGGACTGACCGAAACCGAAATGAAGTTGCGGCATACGCGACGCATCGGCAAACAGACCAGTCTCACCGAGCGTGACAATGGGGATTGCTCGTTCCTCGACAAGGGCTCGCGGCGCTGCACGATTTATCCCGTGCGGCCACAGCAATGTCGCACCTGGCCCTTCTGGAACTCGAATCTCGAGAGCCCCGAAGCCTGGGAAGAAGTGAAGCGAACATGCCCGGGAGCCGGCCAGGGCAAGTTGGTGCAACTCGAAGAAATCCAACGTCAGGCGGCGATCGTCGATCTGTAGAGTAAGTTGATGATCAATTGCAGAGTGCCGGATCGGCTATGTTTGGATGTTCCATTCCCGAACTCGGATAATAAACAAAGCCAAGGCCGGTCTTGTGAATCATCCGCCAGGAGATTTCACCACGGAGACACGGAGAACACAGAGAAGAGGGAGTTCAGCCACAGAAGGACACGGAAGAAACACAGAAACAGGTGACGAATGCGATCTGTAATTTCTGTGTTTCTTCTGTGTCCTTCTGTGGCAAAAAATCTGATGAAATCTACGCTCTGTTTGTCCGCGGTAAGTCTCATTGATTCCATAAGTCCCATTCCTTAGCAGACAAAAACTGAATGACTGATCCGCGTCTGCGAGCCGGCCTGCTGCAAATCTACGAGGACCTCGCACAAGACCTGACCCGCCTGGCTCCGGTGTGCGATCTCAGTGGTCGTTGCTGTCGCTTCAAGGAATATGGGCACCGGCTTTACATCTCGCGGACGGAAGCCGAGTTGCTGCTGCAGGATGGATTGCCCGCCGATGCGACGGTCAACGAAGACGGCTGCCCATTCCAAAAGGGCCAGCTTTGCACCGCGCGCGAAAAACGGCCGTTCGGTTGTCGTGTCTATTTTTGCGATCCCAAGTATGCCGGACAGGCCGAGATTCTCAGCGAGAAATATCTCGCACAACTCAGAGAGCTGCATCGCGAAACGGGTACTCCCTGGGACTATGGTGAGCTGCATGTCTTCCTGCAGGAGGCCGCATCGCGGGCCGCATTAGGCGAGTCATCAGAGGTCATACCACCGCCGCAATGAGGGTGGCATAATCATTGTCATAATTGGAGTTCAGCCACTTCCGTTTTCTGCAAGTAGCATTTGGGTTCCGTGTTGCGCCATTCGGGTCTAACCGAAGTGTCAAGATGAATTCGACAGAAAATCGGAGTGCTGTTCAAGCTTCAGAATCGACAACTGGACGATTTACGTAAGTGATTGTTAGTAAAGGAATTGAGGTGGATTCAAAAGCCTTGCGATTGCTTGGTGAAAAAGATTTCGCTTGACACTAAGTCCAAATTGGTTCTACACTTGGGACAGTTCAGCATGGCTCATCGGATGGGCTGGCTTTCGACACTGTTCGAGGGAGAATCCAGTCGTGACCAAAAAAGAAATCGTCAAAGCGATCTCGGAAGAGATCGGCCTGACACAGTTGAAGACGAAGGATATCGTCCAGAAGACGTTCGACGCCATCGTCGAAACCTTGGTCGCGGACGGTCGCATCGAGTTGCGGAACTTCGGTGTGTTTGAAGTCAAAAAGCGTGCGGCTCGCAAAGCACGCAACCCGCGAACCGGCGAGAAAGTCTTCGTCGCCGAGAAGTTCGTGGTGACCTTCAAGCCCGGCAAAGAGATGGAAGAAAAGGTCCGCCTGCTGGAAGAAGCCGCTGCTCGCGAGGCCCAGGCCCGCCATGCTGCTGAGACCGGTGCCACGACTGGTTCAACCGAGCCCACTGCTCCGGCCCCTGCACCTGCCCCCGCTGCTGAAACTCCGCCGCCTTCGACTTATATCCCACCGTCTCCGGTAGGCACACTGTAAGGTCGCGCGATTGATCGAATGATTGCCGACCCCAAGTCGGATGTTGGATTGATTGAATGCCCCGGTTCCTGTTTGGAACCGGGTTTTTTTATGCGCGACGTTTCATTCGAGGTGATGGGAGGGTGAGGCTCCCGCCGAACCGCATAGTCTAGCGAGAGCCGAATGACGCTTGCGGTTCGGCGGGAGCCTCACCGTCCCATCGACTCGAATTCGCCCGACTCTGGAGCGTCAGGCTATAAAATGCGTAAATTGGGTTGTATGGGGCGTGATTCGGCGACTCGTTCGTCGCCACGACCGGTTTTTTCGATAAAATCATTCAAGGCGTTAAAGTCTACCTAGCCGGCAAGTCGATAACTCACTGTGGATGCACTCTATTCGCAAACAGTGCCCACTCAGCTACAGGTCGTGATTCTGAAGCTGTTCCACTTTGACTGAAAACTGGACGTTGACCGTCACTTCAGAACTCGACCCAATTCCCTCCGACTCCGCCGGGAGACTTGCGATGCGTAGGTTTTTACTCTGCACCCTGCTGCTGGCCATGGCCTCCTTGAATGTGGGATGCGTCATGCCGATTTACTCGTCGTCGCCGTCGACGCGAGCTCGGCAATTGATCTTCACATCAGAAGGTCTACGGCACATCCCAGAAATCTGGGAACGTATCTGGGCGTTGGAACTCCCCGATCTGGCCACTCCGTACCGTACACACGGCGGTATTATTTAAGCCACAGATTCTTTCGCGGACCCAAGTGGCTTGATAAGCGACTTGGGTGCTGCTGAAGCTTGAAATATGGACCTTCCGGTTTGTCGCTGACAGACCGGAAGGCCCTTAAGCTTGCGCTGTGGGTGCATTATCTTAGGACGGGTCTCCAGGCCCGTCCGTCCCATTTGCGATGAGGGGAAGAGGTACGCGGAATTTTACGCCACCCCTCTCGCGGCGATGGTATCTGCACAAGTGACGAAACCGAGGAAATCACCGAAAAAAAATGATGGGATTTCGCTCCCCTCGCC
>JAKFVC010000280.1 GCA_021732415.1 Planctomycetaceae bacterium
CGGTCCCACCCGACAGCAAGGTCAGTTCCTGGCCTATATTCGCGAATTCATGCGCTGGAGTTATGCAGGTATCGCTCCGACGCATGTCGAACTGCAACGGTTTTTTAAGGTGACGCCGCCATCCGTAAACTCAATGCTTAAGAAATTAGAGGAGCGCGGCTTTATTTGCCGCATTCCCGGCAAGGCGCGGGCCATCGAAATCACGATCAGCCCGGACCTCATCCCACCTCTCGAGCAGCCCTTTAAGAAGTAGGCTGAGCTATCTTGAGAGCGGTTTTGCACCGTTCGGGTAAGTGGACTTAGGTCACTGACACAATTCAACGCTGTGCGAACTTCAATGATCCCTTCGACTCCGCGGATTCTTTCTGCATGACGCCGTTCAAGGCCTCGCGCAGTGAATCGCCGATCCCACGCTGGCGGATCTCGCTCATCTCGGTTCGGCAGCGGAAGAAAGCGTCGACGATGACCGGGTCCCATTGCACGCCGCGTCCTTCCTGGAAGATGGCTTCGACCTTCTCCTGAGACATCCCGCGGCGATAGGGGCGGTCGGAGTTCATGGCGTCGAAACTATCGGCCACCGCCAGAATACGTGCCAGGCGCGGGATGTTCTCTCCGACCAGTCCGCTCGGGTACCCGCCACCGTTGTACTGCTCGTGATGGTGCAGCACTCCGTCCAGCAACGGCTCGATGCCCGACAGGCCGGACAGGATGCGATGCCCGATCACGACGTGTTCTTCGATATGTTTGCGTTCCTCGTCGGTCAGCTTGCCCGCCTTGCCCAGCACGTCGTCGCGGATGCCGATCTTGCCGACATCGTGGAGCAGACCTGCCAGATAGATGTCATTGAGTTGCTCTTCGACCAGCCCGAGTTCCTTACCCAGGACGACAGCCATCCGTCCGACACGTTCGCTGTGGCCCGCCGTGTAGCCATCTTTGGCGTCGATGGCGGCAGTCAACGCACGCGTCAACCCAACGATCAACTCTTTCAAATCTACGTGTCGACGCGATGTGCGGCCTTGAGCGGCGATTAATGTCGAGAACGATGTCATCAATCCGGCATCACCGCGCGTAAAGCCTTCGCTGGAAGTCCCATTGGTGCTTGCGTTCGTCGCCGATCGACCATTCTGCCGTACTCCGCGAGCGGTCTTGTTCACTAGCACGATATAGCCTGACAAACCTTCCGACTCGACCTTCACGGCGATCAGCGAACTAATCTGTGGAAAGCGGCCGGCATGCGGGCCGACTCCATGCGCGTTGTCGATCAATACGTCAGGCCGATCCCAGTCGCTGCGTTGATTCAACAAGCCAGCCAACTGACGGCACTCCCACGACGAGAGTGCTTCCATCCCGGAAATGGCACGGGCGGTTGCTGATTCACCCAGGATCCAACACGCCATCTCGGCCCCCACGACCTCCATGACGGCCTTCAACGTATGGCGCTGAAACTGGGTGCTTTCCCCGTGTAGTCGAATGTTGCGGAACAACACGTCGTAGGCGGCGAGGACCGAACAGACCTGACTGTCGCCGGGGCGAACCTCCCGCGTCTTGCCAGAAGTGGCGGCGATCTTGTCCAGTAAGAGTCGGCACAGTGTTTCCAGACGCTGAATTTCTTTCTTCGAATCCGCCTCTTCCGACGCATAGCGAACCAGTGTCGCCATCCCGATCAATTTGATCCCACCGGATGCCTTGACCGGCAGAATGGCCTGATATGAGGTCCGATCAATAGCCGTGATCAAGGGACGCGCATACGAGGCCAACGAGCGGACAAAGTCGGTGGAATGTCCGTGGTCGGTGAATTGTTCGTCGACTACGACCTGAATGCCGGAAGCCGCATCGAACAAGGCGACTCGGGAACCGAGTTCGGATTCCAAAATGAGGGAGATCGCCTTAGCTTCTTCGGTCGACAGCCCGCTAACTGGAATATTGTTGGTAAGAGTCATAACTGTGGCCCTGGTAACTTGATCAACCTGCAAGGGTGTGGTTGTTGTAGGTCAGGCTGTGCCTGACGTCTTGGGTGTCGTGAGTTTGTCATTGTCAGGCACAGCCTGACCTACGGGTTTAGAGAACCTTATCTCTGGAAACAGCGGGCTGCTCAGGTGCAACCAGCTTTACGAAATCAGGATCGCGTTTCAGGTACGAAAAGTCAGGGTCGTTCAGTGCTCGATCATGTGGTGTTCCGCAGGAGATGGCTCGTTGCAGCAGTTGGATCGCGTTTTTGCCGAGCTCTTCGTTCTTCAGTTTGCGGGCGGAAATTGACGCGACGCAGGCCGCGACATACAGACTGTCCGCATCGTTGGGGTGTTTGCCGACACAGACATTTGCATCCGCCACGGCCTGTTCGATTTCACCCAACCGGGCGAGCGTTACTGCCCGATAACGCATCGGTTCGAGGAAATTCGAATCCGCGGTGATCGCTTCATCGAACCACCGGACTGCCTGGCGTAGATCACCGGCCTGCATCCGCAACATGCCTTTTCCATACAAGGCTTCCCGCTGCCGAGGATCTGTTTGCAGGATCTTGTCGAAAACGTCTTCGGCGATCAGCGGAGCTCGATGGGCGACCGCGAACGCATAGGTCCAGCTCATCCGTTCCAGGGTTTTTGGAGCCGTAGACGCACTCGGCACCAAAGCCTTCTCAAACAGTTGGTCGGCCTCTTCATGACGTCCCAGTCCCTCACAGGCCATGGCCCGACCGGCGGCGACTAAAGCATCATCGCGGCCAAGCTTCTTGACCTTAATAAAATCTTCAAGAGCACCGGCATAGTCCCGCAGTTCGAGGCGAGCTAGTCCGCGATTAAAGTATGCAGAAGTGAACGTGGGGGCATAATTGATGGCTTCTGTATACGCGTCCGCCGCCTGTTGCTTACGTCCCTGGTCTTCGAGCAAATAGGCCCGATTGAAATGAGCCCAGGCGGATTTCGGCGAGAGACCAATGCAGGCCCCCAGATCAGCCGCCGCTAACAGTGGCTCGTGCAGTTTGTGCTGGCAGAACGCGCGTCGGAAGTAAGACCAATAATGATTCGGCGCTAATTGAATGGACCGATCGAGGAGTCGGATCGCTTCACGGTAACTGTTTTCAGTCCCCTGGCTGGTATGTGCCGTGGCCAGCATGTAAAGATCGTGTGGCAACGTGGCGGGAATTGTCTCCGCTTTCGCCAGCGACGCTTGGGCTTCCTGGTCGCGCTTGGCGAGGGATTGATACCGCGCTCGATCCAGCCACACGGCTCGCGAGGCGGGAAGTCCTGGCAGGTGCTCGGCGACGTCCAGCAAGCGCAGGGCCTCGTGAATTTCGGCGTCCGAAGGCCGTGGTGCGCGGACGCGTGCCGCGGCCACCGCCAGTAGCAATTCCTGGGCAGTCTCCGCGACTTTCCGTTTTTCGGCCAGCGGCAATCGTTTCCAGTATTCGGACTCTGCCCACTGGGGATTCTTGCCAATCTGATAGATCGCCAGCACGTCCTGGCAGGCCTGCAGCCCGAATTGGGGAGCGTCCTGATGTTCGATGATCGTATTGATCATGCAGAGAGCCGGCACGGCACTGGTTTGAAACTCAAGCGATCGCTCAGCAGCGCGCAGATCCGTCACGAGGATGCGTTCCTTGGCCAGATCTCCACGTGCGAGAGTCAGTAGAAACGCACCGGGGATGATCAACGCCGCAGCGACCAACATCACAAAGCAGGCAGTTGTCAGTCGAGGATGACGCCGGCCCCACTTTTGGACTTGTTCGATTCGACTGAGTTCGGGCGCCACCTTGAGCGGCAGATCTGCGAGGAAACGGTCGAGATCCTCGGCCAGGTCCCCCGCAGAGGCATAGCGGTCGGCTGGCACGGGCGCCAGGCACTTCCGGGCGATACTTTCCAGGCTCCACGGAATGTCCAGTGTCGACTGCTCTTTCAGTGACGGTACAGGTTGCTCTCGCTCCTTCAACATGTCATCCCACGGGCGCGCAGACAGCGGAGTGTCCTTGCCGGTGACAAACGGGGCAAAGCCGCTGAGCATCTCGTACAGCACTAAACCTAGTGAATAGATGTCGGACTGCGGTGTCGAGCCGAGGCTGGCGTCGGAATCAGTATCGACCATGGCCCGCAGCTGTTCGGGGGCCATGTAAGGAATGGTACCGCCAACCGTGACATCATCCGGATCGCAGACTTTGGCTTGCGAGACATTAAAATCCAGCAGCAGGGGTTGTCCCTCTTCGCTGAGCAGAATATTGGAAGGCTTGATGTCGCGATGTATGACATTTCGCTCGTGCGAATGCTGCAGACCTTCGGCAAGTCGCGCCACGATCCAGGCCGCGGACTGCACGTAGGACAGGCCCGCTAATTTCACGCGGGGTGTATGGGCCGCCTGGTGGCTGGTCTGGGCTTCAGGCTGTGCTGCAACAGCGGTGGCGACCTTCTTAGTCTGCTCCTGATACCGCGCGACAGCGGGGCCTGAGGCACGGTCCAAGGCTCCCAGCAATGTCCGGCCGCCGTCTTGCGGTTCACGTTTTTCCCAGACTTGTTCGATGACCTTCGCCAGGCACGCCCCACCGAGATAGGGCATGCACACGGCTCGCAGTCCACTGTGGATATCCTCATGCACGGAGTAGATCGGAACCACGTGCGTGTGTTGCATCTGGGCGAGCGTCTGCGGCTCGGTCCCTTCTATGGCCGAGATTTTCAGCACCATCTGGCGGTTGGCGAGCTCGCCCTGTTGGGCGAGAAAGACCTTGGCAAATCCCCCGCGCCCCAGTTCGTGTAGAAGACGAAACCCGAAGATCTCGTCATTAATGTGCGGGAGCATCAGCTTGCTCGAGCCGGACGAGCCGGGCACGAAATCGCCGATTGCCTTGACTGGTTTGACGATCGTCGAAGATTGCTGCTGCTCGGCCAGAATGCTGTCTGACTCGAGGGGAGTTGATTCATCCCAGCGGCGCAAGGCCAGCGCGTTGTAAAGAATACTGGCCGTCGGTTCTCGAGATTCGGTCGGCGGATCCTGTTCGTACTCGCTCAATAGTTCGGCGAGTCCCGATCGACCGTGGACGTCGGTCTGAAAGCTGAGATCGAGCGGGTCCAAGTCGGCAGCGGGGGCACTGAAGCAATCGGTGGCAGGTGGGGACTTGCTGTTCATGATTGATTAGGCGCCGGGTGCGAACTGTCCTGATCGAGTTATGTGATAAGTCGTTGTTGCGGGAACCGAGTCTTTCCGGCAGTCGCTCTGCGTGGAGAAATTCGAGATGCCAGTTGTTGCAGTCGGATGTTGGCCGCCTGCAGTACTAAAAATCCAATGCCTGCTGCATAAGCGGGAGCCGCTGCAATGTCTGATTCCAGTGCTGTCTCCAGCGGCATAAAGGCGCTGTCATTCAATTGTGGGAGGTGGTTGTGGTGGGTGACTTGCCATTGCAACTGCTGAAGAATCGCTGTCACCGGTTGAGAGGAGTCGGATTCCGGAGTGGCCCGTGTCTGGGATTCCGAACTGTCCGTCTCGATGGTGGTCAGGTTGTCGTCAGCATTCCGAGTGTCGGCATTTAGCTGGTCGGATTCGAGATCCGAGTGGCGGTCACGGTCGGTCGAACGATTGAGCGAATCGTCAGACCTGATATCCCGCGCGGGCGAGGATATCAAATTGAGTCTAGCACCAATTAGCGTGTTTAATTTCTGCATCGCGCTCATTGTGAGAGAAAGTTCATCATTGGCTGATCCAACCGCTCCAACCGGACCATCGGCCAATCGATTGAGACTTCCAAACGTCGGACCTGCGTTCAAGCCGGACGACTGACGTAACGAACGGCCAGCGTTCTGAATGAGTCCGGCGCGGTCACCATTACTAAACCTTAAGCTGGGAATCCCGATCGCCAGATCGCCGATCCCCTGCGGTAAGTTGATTCGCGGCAGCCCGCCGCGTTCGACGTTGGCCGGGCCAATCGATGTCAGGCCGGAAGTGCTAATGGAACCGCTGCCGATCGACCCAGATCCGCTGCTTCCTGACCCACTGGATCCGCCTGTACCCGGGAAGGAAATGCCTCCACCAGCCGACCCGCCGTTACCCTGATCGAAGTTCGTCACCAGGCGTATTCCAACCGCGGGACTAGGACCAGAAAACAAAGGAGGCGAGTCATCGCTGCTGCCTGTTAAATAGAGCTCGATTTGATAGCGCAAGCTGCGCGACTGGCCTGTTGACCAATCTCCGACGTGCAGTACATAGCTACCCGGCTGCAGTGTGACGGACAGGCTGCGGCCATCATGAAAACCGAGGACCGGGACTTCAGTGCCAGATTGATTAAAGAGCGTCAGCGTGACACCGTTTGGCAGCGACCGACCGCTTAAATAAATGAAGTAATCCTGTTGCTGCAGAATCTCAAACTGATAGTCGTCCGATTGATCGCGGTCACGGCCGGAGGCGCTTCCGGCGGCCCGCACAATTTGTACGCCGGTCTGCAATTCATGCGGGAAGAGGACTCCCAGCGACTGGAGGCCGCTATCGGTGTCCGTCGATGGGGAATGAGTCCAGACAAGCGGATTGCCGTCGGTTCCGGCGAGGCTCGAGGCGACTGTGAAACTCGTCACAAAGTCTCCGCCAGCCGTGTTGCCGACGAGAGCGCCACCCGCAATATTTGTTAGTCCCTGGCTACCGCTCAGGTGCAATTCATAGCTGCCGCTGGCGAGCCGATCTAACATCGCGAACTGCGCGGTCATCGTGTTCGTATCGAAGGCGGTCAGTCGCGGAAAAGTCTTATGACCCTGGGCGTCAACGATATAAACTCCAGCAATTGTGCTTTGCGATGTTTCTTGGAAAGCCGCGAAGGCCAACCCGGTCAAATTCATGTATTCCGAGAAGCTGACCGAGAGAGTTGTCGGGGCAGACGGCAGTGCGCTTTGATCGGCGATCGAGACGGACGTCACCACAGGTGGATTGGGGAGCTCAACAACTTTGAGATTGAGAACATAAGGCCCGACGCTCGTACCAACCGAACCACTGTGTGCGACTTCAGGATCGAAGATACCGAGTCCCTCGTCTCCGACAGGTCGTTCAGCCGGCGACTGCGTATTCGCCCCATGCGACACGGCGATGTAATAGTCGCCCGCCGTCACGCCGGCCATAATGGCGGGATCGTAGAACAGCGACGATAGGCGATTCGTCGAGGCCGTGGGATTATAAGATTGATTGTTGCCCGCTACGAATTGCAGATGACCCGATACCGGATCCAGTCGATAGAGGCTGATCCCGGCATCTAACGGTGAGCTGATGCGGCCGGCGAAGACCTCGGCTTGCAAGCCGACTGGATTGGTTGCAGTGATCGTGAAGTGATACAGGTCGACATCGTTACCAGGATTAAAACCTGGATTGATGCTGTTAAAGTTGTAGTAGGCATCGTCGCCGATCGCTCCGGCAATCTGGACCAGCCCTTGTTGTTCGATATCGCCGAGGTCAATTGAAGTCGTCGGAGTGTCATTGCCCAGGTCGACCAAGCCGCCCTCGGTGGAATCAGGCAGATGAACGGCGACCGTCAGGCGAACGTGACCATCTGCGTCTGTGATAGTTGCCGTGTAATCGCCTGCTGCGAGAGGCGTGATAGTCGTGATCTGCAGTTCGTCGATGTCGGTATTGTAATTGGTCCAGAGCAATGGAACGTCATCGCCACCAGCCGTCGACAGTGTGACGGTTGGTGTAAAGTCCAACGCGGAACTCAGGTCGACGCGGACGATCAATGAGGATGCATCGACGGCCAGCGGTTGCGGATCTTGTCCGGACAATTGCAACGGCGTACTGGTGATGTCGAGCTGGTAGGATCCCGACGTGCCCGGTAGTCCGCTGTTGGCGATGAATGGGTTGAAGTAGAGATTGCCACCGCCACTGACAGCGACGAAATAGGTGCCCGCGGCCAGTTCGCGAGAGATCTGGCCACCCGCCGAATCGGCCTTCCCGTCCTGGGCCAGCAAGCGGAGCCCGATCAAGTCGCGCAGGTCGTTAAAGTCGTCGTGAGCCGAGTTGTACAGCCCCACGGTACCGACAGTGGATTGCAGCGTGACGGTCGAAGGGGTAGTGAGCTGGAACTCATACCAGTCGACGTCGACTCCGTCGCTGCCGATTGTCCCAGTAACTTGGAGCGAGGTAACCGTGCCGAGATCGTTGGCTTGATCGAGCGTATCGTTGGCTTCAGTCTCAGCGACGACCGTCTGCGGCGCGAGCGACGTGGCCGAAAGCAAGTTTCGGATCTCCAGGTGCTCGAGGTTGACGGCAGGCTGATGCCTTCGCTTGAATCGCATGTTAGGCCCGGACGGTAATATGGGATGTCCACTAGTGTCGCTAAGTGGGGAGTGTGTTTGAGAGTATGAGGGTGCGAGAGTGACGGAGTAACAAGGTAGTCCAAATCCAAGTGGACTTTCTCTTTACTCTCATACACTCACACGCTGGTACTCTCATACTTTCAGTCTGTGCAAACCCTTTGTTGAAACGTGTAGTCCATGAACGCCACGAGACCTGGCCCAAGGGTCTCGCAGCGATTCGTGGACGGGTCGATTACAAAGTGATCGTCAAGGCGGCTGAGGGGGCAGCGCTATTGCCGGTCGCGTCGGTGGCCACGGCCACCAGTGTGTGTGAGCCCTTTTTCAGGCTGGGTGTCGTAAACGTCCATTTTCCGAGTGTCGAGACCACGGTCGTTCCTAACAGCTTGTTACCGTCGAAGATCGAAATGGTCGCGCCCTTCGTCCCAGTTCCGGAAACGGTCGGCGTGGTCCCGTTGCTGGTCAGAGTCAGATTGGATACCGTCGGGGCCGAGCTGCCGATCACGAGATTAAACGTGCTCGACAGACCCGTTTGATTGCCGGCCACGTCGCTCGCACTGGCGCTGAAGCGGTAGGTGCCGTTGCCGAGTAACAGGGGGTTGTATTGATAGGTCCAGTTGCCGTTGCTGTCAGCGGTGATCGTGGCGAGCAGGCTGCCGTTGAGGAAGACCTTAACCGAGCTGTTGGCGTCGGCGACGCCTTGCACGGTCACGGTATTCAACAACAGGAGAGTGCTCGTTTTGTTGACGTAGCTGATGCTCGGCGTGGCCAGCGTGCTGTCGACAATCACGGGTGTGGAACCCGAGAGATTGCTGACATTACCGGCCGCGTCCTTCGCCTGTGCGGTGAAGACATAGAGGCCGTCGTTCAGAGTCAAACCCGTGTTATCAAAAGCCCACTTGCCATTCGAGTCGGCGGCCGTCGTGCCAATCTTGACGCCGTTGCAGAACAAGGTCACCGTGCTGCCCGCTTCGGCGAGACCGTAGACGATCAAGTTGCGGGTCTGCGTAATACTATCCTGGCTGCTGACCCCGGTATCGGAATTGATCCCGGTAATACTGGGATCGGCGATCGTCGTATCGATGGCCACCGATTGTGATCCCGAGGCCACACTTTCGTTGCCGGCTTGGTCCTTTGCAGTGGCGGTAAAATGGTGTGACCCATCAGCGGTAGCACCGGGGGTGTTCAACGACCAGTTGCCGTGGCCGTCGGCGGTCGTCGTCGCATAGACCTGGCCGTTATCATAAATCGTGATCAACGCACTAGGGTCGCTCGTACCGCTCATCGAGGTAGCCTGATCGCCGGTGGTCAAATTCAGCGAGGGGGCGGCGGGGGCCGTCGTATCGATCGTGACGGTGACCGGATCAGAATAGCCGCCACTCAGCAGGCCCAGTCCCAGGAGACCATGACCTTGGGCGACGAAGGTGTAGTTGCCATCCGCCAGCGTTCCGGGCACTGAATACGACCAGGCGCCTAAGAGACTCAGGAATGAGCCAATCGACTGGCCATTCTGGAAGATCGTGACGGTACTCAATAACGGAGCCACACCTGACAGAACGATATGCGAGCTGCTAGTGGTCAGGTCAGTGCTGCTAGCGCCCGTGTCAGGGCTGATGGTCTGGATCACCGGAACAGGCGAGAGAATGTCGTCGAACTCACCACCCCCTTCGGCGACTCCACCCTTGCTGGTCGGAGTCTTGCCGTTGGCCATGGTCGTCTTGGGGGAAGCTGCGGTCGGGGCGGTCTTGGCACCCAAGTCGAGTGTAATTGCATAGTTGCCGACACTGAACGACGACGGGCTGGCGGCTTCTGCCTTCACATAGAAGACCTCGCCGCTGTCAACACCGGTCAACGTGACCTTGACGGTGCCGCTGGAGGTGCCTGTCGCGGTGCCGATCACCGTCTTCTGATCGGCCGCATAGACCGTCAGCTTCGGTGCCAGCATGCTCAACCCGGTAGCCTGCATCGAAACGACGACGGTGTCGTCAGTCCATTTCGGAGCGGTAAACTTATAGTAGTCCGTGTCCGTAGCGGTCGTAATATCGAGACCATCGATTACGGCGCTAGCAGCAGCTTTGGTCGGTTCCGAAGAGATATCGGTCGCGGTGGCGAACGAGTTGTTGCCGGACTTGCCCTCGTAGCTATCGACGTCGCGGACATCGTTGCCGCTATAGATACTGCGAATTCCGGCGATGTCGTCGGCGGACAACTTGGTCTTGATGCCGTTATAGCTCGACCACATGGCGGCGCTGCTGCTGGCGGAAGTGTGATCCAATCCGAGGGCATGTCCCAGCTCGTGTAGAGCGACGCTATAGAGGTCATAGCCCTGGCCGACGCCGTAGGCGATCCCGGTGTTGAAAGCGATGTCGCCGCCGACCGAGAAGTTATTGGCAGTCGGGGGCATGTAGGCCCGGGCGAGAGACGTGTTCTGGAAGTCGTAGCCACCGATGCGGATGTCGCCGAAGCCGGTGTCACCCTGCTGGTTCTTGCCTGAACCGCTGGCCGCTCCGTTGTCGGCAACGACGACAAAGTTGATATTGGTGGCTTCAGACCAGGTCTGGGCCGCTCGCAGAATTTCTGATTGCCAGCGTCCGGCGAGGTTGGAGTTGCCGTTGAATTCCTTAAACAAATCGCTGTTCACTCCACCCAGGTTGGTGCCGTCGGGCTCGAAGCTGATGGTGATGAGTTGCGAGGTCGGCCAGGCATTGCCAGAGGCGGCAAACAGGACCAGGCGTGTTTCCAGAGATTCGATGGTGTCGAGGCCAAACTTACTGCGTGTGGTACGTCGTCGTGTCGTGGAACGGAAGGCGTTGCCAAACAGAGTTCTGAACATAGTCTCCCAAGCCCGCTGATGTCTAAGGTGTTCGTCTAAGTATGCGTCTCACGTGTTGGCCCACGTCCAAGAAAATTAGGTCAGAAACCTCCGGTGTCAAAAAATGCATCAGTTTTGTCCAGCGAGTCGTCCCAAACCCCGATTGTGCGGCAAAATGCAGCAGCTCAACGTTTCCTTTTCACAACGCGGCTTGTCCGAAAAGTCAGGCCCGTACAGATTGACGATCAGTCTGAACGTGTTGTTGACTGTCGAATAGGCAGTACAGATGGCCCATCCGGGAGGTGCAACCCTGCAGGGAAATTCTCAGATGTATAAAACAATGAGAATGTTGTTTTATTTCTACAACGTGGGCTGTGTGAAGGCGTTGCCTTTGCATTTGCTGAGGATTGAATAGGGTGCAAAAGAAGAGATAGGAACTAAGAGCCAGACAATACGTAGGAATAGTGTTGGGTGCGCCCGTTGTTAATACGGGTCGCTTACGAGGTTGATCTGGCGACCTGTCCCTGCTACGAACTCCGGGATAGCATGTATCGATGCCGGCCGAATCAGGTCGGCAATATGGGATAATCATACTTATTGCTCACGAGAGGATCACCGGCCATGCGGCACTCATTTATCAGGTATGGCTGGGGGCTGCTGCTGATCATCTTGCTGGTGGGCGTGGACCACCGGGCTCGCGGGGGCGAATTGCAAATGGGGAAGACCGTCCGCTTTGAGCATGCCGACGGACCCTACACACTGCAGAAGGCCGAACTCGACTTTGGCACTCCTTATTATGCGGACCTCGGGCGGGCTGACATTGTACATCTGCCGGATTCCAAGCCCGCGTTGAGGGTCACGACGCAGGCGAAGACGTTTGGCTGGTTGAAGTCGGGAGCCCATCTGTTTTCCAACATCGCGCCGCGGGACGCCTACACGCTGGAATACGACGTCCGCTTCGGCGAAGCGGACGGGACGGGGTTCGACTTTCGCCAGGGGGGCAAGCTGCCGGGGCTTTCTGGAGGAACTTCGACGAGCGGTGGACGCAAACCGCAGGGGGACGGCTGGACCGTCCGCTATATGTGGCGGGAAGCGGGGGCCCTGGTCATCTACATCTATCATCTCGATATGCAGGGCAAGTACGGCGACGATCTGCCACTGAATGTGAAAGCTGTTCCCGGCCAATGGTACAAGCTGAAGATGTCGGTGAAACTGAATTCCGCCGACGAGAAAAAGGATGGAGCGATTAAGGTGTGGATCGACGACAAGCTGGTCTTGGAGAAGGCCGACCTGCGGTTCCGCACGGGCAAACAGGCCCCGATCGACCATTTCTTCTTCGCCCACTTCTGGGGCGGCCAGGATGCGTCGTGGGCACCGGAGGTGACGTCGTCAACGTACTTCCGGAATTTTAAGCTCTCGGAGTGATGTGGACTCCGTAGCCCGACTCTCCGAGTCGGGTGGTTCGACGTTCGCATGCGCCCGACTCTGGAGAGTCAGGCATCGGGACCCGACTCGGAGAGTCGGGCTACGTTACGGCGTTTCCCCCACTTCCACGCCTGGCCTTCATCGGGAATCTGCCGCCGATAGTCGGGGCACTCGTCCTCCACTTTGTCACCGCGGACCACATCCAGCCGCAGGTGACGAAATTCCTCGACGTCACTAAACCGCCGCGCCTGATGTTTCGTACGGCACGGCACGAAGATGACGATCTGCGTCGCGTGACAGACGGCATAGAACTGACCACGGCGGATGTGCACGGAACGATCAATGCGCGCTCGCAACCGATTAAGAGGCTTCACCATCCGGCTCGCGGCCTTGGACACATTGGCCCGTCGTTTGGCCTCCAAGGCGGGGTTCGCGGCGAGCGTTTGTTTGAGAGGTTCAATGCGTGGAATCACGGCGAGATTGTCGGGAGCCACATTCAGCGGGTCGCCGTCTTTCTGAGTGACAATCGCCCCGTCCGGCAACGGACCAAAGTGCTTGGCCGCCTCGACACGAGACAACCGCTTCCACCGCTTCCGCAGCGGGCCGAGGTGCGTGACCTTAATAAATGCCACCTTGTGGCCGCGGTGGATTCTTAATCGAACAGACCCCAAAGGCAATGCGTCGGGCATGAGTGTGCTCCTCTCTAGGGTTGACTACGGCAGTGTCGCCGAGTCACTTTGGCGACTGTGTCAATTCCCAGCGTTTCACCAGATCACTGACGCTCGACCATTTCGCATACCGTCGGCCGCGGGGAGAATCCCACTCGAAGTACGGGATGCTGTCGACATACTCCGGCTGACCTCCGTGGGTGACATCCACCACCCGAATGTCAAACGGTAATCGAGACCGTTCCAGCTCCTGTCGGGCCGCTCGACAGGGAGCACACCACGTGGCCGAATACAACAGGACGACCGGCCGCTGGACCGTCGTGGGTTTAGTAGACAGTGGCTCCCTGTCGGTCACGATGAACTCCGCGGGACCGGCACGCTGTTCGACAACGAAACCGGATGTGTCGTGTTCGGTGATGATGAAACGGTCCGCGCCGTATACGATCGACGCGGGCCATACGATCAACGCAATGCCGGAAATCTGCAGTCTGCGGCGTAGCATGGGGAAAACTCTCCTGGGCAGTAATCTCGTCTGGTCTCATAAGTTCCATAAGCCCCATTCCTGCAAAGGGACACATGGGATTGATGATAGGTGCCTATTGCACACTGGCGGTGGCCTGCCACGGAGCGTACGCCGAATCTGGGGTCCCCTTCCCTTCGGCCAGAACGCCGTAGCCATCGTCCCCGTAACTCGCACCCCACGAGTTGCGGAATTCGAAGCCGAATCGACCAGAGGAAATCTCTACCAGGCCGGTCAGCGTCACGGCATGCGACCACCAGTTGTAGCCCACGCAGACGGGGATCCCCTGCAGCACCAGCGTCGCACAGCGCAGGAACATCCGGTCGTCCTTCTGCCCCAGATCCCACCACTGCGTCACCTTGTGCAGGGCCGCATTTTCCACGGCGCCCGGCTTCCAGCCACTCTGACTGATCTGGTTGGCTGGCACGAAGTCGATCGTCGCCGCTCCAAATTCGACGATCTGCCGTAGATCATCTTCGATCGCCGCTCCGTCATTGCGATAACCGGTCACCGGACCGCCGATGCTTCCCGGCGACAGCACAACGTGCGATTCCCCCTGTGTGGCCCGCAGGATCTCAATCGCCAGGGCCGGGCTGTTGGCGTGACAATAGTTAGTGTTCTGTTGATCTTTAGACGCGATTCCAGCCTGCCTCGAAATATCCCGCAGCGTCGACCGGCTCTGAACGAGATCCTTGATCCGGCTGGAGAGTTCACTGCGGGGATACACAGCAAACGTCGGTGCCGCCGCAAATTTTAAGCTGCCCGGTGTACTCACCCGTGGCCGACAGCCAAACAGCCGCTCGGTACCACCACTGTGGGGATGATCGGCATCGAGTTTGCCGCGGTCGCCAATTTGTTCTCGCCAGTTCGATTCATCGATGAGGAGCATTTTTTGTCCTTTGTCCTTTGTCAGTAGTCATTTGGAGGGGCGTTTGTGGGGTTGATGCTGGTGCTTAGGCAAGGACAACTGACCAAGGACTACGGCCCCCCATAAACCTTCAATTTGTCGATTACCGCCGCTTCCGTGAGTGGTAATGGACCGCTGTAACCTGTCTTGCCGTTGCTGACTGTCAGCCAGGGGCCGGTCGTTCCTGATTTCGCGAGGTCGTCGACGGCGGTCTTAAATGCCTTCTGGATAGCTGGTGACTGCTGGCTGACGTCGGTGTCCTTGTCGTAGACTTTGAATTCCGGTGTCTTGCCGTCGGTTCCCTTCAGGCAATGAGCCGTGCAGTAGTCTCGAACGGTCGTGGACAGCAACGCTTGCATCTGGCTGGAGGGGAGCTGGCTCAGGTGAGCCCCATCCTTGACGATGACCACCCACAGCTTGCCGACGACCGGCTTGTCGTCGGGGCCTGGAACGGGTGGCTTCGGTTCGGGCGGGTCCGTTCCTGACTTGATCTGGAACCAGACCTTGGAATAAATCGTTCCTCCGTGTGCCGTGAGCTGGAAGAGTCCCGGTTGGTACAGGCTGAAACTCGCATAGCGATTGTCGATAATCTCGATATCGGAGGGCGCATCGTCGATATCAAATACGACGCCAGTGTTTTGGCCGGTGAGCCGCAGAATGCAACGAGTAGAAGTAGTGAACACAAACGGGTCGAGCTTTTTGCCGGTCCCCGATACTTCCTTCGGAGCCACCAGCACTGACAAGTCCTGCCCAGGAGTCGGTGGATTCACAGGAGGCGGATCGGCCGCCCATAGAGACGTCGTACACAACGTAAGGAGAACAGCACACCAACGCATAGAGGGCCTTTCGTACGTAGGTCAGGCTGTGCCTGACGTTTGGGGGTACGGTGGATACATGTCGCGATTGTGAGTTGAATGTGTCAGGCACAGCCTGACCTACGCACGCGATTCCAGGATCCCGGCCGCGATCGTCTCGAGATCCGACGTGCGTCCGGTGTCGAGGAACTGCCGGGCAATTTCGATTGCTTCCGCGGCTTTGATCGGTTGTCCGTCGCGGCGTTTCTCGCGCTTGGCATTGCGGGCGACCGAACGTAGCGTATGTGCGTCGTAATCCTGGATGTCTTCGTGAAAGGCCGAAGTTGCCCGGTACTTCATCTTCCATGCGTCCTGCCAGGCCGTTGCCATGTCTGGGGTCGCGGGGGGAGTTGTGGGCGCCGGGGCCGGAGGGATCGGTGTCTTGCAGAGCCCCAGCAGTTGGATCAGCGTCGGCAGAAACGTGACGAGAAAGTCGACAAACACGCCATACGTCTGCTGCGCGGTGGCCTCGTTGATCTTGCGATCCATGTCATTGGCGAGGGCTAAGAGGGTGGGCTTGCTCATGAGAAGTGTTCCTTTCGAGATGTGATGAGTCGGTACTTTCAAAATGTAAATGGAGTTCTATCTCCCCTCGCCCTGGTACTCCGGGG
>JAKFVC010000279.1 GCA_021732415.1 Planctomycetaceae bacterium
TTCGTTCTTGCGAACAATGGTAGTTAATTTTCGGGATCTTTACGATCCGACTGTTCAGATCACCAACCATTTTGATAAACGCACCCCGCGAAGAGGTTACTCTTCGCGGGGTGTTGTCATTCTTTGTGGTGCATTCCAAGCCGCGGAGCGGCGACCGCATAAAGCCCGGGGCGGAAGCCCCGGGAAAGGGAACCATTTATTGAATGCAAGCCCCGGAGGGGCGACCGAACGCGTAGATGTCTCGATCGTCACGTTGTGATTGCGGTCACCCCTTATCATCCAATGTGCTCTTCTTCGAAGACATATGTCAAATCGAAATCAATCCCATGCCGCTTCAGAAGTTGTAGGAACTCGGCTTTGAATGACTTCCTTTCATGATGCTTGGCTTGGTTTTGGATGTAGTTGCGCAAAGTGTCGACGTTAGAGTGACTCACGGAGAAAGCACCATAACCTACCTGCCACTCGAATCGTTCTGTCAATAATCCCCGATCGTTGACCCATTTGCATGAGAGAGCTTTGATGTCTCGCAATACGTCCATGATTGCCAGCTTCGGACTGAGTTTGGCAAAGACGTGGATGTGGTCAGGCATGCCGCCAATTTGCAAGTTAATACCGTCTCGCTCCCGAATCAGGCCGCCGATGTAATCATAGAGGTCAGGTTGCCACTCTACGGCAATCGTCGGCTGGCGATACTTGGTAGAGTAGACGATCTGATACAGAAGGTTGGTGAAAGTGCTCGCCACGCTAAGCCTCTTTGAAATTGGATTGGTGGAGTACGACTGCGATGTGAACAAATACTAACTTCTTCGCAGCAGCCGAGTAAAGCTGAAGGATCGGTCGCCCCTCTGGGGCTTGGATTGTCTCAATGAATCCTCATTCCCGGGGCTTCCGCCCCGGGCTTTATGCGGTCGCCGCTCCGCGGCTAACAAGAGGACGGTTACTCCGCAATCTAACATCAACACGCTATGATCCGTTTTCGTCGAATCACCTCTTGATGAAAACGGAACCATCATGGACATCACGACCCGAATTCAGACAAACGCCGTTCGTTTCGCGGCACTGCTACTAATCCTCTTCTGCAGCCAACCCGCCTGGTCCGCGACCAAATGGCAGGTCGGCGTCTCCAGCGTCAAAATCACCCCGGAAAGATCCATGTGGATGGCCGGCTACGCGGCCCGGAAGACTCCTTCAGAGGGCGTCGTCGGAGACCTGTTCGCCAAGGCTATGGCCATTCAAGACGAACAGGGCCAGCGAATCGTCATCGTCACGGTTGATCTCATCGGTATCCCGCGTGATCTTCGCAACCAACTGGAAGCGGAAGTCCGGGACAAATTCCAACTCCCGCGAGAAGGTCTCTGGCTGAATGCCTCGCACACGCATTGCGGGCCGGAATTGCGAATGGCGAGGATCCCAGCGGAGGGACCAGCCGCTGAGGTCGAACAGCGTCAGCAACTCGCGTTGGATTACATGGCCAAGCTGCATCAGCAACTCGTCGATTTGATCGGGCAGTCGCTGAAAGAACTGAGCCCCGCGAACTTGGATTATCTGCACGCGCGATGTGGATTCGCGATGAACCGCCGCCGTCCCACAGCCCAGGGAGTGACCAATGCCCCGCATTCCGACGGGCCCGTCAATCACAATGTCCCGGTACTGCGAATCTCAACCCCCGAAGGCAAGCTGCGAGCCGTCCTGTTTGGCTATGCCTGCCACAACACGACCATGGGCTTCAATCAATTCAGCGGCGACTATGCCGGGTTTGCTCAGCAGTACATTCAAGAAGCTCACGAAGGAGTCACCGCCATGTTCTTCACCGGTTGCGGTGGTGATCAGAATCCCTATCCGCGGAGCAAAGTGGAATACCTGCACTACCACGGTCGGGCCTTAGCGACGGCTGTCGAAGCGGCTTTGGAAACAGTCCCCAAGCCGGTCTCGGGACCACTGCGCTTGAAGTACGACGAGGTCCAACTCAACTTCGCCCCGACTCCGGCTCCGGCCGAACTTGAGAAACTGGCCGCCGGCACATCCGAACCCGCGAGCGGCCATGCGCGGCGGCTCTTGAAGGAGTTGAAAGAGACGGGCAAGATTCGGTCGACCTACGATTATCCCGTGCAAGTTGTGCAATTTGGTCAGGACTGGACCGTGATTGCCTTGGCCGGAGAAGTCGTCGTGGACTATTCGTTGCGGCTCGAAAAAGAACTGGCTCCGGGCAATGTGACCGTTGCTGGATATTCGAACGATGTCTTCGGGTATGTGCCCTCACTGCGAATCTTGCAGGAGGGTGGCTACGAAGCCGGCGGGGCCATGTTGTGGGGACCGTTGCCGGGGCCGTTTGCGACCGATGTCGAGGACAAGATCATCGGGAAGGTGCTGCAGTTGATTGGGAAATAGTTCAGCGTAGCGTGGGACGGGTCTCCAGGCCCGTCCGTCCAATCATGTAGAAGAATTCGTGAGAATTCTTGTTTGTCCCCGGCGGTTGATGATCGCTCAGCGATGGAGCAGAATCGAACGGTAACTCGGCGGAAGTCTTACGACATTCCGCTACGCAGAGGGACGGACGGGCCTGGAGACCCGTCCCACGATTCGCAAGCCTCTACAACGGATGTTTTTGCAGGAATTCTCGCACTCTGGGAATCAATCTTTCCGGGGCGTCTTCAAACACATAGTGCCCGGCGTCCTTGATCGGGAAGACTTCAGCCTGCGGAAATCGCCGCTGGAATTCCTCGCGAAACTTGGGGGTGAAGCACCAGTCCTGCTCGCCCCAGGCGAGTAACATCGGGTGCTGCTGGAACTGCTGCAGGCCCTCTTCGACCTGGGTCAGAGTCTCGTAGGTGGGATGGCTGGGCCGCAATGGGATGTCTTGCACGAAGCGGTGTACGGCGACTCGATTGGCCCAGTTGTTGTACGGGGCGACATACCCGGCCCGGATGGCGGGCGTCATGCGATCGTGATGCGAAACGGCCATCGTCAGGGCCGCGCGAGAAAACAGATTGAAGCCGCGGACGCCGATCGCCCCGAACAGCGGCCAGCGGCAGACGGCGATGCGATACGGGATCCGTCGTGAACGAAATGCCGCCGTGTTGCACAGCACGAATCGCGAGAATCGGTAGGCCATCTCGCCGGCGGCGCCCATGCCGATCGCGCCACCCCAATCATGGGCAATCAGCGTCACCTTCTGCAGATCAAGGGCCTGCAGCAGGCGTTCCAGATTGTTGATGTGCTGGCGGAGCGTGTAGGGATACTCTTGCGGTTTATCCGAGAACCCGCAGCCGATGTGGTCGACGGCGATCACGCGATAGGACGAAGACAACTGCTTGACAAAGTTGCGCCAGGCGAAGCTCCAGGTGGGGTTGCCGTGGACGCACAACAACGTTTCACCGACGCCCTCGTCGATGTAGTGCATGCGGGCGCCGTCGACGTCAACGTAGTGCGAGGCGAAGGGGTACTCGTCCGCGAATCCTTCCCGGGAAGGGGCTGTCTCGATTGTCACACTCACCGTCCGTCGATCTGTTGATTGCTCGAATTTGTCGTTGGCGCTGCGCGATCAAAACGCGATCGTACCAGCCGGTGCGACAAAAGTTGAGGATCAGGCCAGATTTAGAGTCGCAACAGCGTTTTGACTTATCAGATGGCGATCGAAGCATCACCAGATCAGATTCACCACGGAGATACGGAGAGCACGGAGAACTGGATTCAGAATTCTCCGTGCTCTCCGTGTCTCCGTGGTGAAACTTCCTGTTAGATGATTGACCAAACACATCCTAGCGCCCGGCGGCTGATGGGCCAATTGACGAGCGGAGCGATCACCACCGATTACGGCTGCTGCATCTCGCGGCGCAAGGCTTCCAGATCGTCTTCGATTTGGGCCGCACGCTGCTTATCGACCGGGACTTCCAGCTCCACGCGACGCGGACCCGAGCCCAGTGCCGTCGGTTGGTTTTCCAGGATTGCCGTGTCGATGATGGCCGTCGTCGTGGTCAATTCGTACTCTTTGCGGCGAGCATCAGCCAGACGGGCCTCCAGGGCGCGAAGTGTCGTCTGCAATTGTTCCCGCGTGGAGGCGGCGGCCTGCAGTTGTTGCTGCATGGCGGCGAGCAAGTCTTCGATCTCACGCTTCCGCAGCAGGGCTTCGCGAGCCGATTCTTCGTTTTTCTTGCCCAGTTCCTCACGGGCCTTGGCGGTCCAGAAGGCAATCTGGGTCCGATGAGCATCCATTTCGGTCGTCAGGCGGTGCTCGTTGGTCGCGGCTGTCTGGCAGCTCCGCCGAGCCCCTCCGACCCCTTCTTCCATTTCCAGGATGATTTCGCGAATCGCGACGGAGGGATCTTCGGCCTCGTCCAGCAAAGTCGTCAAATTACAGGTCACAATTTCTGTGAGCCGACTGAAATACGTCATACTCACGCCTCCTCATTCCGGCCCAACCATGCGTCCGATGAAAATCCACATCTAGCGTCAACGCGGCGTCCTGCCCGAAGGATCATGAAAGGAAACCTTTTCTCACAGGATTCCGAAAATTACCGCAATCATTCCCGCACCGAGCGCCTTCCGGCCCCCATTGCCACTGCACTGTAGCGGAATTAATTGCCTTGGGAAACCCGACACCTGCGCACCGCCGGCCCTATCGTGGTTCGCCTTGAGTTCAGCTACGATAAGCCGATGAGGGGCGTATTTCCTGCGCCGGAAAGGATTATGCCGATCAGCACAGGTCACAACAATCGTATCACTTCTCGCATATTGATCCATTATTGAGCAGCGATCTCCTCGCAACTGGGGGCGCTTGACTTGGAGAGCTCCAGGCATGGAAGTCACGACAAAGGGCCGGCAGAAGTTGGCAGGCACCGTCGTTCTGCTGGGAATCGCCAGCCTGCTGAATGATATCAGCAGTGAAATGATCGCGGCCGTGCTACCCGTCTTTCTGCTCACTTTGCCGGGCGGGACGCCGTTGTTCCTGGGATTGCTGGAGGGAACGGCCGATTCGGTCGCCAGCTTGTTGAAGTTATTTTCGGGGCCCTGGTCGGACCGTTTGTCGAAACGCTCGGGTTTGATTGTCGTGGGGTACGGTCTGGCGCTGATCACGCGGCCCTGGATCGGATTGGCGACCGCCGCCTGGCAGGTTCTCGTGATCCGCATCGCGGATCGGATTGGAAAGGGCCTCCGGACTGCGCCACGAGACGCCCTGATCGCTGACGTCACCGCGCCCGATCAGCGGGGCAGGGCGTTTGGATTCCATCGTGCCATGGATCACATCGGCGCGGTGGTGGGACCATTGATCTCGGCCGGCTTTCTGTGGATGTTACCAGGCCAATATCGCCTGCTGTTCATGCTCTCCCTGATTCCGGGAATCTGTGTCATCTTAAGCTTGTGGTTCGGGCTGAAAGAACCAGTTCAGCACGCCCGCGACGCCAAGCCCGCGTTTACGCTGTCTCTCAAGCCCTTCGACAACAACTTTCGCCTGTTTCTGGTGTCGCTACTGCTCTTTACACTGGGCAATTCGAGCGATCTGTTCCTGCTGGCTCACGCCCAGCGGCTGGGGATGCCCATCACGTTATTGCCGATCCTGTGGAGTGTCTTCCACGTCGCCAAAAGTCTGGGCAATTTTCTGCTGGGCCCAGTGGTCGATCGGATCGGTCCCCGCCCCATGATTTTAATGGGTTGGACGGTCTACGGAATCATCTACCTGATGTTTGGGCTGTCGACCGCGGTGTGGCAGATGTGGCCCTTATTCCTGTGTTATGCGCTATTCTACGCGATGACGGAACCCGCGGAGAAAACCCTCGTCGCGGCCCTGGTACCCGCTGACCGCAAGGGGCTGGCGTTCGGCTGGTTCAATTTCGCCCTGGGTATTGCGACCTTGCCTGCGAGCGTCCTGTTTGGCTGGTTGTATGAAGCAGCCAGCCCATTTATGGCATTTGCGACAGGAGCCACCCTGGCACTGCTCGCGGCGATATTGTTGTTGTTTGTGAATCCTCGGCCGGCATCCTCGCACGCGACGATTGCCGCCAGTTGAGAGTTTTAGAGCGCCTCAACACGAAGGTTTGCGCGAACCAAAAGTATGAGAGTATCAGTGTGTGTGGGTATGAGAGTAAAGAAAAGTCCAATCGAATTCGGACTCCATTCTGACTCCGTTACTCTCGCACCCTCATACTCTCAAACGCTTTCGATTGCGCAAACCTTAAGTGAAATCACTCTAGCCAAGTGATTACTTCGCAGCGGCGGGCTTCGCCGGCAATTCCTTGATGCGGAGGTTGCGGAACTCCAAGGGATCGCCATGGCCCAGGAAGCCGATGCGGCCTTTTTCGTTCTTCAGGCCGGGGTGCTGCTCGCGAGGATGCGGGGTTTCGACGGTGTCCAGATTCTCGACATCGACGATTGTCGTGCCATTCAGCTTGACCGTGATATGACGGCCGTCGGCGATGACTTCTTCGGAATTCCATTCACCGACAGGCTTCAGATGTCCCGTCTTGGCGGCCGCGATGCCGTAGATGGAACCGTGCCGCTGCCAGGGTTGAATGCCTTTGTACTTCTCGGCGGTGTCGTCGAGGATCTGCAGTTCCATGCCGACGTAAGCTGCGTCGCCCGTCAGCGGAGCCCGGATCCCGAGGCCGTTGTTGGCACCGGGGGAGAGCTTGAAGTCGAATCGCAGTACAAAGTTAGCGTATTCTTTTTCCGTGTAGACATTGCCGCCTGCTTTGGTGGGATCACAGACGATGCTCCCCTTGCCGTCGGCGTAGTACCCCTTGGTGTTGCCGACCCAGCCGGTCATATCCTTGCCGTTAAACAGCGACACAAATCCCTCTTCAGACTTGGCAGCGTCAGCCGCTTTGTCTTCGGCGAGCAGCAGCGAACCGCCGATGAGGGCTCCGCAAAAGCACAACAGCAGACCGACATGGATGGGGCGAGGTGACATGGAGTTCTCCCGTGGTGGTATCAAGTTGTCTGGAGCAACTGGGGCAAACTGGCAGGAAACAGGGGCGCGAACGATTCTCGGCTGACGCAAGGCTTGGAAAATCGCGGCCTATCCGAAGTTACCCTTGGTGAGGTAGCGAATCAAGCCAGAGGGAGGGGAGGAATGACTAATGCCTAATGACTAATGTCTAAAAGGAGGGAGGGGCTGAGCCGGTCTCAACATCCGGTATTTCGTAGACGAACGAACGCCCTGTTGTCGACGCATTCCGCCATTCGGGTCGCTCGCCACCCCATCCTTTTAGACATTAGGATTTAGTCATTAGTCATTTTGCCTTAGGATTTAGACATTAGTCATTCCCCCTCCCCTCAAGTCCGCTTGCCCCTCGGCTTGCCCCGGGGGTACCATGTGGCCGCGAGTGAAAATGCGTCATGCCAGCGCTCCTGTTGCTCTTGAGTCGCTCCGTTTCCGCCTGACCCCCGAGGCTGCCGACCGTGTCACCGATCCACTTTTTGAGCCACCTTTCGACCCGATGTCGTTCCGCAATTCTGTTGCTCGGGCTGCGGCCGGCAGTGGGTGGACTATTAATTGGCCTTACGGCATTGGCCGTCCCCTCCGTCGTGATGGCAGACGCGTCCGACGATGCCTACCAGTTGGCGGCGGGCTTCTATAAGAAGGAACGCTGGGATCTGGCGTCCGACGGGTTTCAGAAATTCATCAAGCAATATCCCACGAGTCCGCGCGTGGCGACCGCGAGATTTTTCCTCGGCCTGGCCCAGGTGAATACGGGGGATTACAAGGGCGCTAGAGACACTCT
The DNA here is from genome assembly GCA_021732415.1 of Planctomycetaceae bacterium. Classification (GTDB taxonomy): domain Bacteria; phylum Planctomycetota; class Planctomycetia; order Planctomycetales; family Planctomycetaceae; genus JAKFVC01. The sequence continues at coordinate 7,719 of JAKFVC010000279.1, forward strand.
GCGGATCTTCCTGCAGGAAGCCCCCATGAGTCGCAATGTGGGGCACGCGATCTACCGCATTGCGGAGGCCAGCTATCTGCTGGATGATTTTGGCCGGGCTGAACCGGAGCTCACGACATTCATCACCAAGTACCCGGACGATCCGCTGGTCGAGCGCGCTTTGCCTTATCTGGCTGATGTCCAATTGCGAGTCAACAAAGTCGACGTGGCGATGAAGACTTTTCAGGACGCCCTGAAAAAATTCCCCGCGGGTCCGATGGCGGAAGACTGCGAATTCGGTATCGCCAAGTGCTATGAGGCTCAGAAGAAGTACCAGCCGACTCTGGAGATTTACACGCGATTGGCGGCGAAGAAGGACAGCGAACGGGCTCCGGAAGCGCAGTTGAATCTGGGGAATCGTCTGTACGATCTCGACCAGTTTGACAAGGCTGCCGCGGCGTTTGCGAAACTCGAGCAGACGTTTCCGCAAAGCCCGCTGGTCCCCATCGCGCGGTTGAATCATGGGTTCTCGCTGTTTGAGGTCAGTCAATATGCCCAGGCAGCTGAGCAGTTTGCGATTGCCGAGAAGGAGCCCAAGCAAGTGGTCGAAGCCGGGTATTGGCGAGGCCGCTGTTTGAGTTCTCTCGGCAAGTACCCCGAAGCCATCACGCTCTTTAAAGAGCTCTACACGAAGAACACCGACAATCCTCTCGCCGAGAATTTGCTGTTCCAGTTGGCGGATGCGGAACAGCACGCGGGAAATCAGGCCGAAGCCCAGAAGCAGTTTCTGGAGTTTTTAAGACGTTTTCCCAAGAGCGAACGGGCCGATGATTCACTGCACCTGGCGACACTCGCAGCGTTTGATTCGGGGAATATCCAGGAGGCAGAGAAACTGCTCGCTCAGTTCAATCAGTCGTTTTCCGCGAGCCCCTTGAAGTGGCAACTGGAACTGTTGAGCGGCCGGTTGCAACTGATGAAGAATCAGACGGCAGCCGCCTTACCGTTCTTCGATCGCGTTCTAAAAAGTGAAACCAGCGACACGACCAAGAACTGGGCTCGATACTACACGGGGTTCGCACTGCTGGAGTTGGGGCAGCCGGTGGAAGCGCTGGCCGCGACCGAGACTCTGGCTCAAACCGTCGAGAAAACCCCGGAAGCAGCGGTATTCGCGGGGGTTTTTCTGCTGCGTGGGGCAGGGCAATTGTCTCTGGCCAATAAGGAACCCATCGCGAACGCCCAGAAGGAATTGTATGGGGCGGCCATCGCATCCGCGTCGCAGTTTCTCGCGAAAGCCCCGAAGGCGAAAGAGGCCGATCAAGCTCTGGCTGTACGAGCCCTCGCGGCCGCTCATAGTGGTTTGAAGGATAAGGCTAAGGCGGATGTCGAAGCCTTGCAGAAGAACTATCCCAACAGCCCCGAACTCGACAAATCGTTGTATGAAGTGGCCGAAGTCGCTTATTCCAATGACGACTGGGAATGGTCGGGGCAGTTGTTTGGGACGCTGGCCGCCAAGGGGAAGACATCCAAATTCTTCGTGCCGGGGTTGTCTGGGCAGGCGTGGTCGCTCTATCAGAGCAAGCAGTACGCTCCCGCTGGCAAACTGTTTGGGCAGATCGCGACAGACTTTCCGGAACATAAGGACGCAGCAGAGTCCGCTTTCATGCAGGGGAAAGCTTTGCAGAACGAGAAGAAGCCCGCGGAAGCCATTCCTGTCTTCGATGCGGCTCTGCAAAAATTCAGCACGTCCAAGTTCGGTTATCTGGCTGGTTTGGAATCAGCCCGGCTGCGACGCGATGCCATGCAATATCCCGAGGCCGATAAGGCCTACGCCGCAGTCCTCGAGAAATTTCCGAAGCCGGAGCATCTCGACAAGATTCTGAACGAATGGGCGTTGTCGAACTACGAAGGGAAGGATTACGCCCGCTCGGATGAAGTTTTTTCTAAGTTGATCAAGGAAGTCCCAGACAGCGATCTCGCCGATAACGCGGGTCTTAGCCTGGCCGAGAGCGATCTGGTTTCAGGCAAGCTGGATGCCGCGCGAGAGAAATTCCAGGCCCTGGAAAAAGCTCCGAAGTCGGATGAGATCGTGCAGCAGACTTCGCTCTACCAGTTGATCGGAATCGGCGTCGAGAAGCTGGACTGGGCCGATGTTCGAACGCGCGCCGAAGCCCTGACGACTCGCTTCCCCGAAACCAAATACAAATGGTTCGCCGAGATGCACTGGGCGGAAGCCGATTTGAATCTCAAAGAGAACGCCAAGGCGATCGAACGGCTGAAGACGGTGGTGGCTCAGAAGGGTAATGCCCAGATCGCCAATGAGGCGTGGTTCGGCCAGGCGTGGGTGCTCCTCGCCGAGGCCCAGAATCGCGAGAAGCAATACGACGACATCGCCGCCACGGTCGCCGCGTGTCGAGCCTGGAAGCCGGATCTTCCGGTGCTCTACATCCTGGATGAGATCGCCGGCCGGTCATTGAAAGCTCAGGCCAAATTTCCCCAGGCCATCGCCATCTTTCAGAGGATCGTCGACGACCCGAACGGCCGGCGTACCGAAACTGCCGCAAAGGCGCAGTTCATGATCGGTGAGATCTACCTGTTGCAGAAGGACTACGCGAAGGCCGAAGCCGAATTTCTCAAAGTCGAAATTCTCTACAAATTCCCTGAGTGGCAGGCACCCGCCTTGTTTCAGGCCGGAAGCTGCCAGGAAGAGTTGCAGCACTGGAAAGATGCGGCCAAGTCGTATGAGGCCTTGATCAAGGACTACCCGAAATCGGAGTATGCCAAGATGGCCACCGAACGATTGCCGAAGGTCAAAATGAAAGTCAAATAACGTCGATTAGGAGTTTTTTAGCCACGGATTGACACAGATGAAACACGGATTGGGTCGCCCTATGTGAAATCGTTCTGGCAATCGCTACGCTGGTATTCAAAAGATTTTGGAACGCTAATCTTCACTGATCAACACTAATCCACACATTTCAGATGGAGATCAATCACAAAGTTCCCGGTTCGTTATTGGTCCTGTATTATTAGTGTCGATTAGCGTAGATCAGTGTTCCAAAAAACTCCAATCCCTTTCAGTTCCGGACAACGGGCCAGCTTATTTTCGCCTGTCTTCATCCGTGTTAATCCGTGGCCAAAAGTCTTCGTCACTACTTCGTGCAGATGCCACTGAAGCCGTAGAGCGGACTATCCGCATGTCCGAATAGTCCGACGATTGGCTGGTTGCCAGAGATCGCGACGAACGGTGCGGCGGATGTTCTCGGCGACCCGATGACTGGCGAGAAATAGGTGCGAACGGGATCAAGACCAGTTCGCGTGGCCCGAGCAAATGAAATCTGAGTGTTGTTCATTGCGGTCGTCTGTTGGCTGGAAAAGCCATTGATCGCATAACCCGGTCGGGCTCGCACTTCGACGATGCGCTCAATGCGATCCGTTGAAGTCCCAATCCAACGTCCCTGGCGTTCGCCAAACTTCGTAAAGTAGACGGGCTGAATGGCATTCACATTGGTGTCCCCGCCAAAATCGCCGATTGCGCAATTCATCCCGATCAGAATTCCGACAGGATCTGAAAGTGCTTCAAAGGGAGCGCCAAAGCGATGTGGCATTTCTGCCAGTCGCCCCAACCGTCCTTGCTGAACCCGTTTTTCAACCTGATCCAACAATCCCATCAGTGGTGAATCCCAATCCCGAACTTCCAGTGCCTTGGCCAGGGACTGTTCGTTCCGGCTCTTCTCGATTCCGCTGGATTGCTCGACCGCCTGTTGCAGCCAGAACATCGCCCGGTCTGCAAACTGGGCCTCGCTATGGTCCTTTTCCGACTTCGCAAAACTCAGCCAGTCGTTACTCAACTGGACGATGGCTGCTCGGTCTGTCGGGGTTTTCAAATCGCGCTCGGCCAGAGCCTTCAGTTGAACCTGATCGCAGGCGGCGAGCAGCGGCAGGCCCTCGTCCCATTTTCCTTTCCGCAGGCACAGCCAACGCCCCCATTTCGACTTGGCAGCGCTGCTCTCCAATGTCTGGCGGGCGGCATCGGCAATGGCGAATTCCTTCGCGAGTTCTTCCGCTTCTTTCTTGAGAGCTGTGGCGTCGGCCTGAGCCGCCTTGTCTTTGGCTTTGGGTGCCACTTGACCAGACAATGTGGCGATTTCCACAGCCTGCTGAAAGCGATCGGCCGATTTCAACCCGTCAACCAGCGGCAAAAGTTTATCCAGCAATTCTTTATTGAGCAGTGGCCCCTTGACCTTCGCGCCGAGTGCTTTCGCTAGAAGTGTCTGAAGTTCCAGTACGTCGACACCAAATTCTGAACAGAACTTGTCTGCCAGTGCGAAGGATCGCCCGACGTCACCGACCTCTACCGCAAATTCTCGAGCCATTTCCAGACTCATGTATTTCGCGGCAGGATCTGCTTGTGGTTCTGCGCTGAACTGTTCGAGTTTTGCCGAGAGAGCGAGCTTATCGGAGTCCTTTTTTAAGCCTGCAAACTCTGCAGCGAACCTCTCTCGAATCTTGACCGCCGCGGCTTGGCGGGCAGGAAGTTCCGGGATCGCTCGCGAGGCCAGCGTGCCCTCCACTGGGGGACGTTCTGTGGATGGCGGAGACGTGGGGACAGGTTTGGTTTCCGGTTTCGTACTGGCTTTCGATTCGACTGGCTTTCCCGGTGGCAAGGGCGGCCCCAGAGTGATCTGAGTGAATACGCAATTCGCGGCGGAAAAGATGCCCAGTTGATCAGCCGCTTTGCTTTTCCAATCGTTTTTCAACGATAGCCGCGAGAAATCACCCTTCCAATCGACAACCGTCTGACCGTCCACGCGCACCTCGACGCCATCTTTACGAACAATCGCATCCAGATTGAAGGGTTTTCCGATTTCGGATCGGAATCCGGCCAGTGAGGTTTCATTGTCATTCCATTCGCGCCCATCGATGTACTGCAAGCCAGAAGAACCTGAATTTGCGAAACAATCCATGGCAAATATTGCCGGGTGGCCGTCACAATTCAGGATCACACCAACAGAAGTGATATCCGCGCCGGGACTCGCCAGCCGGGTTCCGCGCACATGTAACGTATATTGGGACGGAACGGGAACTGGGAGCGCAATCCGGCATCCAGGGGTTCCCGCACCCAGTGCTTCCAGCTTGTCAGCCTCAAAGTTCCAGTTTCCATCTGAATACTTGGAATCCTTCATCAGCGGCAGTACGTCGACGATCTGGCGGCTGGGTGTGGGTTTCCGCTCCTTGGCGGGATTTTTCTTCCCGCGTCCACGACCGAAGAATTTGGCCTTCATCTCGTCAGACTCATCGGGCGCGATCGGGGGTGGCTCGGGCTCGACTGGGGCTGGCTCCTCGGCAATCTTCGTCTGCGGATCGGATTTCTCTGGAATTGCCTTGGCGATCTCCACAGGTTTCTGATCAGGGGGCACCGCTGGAAGTGGCGGCTTGCCGGGACCGCGGTTGAAGATCATCAAACCGGCGATCAGCACCACGGCCAACCCAGCACCAATGGCGGCCGGGAGGGGGATGCTCATCCCGCCGATTACCAGTTGTCCTGTTTTGGCGCTGCGTTTGTTTCGCGATTTCCGGACCGAGACTGCTTCGTCTGGCGATTCTTCGACGAAGTCAATACCTGGAAACTCATCCCCGCCTTCCAGCAACTCGCGGAGTTCCGCGTCATAGGCCGCCTTGGTTGCAGGCTTCAACAGGCACAGGCGCGCCCGCGACACTTCGTTCAGCAACTTCTGGCAGTTGGCGGCTTGCTCACCCGACTGATATTTGCGAAGAAATCCCAACTGCCGGTCGGCCGCGGCCTCAACAACCTGCAGGTCGGGCTCAAAGTTTTCCAATCCGAGCAATCGGTAATGATTGGGCGGCTGGTCCTTCGGGGCAATTCCCAGCCATTTGTAGTACGGATCGAAAGTTGCGGACATTGATTACCTGCCGGGGGAATAACCTGGGTCTTATCGCGTGAGCACCCGCGATGGAAGACTCCGACCGCATCTTAACGGGTCTAGGATTCGTTGTTGAAGTACGCTTTGAGGTTACGATCCCTGAAATTCGTGAATGTATTCAAAAGTGGCCCCGCATAAACCGTGATTTAGGCGAGCCCGGCGTAAGCCCCGGTATTCCTAGCCCGTGATTGATGATTCCAATACCTGCTGCATCAAGGGATCAGATTCACCACGGAGACACGGAGAACACGGAGAAATCTCAAATCAGGTCTCCGTGCTCTCCGTGTCTCCGTGGTGAAATCCTCTGTCTGCTGATTCATCAAACATCTCTTACGACGAAGAATCCGGGGACTTACGCCGCCCGGCTCACCTACATCTTCATCCCACTGTCCCACCGAGCGCGTGTAACACTTATGTCGATTCCGGAGCTTTGGGCGTCTTCTGCCTGCCGGTTTCGCCCCCATTCCACCTCCGGTTCGTAAAACCCTACTGCTGAAATCTCTGTGAATTCGGCATTTATCGGCCCGAACCGGGAGAACCCGTCTAGAATTCGGCCTGAGAATTGCTACAACAAAAGCAATCGACACGGACCGTCGTCGGGGGCGGTCGCCTGACCCTCGACGTGGCGCAGTTCCGATTTACAATAGGTCAGACGCTCGTTCCGCAAAGTGCGACAACGGGTACAGGAATGGAATACGTCCCGTGAACTCGACTGGGGAAGCTCGTCCTCAAAACGTGTCTCGTGCGATTCCGCCCCACGGAAACTCATAGATGCCAGAGACTTTCGAAACTCCCCCGGGAGCATTCTCGCGACGGGCCGGTGCCTTGGGGCATTCGGTGGCGAACCGCACCCTGGCAACTTGGGCCCCCACTTTGGCAGTCGTCGCTTGGGGATTGCTCCTGCCTGTCATCGCAGCGGCTCAGGCCCCCCCGGCGGAGCCCGATCTGGGTGCCGCAGCTCCGATTGCCGCCGAAGATCTGGCCAAACCGGCTGCCGCGGCGCCGGCAGAAGTGAATCCCGGACCTGATCCCTTTCCGGCCGAAGCGGCGCCCGCCAAAGAGGAAAAAAGCTATCTGATCCCGACCGATCCCATCCAGTTGTTTCTGGCGGGCGGATTTCTGATGTGGCCGATCTTGCTGTCTTCGGTCATTTCGCTGTGGTTCGTGCTGGAACGCATGGTGGTGTTACGTCGCCGCCGAGTTATCCCGCGAGCGTTCGTGGATCGCTTCATCCAGCATCTGGAACAAGGCAAGCTGAACGCCGAAACGGCATTGCGGTTGTGCGAAGAAAATCTCAGCCCCATCGCTGACGTCTTCGCGCACGGTATTCGCAAATGGGGTAAGACCAGCGTCGAAGTCGAACAAGCGATCATTGACGGCGGCGAACGGCAGATTTCGCAACTCAGAACTCATCTCCGCATCATCAACGGCGTGGCCACCGTCGCACCGTTGCTGGGACTGCTGGGAACCGTCGTGGGCATGATCATGTCGTTCAACGAACTCGCCCAGGGAGGCGATGCCGACCGAGCCCAGCGACTGGCGGGCGGTATTGGGGTCGCTTTGATCACGACGGCTGCCGGGTTGTTCGTCGCGATTCCGTCGTTGATTCTCTACATGTTTTTGTCGGGCAAAGTGGATGGTTTGGTGATGGAAATGGATGGCCTGGCGCAAAAGGTGGTAAACTTGATTTCGAACGAAGGTCTCGCGAGCCGCCCGCGGACCAATGTGGCCAAGACCAATTCCGCCGCGGCCCCGGTACAGTCGGGTATGCCGGCTCAGAAGCCGAAGGCAGTGGGGACGTAGTCCCCGTAGCCCGACTCTCTGAGTCGGGTCGTCTGCGTTTGAATACACCCGACTCAGAGAGTCGGGCTACAGAAAGAGACCCGACTCAGAGAGTCGGGCTACGCTAATGCCGTTAAAAACCGAACAACTTGAAGTCTCCGAATTGAACCTGACGCCGATGATCGACGTCGTGTTCCTGTTGATCATTTTTTTCCTCGTCGGATCGACATTCAGCGAAGCGGAACGCCAATTCGACGTGCAGGTCCCGTCGGTCACTGCGGCCAAGCCCTTAACGGCGCCCCCCGATCAATTGGTGATCAACATCAGCCGCGACGGCCGGATTGCACTGGGTAAGAAGACGGTCACGCTGCAGCAACTGACAACCGAGCTGAATCAAGCTCGCGAACGATTTGCGGATCAAGCGGTGGTAATTCGCGGCGACGGAGAAGGCAAATACCAGTTGGTGGCCGATGTGCTCTCGGCCTGTCATCGAGCTCAAATTCGGAATTTTTCAGTGGCGACGATGTTGAAATCGGAGTAGTTGGACGTGATCAGCCGCTGCGCGCTAGCCCACGGTTCGCGGCCACTCGTTTAACGCATATGAATGAATCTCGCTCCCCTCGCCCTGGTACTCCGGGG
>JAKFVC010000308.1 GCA_021732415.1 Planctomycetaceae bacterium
TTTTTCTTAGAAATTCTGGACTCACCGCCGATGGTCGATCGTGCCCCTCACCCCCGACCCCTCTCCCCGGAGTACCAGGGCGAGGGGAGCCAAATCGACGCGGGAGATCCTCCGGTTTCCAGCTCAGCGACAGGCAAGACTTCCAGCAGCTTTCCGCCGCGGAAGGTGGCTTTGGGGTTTCTGGTGCTCGCGGCCGCGTTGCGTCTGCCTGGGCTCTGGACTGACTTCTGGCTGGATGAAATCTGGTCGTGGACGCTCGTCTGGTCGTGGGAATTGAAGCCGCGCGTCAGCGGTGTCTGGAGCATCTTCACGGACATCCATCACGACAACAACAACTATCTCAACACGCTGTATCTGTACTTGTGCGGCCCCTCGGCGCCCCTGCCGGTCTACCGAATTCCGCAGTTCCTCGCCGGAGTCATGACAGTTTGGCTCGGCGGGATGCTGGCCGTCCGCTGGACGCAGGGGCGCGTGTCAGGGCCATTGGCAAGCTTGCTCGCCGGCATGGGGTTATTGGCGACATCCCAAGTCGAGATCGTCTATTCCAGCGAAGCCCGCGGATATGCCGTTGCCGCATGTGCCGCACTGGCTGCTCAATGGTGCATGGGATCATTACTGCGGACAGGCAAGTGGACCACCGCAGCGGGCTATGCGCTCATCGCGTGTACGGGATTTCTGAGCCACCTCTCATTCTTGCCGGTCTTCGCGTCCCACCTCTATTGGAGTATCGCGGCCATCGTCTGGAGACGCCACACCGCGGGCTCCTGGAAATTGCTGCTGGGCAAACTGTCCGTGGCATTTGGTCTCCCGACGCTGCTGGTCGGCTGGTTGTGGCTGGTTGATCTGAGCAAGGCCCTGGTTGGCGGCGGACCGGAACTGAATAGCTGGCTGGTTGCCTGCGATACGTTTTCCATGCCGTTTGGAGCCTCACTGCCGGAAGCCTACAGCCTGCCTTGTGCCTTGCTGATGGCGGCCCTGCTGGCGACCGGATTATGGAGCATCCGCAAAACGGCCACGCTCGAAGTTGTGGGGCTGGCCAGCCTGACGATCCTCGCTCCGGCCCTCTTGTTTGGGCTCGCTCCGGATGGGTTGGTCTATCCCCGGCACTTTCTGGTCAGTCTGACATTGCTGCTACCGGTGGCAGGATTGGGCCTGGTCCACTGGTTTACGGCGGATCACAACCTCCCCCGGCTGGCGGGATTTGTGGCCATCTGCGTCTGGTGCCTGGGGAATGGTTCGGAAATCGTCCGGTTCTGGATCGCTGGCCGCGGACAATATCAAGCTGCCCTAGAGCATATTTCTGCGGGCACCGGTGGTCGTCTGACCGGCGTCGGTAGCGATCAAGATTTCCGCAATGCAATGCTGATGGGGTTCTATCAGGCGCGATCGAAAAAACTGCGTACGCTGGGATACATTCCGCAATCAGCCTGGAGCCAGTACCGGCCGGATTGGATTATTACTCACGATCAGGCTCGAGATGCGAACTTCCCGAAGGGGCTCCAGGTCGGGGGCATCACCTACGAGTTAGATGGCGTGTATCCCTACGCGGGACCGGTCGGCTGGCACTGGGCGACATATCGATTGCCTGCGCCACCCGTCGAGCCGAAGTGAACTTTGGACTGCGGTGATGAATCACCGCAGTCCAAATCTGTGCTACGAGCCCTCATGTTGCCGACGCTCGATCAACTGCTGCAGTTCTTTGACCCGACTGAGATCCACACCCTCCGGTGAAGTCTGCAGTAACCAATTCGTGTCGATCAACGCTTCATCCAGCATTCCCAGTTCGAAACGGAAGACGGCTCTTAGCCAGCGCTGTGGAGCCGAAGTGGGTTCCAGTTCGACCAACGTTTCGATGTACCGCAACATTGCCGGCGCATCTTCGGCATCGCGAGCCAATCCCAACAGATTCTGCACAATTCGCGAGACAATCTTCTTCTTCGTGACGGCCCCGAGTTCCGTTTCCTGCAATGGCCGGTCGGTGTTCTTCTTCACCAATTCTTCCGCATCAGCGCGAGTCAGGATCTTCCCGGCCTCAAACACATCAATGAATTGGCGAGGTTCTGTCGCGGGCAGTTGCTCAACGACAAAGTGGCTGGGAAGCCCGATGCCCACCACATCCAACCCGATCCGCCGGGCCAATTCCAGATAGAGGACCGACAACGTAATCGGCAACCCCTCGCGATCATCGAGAACCTCGTTGATGTAACTGTTGGACTTGTTGTAGTAGTCCCCACGGCTGCCGTGGAAGCCGTTGTCCTCGAACAGGAACTTGTTCAACGCCACGCGTTTGACCTCGGGCGTGGCGTCCTTGGGAATGAGCTCCGTCAGTTGTCGACTGAGACGTTCCAATTGCTGCAGCGACGAGTTCATGTCGAGCTCATCGTTGTCCATCCAGGCAATCAGCAGGACCGCGCGGAAGAGGTCGATCTCATCCTCTTTCCGCTGCATCAATTGCACGAGTTCCGATCGTCCGCGTTGCTCGTGAACGACATTGGCCAACCGCTTGAGTTGAATCGCCTGCAGTTCCAATCGTCGAGCCTGCTGACGAAGCACATTCACCGCGGTATCACCCCGCGGAACCAATTCCTGGACCACCTTGGGCGCCAAGCCACCCGTCGGCGAAATATCGGCCACCAGTTTGCGAATGACATCCGCCTCGGCCGGATCGGGGGTGATTCGCGGCAGATCTTTTCCCGCCTTAAAAGCTTTGAATTCAGCGGTCGTCTCACGGAATTTTGCCAATCCGAATTTGCCACCGGTGAGGCGCGTGTCGGTCGATTCAAACACCTTTTCGTCATTGACGAAGCAGATCATGCGGTCCTTCTCGACGCGGACCTTCAGCAAGTTCCAGTCACCTTTGCGGTAGGCGGGACTGGGCTTTTCCTGGATGACATTCCAGGAAAAGACGTCCGGACCGTCGAAGCGGCTGATCTTCAATTTGCCCGCACTGGGATAGAAGCCATAGTGCTGGTCGCCGCCGTCAGAATGAAAGACCAGACCTGCGGCTCCCGATTCGTCACCCAGCTTGACCTGAGTCTGAATTTCGTAAGGAATCTCGGGCACAGGCAACTCAGACAGGCACAGCGACCGCCCACCGAAGCCACTTCCCAGACCGTCCACTGTGATGCGTCCCGAACGTTGCCGCCAGCGGGCACCGAACAGCGGCGTCCATTCCTTGGAATCCAACGTCCCGATCGTCAGCCAGCGGTCCATGGAGACAGGATTCGGCTTGTCGAGCAGTGGCTTCAAGGCATTCACCATGACGGCAAACCCTAGATTGTTGGTCACCAGCGATTTCATCGTAATGATGCCGCGGACTCGCCCTTGCAGATCCAGCAACGGACCGCCGCTATTGCCCGGTTCAATCGGCATCGCCAGTTGAATCATATTGCGGCCTTCGATCTCCCGCGTTCCAGAGACCACGCCGCTCACGATGCTGTGCTTCAACCCATGCGGATTGCCAATCGCCACGACTCCCTGTCCCTGCTTCAAAGTGGAGGCATCGCCGAGTTCCAGCACCGGCAAGTTCTTGAGATCGACTTTGATAATTGCCAGATCGGCAGCGCGTTGCGTCGCGTGAATGCTGGTGACAGGAACCTGCTTGCCATCATTGAACTGGACCGAAATCGGACGCCCTTCGCCAATCACATGGGCGTTGGTGGCGATGAGCCCGTCTTCCGAAATGATGAATCCCGAGCCGATCCCCTGCTGCTTCCCATCACGGCCGGAAACTGAAATGACGACGACCGACTTCCGAGCCGTTTCCGCGAGCTGCTCGACCGATTTATCGAGCGGCATGTCCACCACCGTCTCGGCAGGTGGCTTTTCTGAGGCTTCCGACCGCAGGCCGACCGAGCCTATTCCAATGCCAACGGCGGTCATGGCAATCAGGCTCATCCAACGCGGCATAGTGCTCGGCATGCTCAGCCTCTTCCTGTCCAAGGCAGACATTGTTCTTGCTGGAATGTGGAACCACAGACTGCGTCACGAGTAACAACGCATCAAAAGTTCGCAATTCAAGTCTATTCATTACCGACAACGAGGGCTATCCCGGAACGGACCTCCGGGCAGATTTCTTTGGGGGAACCAGCACCCCGATTGCCAACCAATCGTGAAGCCCCGTCAGGGGCCTATCCTGGTTCACGTTTGCCCCGAGGACGTCATCGCTCCCTTTACCGGTTTCCCCTGCGACAGCGTCGGCGATGACCGGCCCGAACTCATCTCGAGTTCAAGCCAAGGCGTCAACATTGAAGCGCCACCCAGCAGGAAATACCTGAAACTGGGCCGAATCCATTCAATTACCCAAGATTCCATTAAGTTTCGAGACCTGCCGCCCGACTAAGGACAGCGTCGAGATTACGGACCTTGACGATTTTGTCGGTTTTGCTGACCCCAAGGCAGGCTGCCCGCCCTTCGTTTTCATAGCGCCAACGGGCCCCCGCATGAAGGCAATCTTCGCAGGAGTACTGATTGCGGCGCTGGTCGCCTTTGAAGTCCGGAATGTTTCGGCCCAGGCACGCCGCGACGAACCGACGGAGCCGCTGTCACCATTTGCGGTATCAGCGTCCAATACGAGTGAACTGGAAGCCGAGCAAGCTGACTTCCTGAGCACTGATTCCCCCTTGCTTCCCGCGATCGTCTCAGTCGATGACTACGCTGCGAATGCGACTGACGGAGCCCTGCCCCCACAATCTGTGGACTATGGCGATCCTGCGTGTTGCGACCCCGCCGGATTTAAGTTCTCGTGGGGGCCCGACAAATGGGCCAGGGTCGGGGCCGCCATCCGGAGCTCATTCAATTCCCAGTCGTCTGCCGCACCGGGTATTGGAGGCAACTACTTTACCCTGAATAATGCCCGGCTATTAACCAGCGGCCAGGTGACACAGCATATTGGATTCGACCTGAACTCAGACATCGAACTGGTTCAAACCTCGAGTCCTGCGACCGTTGCCGTCCCCACGTCGTACGACCTCCTGGATGCCATCGTCAGGATTGAGGCCGGAGATCTGTTCAACGTCTGGGCCGGCCAATTTCTGCCGCCGTCAGATCGCTCGACTCTCTCTGGACCGTTTTTTATCAACGCTTGGGACTTTCCTTTCGTCTCAGACTATCCCGCCGTCTTTCAGGGCCGGCAAATTGGGGCCGCTTATTGGGGACAGTGGGCTGGAGGTCAGATCAAATGGAGCGTCGGCGCGTTTAACGGCACCGGCGCCAACTTACAGTCGCCCTATACGAACCCTCCCGACAGCCCACCCAACCCTGACAACAACCTGCAACTCGATGCTCGAGTGTCGATCAACTTTCTCGACCCCGAACCGGGCTACTACAATCGGAGTACCTATTACGGTCAACACGATATCCTCGCGGTGGGCTTTGCCATCCAGACCCAGAACAATGCCGTGGGTACCGCCGCGAATCCTGCCAATTTCACCGGTATGAACTGGGATGCTCTCTTCGAAAAGAAGCTTGCCAATGCTGGCGTCGTCACCTTGGAAGGCGCCCTCTATCGATATGATGACCAGGATCTGGCGACCAGCAATCGACAGGGAAAAAGTGGGTTTGCCTACCTGGGTTACATGTTTCCGTATGTCTGCAACATCGGGTCGATCAGCGGTCGCTGGCGTCCCTTTTCTCGCTATCAACAATACAAGCACGATTTTCTGGCCCCCTCCGCCGGCTTGTTCTCGCAAAGCTTAGACATAGGCGTTGAATACGTGCTGAACGGCCCGAGTGCCCGGATCACGGCGGTCTGGAGCGAACGCGATGTCATCGGGAGTGAACGCATTCAGTTGTTTACCTTAGGAGCCCAGGTGATGTTCTAAGAACCCTCCCCCCACTGGCAGTGATGTTGCGACTCAGTCCGTTGAAACCTTCGCGTCACCATCCCGGCAACCAGATGGCGGAGCACTGGCAAGTACATCAGCGGCCACTTATGATTGCTGATCGCTCCTGCCAACTCTCCATCCGAGGGACGATCACAATGCGCCAACAACTGTTCGCCGGCCTCTGGTTTTCGCTGATCGGTTCGATATTTCTGGGCCTCAGTCCCCTCGCTGCCGCAGATCCATTGCCCGGCTCCGAAGGACAAGGGAAGCAGGGAGCGGTCAGTGCCGGCGGTGCCGAAGCCGTCGCGGCCGGGTTGGAAATTCTCAAGCAAGGCGGCAATGCGGCTGACTCCGCGGCTGCGACCATCCTGGCCCTGAGCGTCACGGATGCAGGGGGATTCTGCTTTGGTGGTGAAGTGCCGATCCTGATCTACGATGCGCGTCGGCAGGTCGTCGAAGTGTTATGCGGCCAGGGTGTCGCCCCGCGTCTCGCAACTCAGGAGTATTTTGCGAAAAAGGGTGGGATTCCCGGCACTGGAGTCGAATCGGCTGCGGTCCCGGCGGCCTTCGATGCGGTCCTCACTTTGCTGGATCGGTACGGAACCTTGCGGCTGGCGGATGTGTCCGTTCCGACTCTGCGATTATTGGACCGAGGCAAGGTCGCCTGGCACCCGTTGCTGGCCAAGTCACTGCGACGGTTGATCGATGCCGAAAGTCGCGGTGGCGGTGATCGCAGTCGAGGTCTCCGTCTGGCCACTGACTACTTCTATCGCGGACCGCTCGGCAAAGAGCTCGCACAATGGTCTGAGATAAATGGCGGCTTGATTCGGGCCGAGGATCTCGCCACGCATGTGACGCGCATCGAAGACCCATTGCACCTTAAGTACCGCGGCCACGAAGTCTACAAATGCGGAGTCTGGACGCAGGGGGCGTATCTGCTGCAAACTTTGGGCATGCTGGAGGGATTTGATCTCACCAAGCTGGGACATAACCAACCCGAGACCATCCACGTCGTACTCGAAGCCATGAAGCTTGCGCTGGCCGACCGCGACACGTATTACGCGGACCCGCTGTTCGTGGATGTGCCGATCGATTTGATGCTGTCCTCGTCGTATGCCAATCTTCGCCGACCGCTGATTGACTTGAAACAAGCGTCGCTGATCCAGCGTCCGGGGGACCCTCGCCGCAGCCAGGCGCTGTTGTCAGAAAAAGAAACCCGCGCGGGACTGGCGGGACCGGTCCATGACACGACCACGTGTGTTACTGCGGATCACTGGGGCAATGTCGTCGTCGCCACACCGAGCGGTTGGAGTGGCGTGCAGGCAGGTGAAACGGGCATCTGGCTGGGGACTCGCCTACAAAGCTTCAACATCTGGCCGGGACATCCCAACTGCATCGCCCCTGGCAAACGGCCGCGCATCACGTTGACCCCGACCTTAGTTCTCAAAGAGGGCAAACCAGTCCTGGGAGTTAGTGTTGCGGGTGGCGACGGCCAGGACCAGGCAGGCATTCAAGCGGTTCTCAATCACATCGATTTCGGACTCAAGGCCGGTGAGTCGATGAAAGCCGTCCGTTTCGGCACCAATCATCATCTCGGCTCGTTCCGGCAGACGCCCCCGCAATTGGGCAGTCTGCTGATCCATTCCGATGCCCCGCCCGCAACGATTTCCGCGTTGGAAAAACTCGGCCACAAGGTGCATCCGTCGGGAGCATTGTGGGCTCCCAGCATGATTCGAATCGATCCGAACGGCGAATTCGATGCCGCCGGGGATGCCCGATCGGGACGTCACGCCGGGGCGTATTGAGCCCTCGTGGCCGACGCTGCCAGCGTCGGTTATCGCGGACGCTAGCAGCGTCCGCCACGGGGGGTTACGCCAACAATTCCGGCACAACCTGCCCGTCATGCACCAACGAGATCGGACGATTCAGCCGATCTGGCAACATGGTATGCGGCGGGATGCCGATCAAATGATAGATCGTCGCCAGGATATCTTTGGCGGTGAGAGGATGCTCGGTAACAGTCGCCCCGATGCGGTCGGTCTTGCCCACCACGGTGCCACGTTTCATTCCGGCCCCGGCGAAGAAGTTGGTATAGGCGCGACCCCAATGGCCGCGGCCATCCCCTTGGAATTGCGGAGTGCGGCCCATCTCATTCATGACCAGCACCAAGGTGTCGTCCAACATCCCGCGGGCTTCCAGATCACGAATCAGGGCAGAGAATGCGAGGTCCAATCCCGGCAACAATTCACCCTTAAGTCGGTTGTAATGGTCCACGTGAGTATCCCAGCCCGCGTTGAGCTGACCGAATTCATCCCACACCACCGTCACAAATCGACAACCTGATTCAACGAGTCTGCGGGCTTGCAACGTCGCCTGCCCGAAGAGTGTCATGCCATATGCGTCGCGTACTGCGGCGGGCTCTTTTTCAATGGAAAAGGCCTCACGGATCGCCTGCGAATCCAACATCGAATAGGCCAGTTCGCGCTGCTGATCCAGCGTGGAGTGCGACGCCCGCGCTGAACTGTCTCGACGCAAGGTCTCGATCTGTTCGAGCAACGAACGTCGTCGGTTGAGCCTGTCGATCGTCATATCACCCGGCAGCTCAGCTTCCGGAGCAATCACGAATCGACAGTCGGGCTTCACCCCCAGGTACGGGTCGCGGATTTCGGCCGCTGGACCAAACGAACGCCGCACCATGCTGCGGGTTGGCTCGCCACGAAACTCGGACCAGATGGGATCAAACCGACTCCCCAGGTACGACGCATACGGCGGAGCATAATGTGCGGCGGGACGGCGGCTGCTCAGCATAAACGGCAGGATGATATTGTCTGGCAGACTGCCGGAGGCCTTGCCACGTTGCTGGTCGAAATAGTTCACCACCGAGCCGAGATACGGCTGGTGCTGGGGGTGAATCATCGTCTCTTCGAGAGGAATGCTGCCCTCGGGAGCACCGGTCGTCGCGTACTGCATCCCATGAAAATTCCACGGATGATTCAGCGACCGCACGACAGCCACCCGGTCCATGACCTTGGCCATATTCGGCAGGTATTCACATACATCACAACCCGGCAATGTCGAAGAAATTGGCTTGAGTTCGCCGCGAACCTCCACCGGAGCTTCCGGCTTCATATCGCAAACTTCGAGATGGCTCGGCCCACCGAACAAGTACAGCAGGATGACATTCTTGGCCGATCCAAAGCCCGGCAAAGTCGACGCCTCTTCGGCAGCACTCGGGGCCGCGAAGCCGGTATTCAACAGATTCGCACCGAAGATGCTCAACCCACCGGCCGTCAGTAGCTCACGTCGCGTGACGCCATTGCACAGACGCTTGGGTCCGCCGAGGATTCGCAGCATCAGGAACTCCAAGGAGTTGCGTGGCGTGAGAGAGGATCAAATGACGCAGGCTTGAGCGAACAACATTATGAAGCTTCCCGAGCCTGAAATCCAGATCAATCACTTCTGATGCGAGTCGGCCCACTAGATCGTAGGATGGCCGCCCCGGCCGTCGCATTGTTCTCAATAAACTCTCGCATTACCCCAAAAAGAGACGGCCGGGGCGGCCATCCTACGGATCAAGTCGGCGGTACAGGCCGCCGCATCACGGGCGCAGGGCAGCAGTCAACCGGGCACACATCATGACTCGCGGGATACTGCCCGATCGCAGGCCGATCAGGCGACTTCGCCATCCGCTCCTGAATCAAGTCGGCAATCATCCGCACGAAATCGGGATGCACACCAACCGTCCCGGATCGGACCATATTGAGACCAATCTGCTGGCACGTCTCGCGGGCTTCTTCGTCGAGGTCAAACAAGACTTCCATGTGGTCGGAGAGAAATCCAATCGGCATCACGACGACATCGGTGACGCCGGCAGTCTTGAGCGACTTCAAATGGTCATTCACATCCGGGTCGAGCCACGGATCTTCGGGTCGGCCGCTCCGACTTTGATAGACCAGCTTCCACCGCTCGGGACCGATTCCCAGCGATTCCGAAACCAGCCGGCAGCTCTCCATCAATTGCTTGACGTAGTCGCACTGATTGGCCATCGACAGGGGAATGCTGTGAGCCGAATAGGCAATGTGCGTTTGGGAACGACGAGCTTCTGGAATCTGTTCCAGCGCCGCCCGCACCCGTTCGCGGCTGGCCGAAATAAAGAGCGGGTGATTGTAGAAGACGCGCAGCTTATCGACTTGAGGTGCAGTCCCTTCCACAGCCGCCTGAGCTTGCTGCACATTTTCGCGATACTGGCGACAACTGGAGTACGAACTGTAGGCTGCCATGACGACCCCCACCGCCCGCCGCAGTCCTTTGGTGGCCATCTCTCGCAACGTATCGGGCAACATCGGTTTCCAGTTGCGATTCCCCCAATAAATCGGCAGCGTAACGCCGCGCGCATCCAGTTCCTGCCGCAGAGCCGCAATCAACTCGCGGCAATGACCGTTGATCGGACTGATCCCATCAAAGTGGTAGTAGTGCTCGGCCACCTCCAGCATGCGTTCTCGGGGAACGGGGCGACCTCGCAACACATTTTCGAGGAACGGAATGACATCCTCGCGACCTTCCGGTCCACCAAACGAAATCAACAGGATCGAGTCATACGCCTCTGTTGTTGATGATTGTTGAAATGCCAGGTTCTCGCTCGCTTGCTGACTCAATGTAAATTCCTTGTCGATGCTTGCTGGAACGGAATTCTAACTGCACTTAAGAAGAGCGGCGAAACTCTGTGACCGGCGAAATGAGGTCCTTGCATTTCTTCGTGTCCTTCGTGACCTTCTGTTCAAAATCATGTCTGGAACAGAAGGTCACGAAGGACTCGAAGGAATACAACTCAAATCGAGATCCGCCTGGCTCTCATTCAATCGGCTGAAGATTGGTCAGTTTTTGTATTGTAGACCATCAGGCCAGCGTCGCTGAACTCCGCCGGAAATGATTTTCGGACGATTTCGGCTTGAATCCATTCGATTCACTTACAGAATCGTGTACAACCTGCAGATCGGGTCACGGCCTGCGTATAATTTTCTCGATGATCCCGAACAGGCAGTCTTGATAGGCACGGAGCGTCGCCATGTCCGAAAGTCCCCAGCCTTGGGTGGAAGGTCTCACGATTGGTCAGGCCCTGAGTCAGACCGCCGAGCGGTTTCCGGAGTCTGAGGCTCTCGTCTTTCCCCAGTTCCATACGCGATTGAACTATCGCGAATTCGACCAGCAGGTCGATGGCGTCGCCCGGGCCTTGCTGGCCCTCGGCCTGCAGCGCGGCGACCATATTGCGATTTGGGCCACCAACTGGCCGCAATGGGTGCTGTTGCAATTCGGCTCGGCCCGCATCGGCGTCGTGCTGGTGTGCATCAACCCCGCGTACCGCTCGTCCGAGCTCGCCTACGTCTTAAAGCAGTCGGATACTCAGGTTCTGTTCCTGATCGATAAGTTCCGCACGTCGGACTACTACGCGATGGTCCATGAAGCGGTCCCGGAACTCGCGAGTTGCGGTGGCGAAAAGTTGAGTTCGCCGGGCTTCCCCAAACTCCTGCGAGTCGTCTCAATCGCCCCGCAATCGAGTCCCGGCATGTTGGATTGGGCCGCATTTCTCAAAGGTGGAGAGTCCATCTCGACCGTGGTCCTGACAGAACGCGCTGCAGAGTTGGCCCCTCAAGACGCCATCAACATCCAATACACATCGGGAACCACGGGGTTTCCCAAAGGGGCGACACTCACCCATCGCAATTTACTGCTGAACGCCTTCTACATTGGCCAATGCCTGCATTTTACGGAACGCGATCGACTCTGCATTCCGGTTCCCTTCTACCATTGCTTCGGGTGCGTACTGGGAACGCTGACGGCTTCACTACGCGGCACGGCGATGGTGATCCCGTTCGAGCATTTCCAGCCCGAAGCCAGCCTCAATGCGATCGAGCAGGAACACGCCACCGCGGTTTATGGTGTCCCGACCATGTTCATCGCGATGCTCGATCATCCGACGTTCGGCGGCCGCAATTTTTCGTCCCTGCGGACGGGGATCATGTCCGGCAGCCCCTGTCCCATCGAGATCATGCGGCGCGTCGTCAGCGAGATGCACGCGGCCGAAATCACTTGCGGTTACGGTCTGACAGAGAACTCGCCGATCATTACGCTGACCGAAACCAGCGATGATCTGGAGTTGCGAGTCACCACGGTCGGCAAGCCGATTCCTGGTGTCGAGGTCAAATTGCTCGACCCCATTTCTGGCGACGAGATCGGCAACGACATCAATGGCGAATTGTGCGTCCGCGGCCACGGAGTGATGCTGGGCTACTACAACATGCCCGAGGCCACAGCTGCGGCCATTGACCACGAGGGCTGGTTGCACACAGGCGATTTGGCGCGCCGTCTGCCGAACGGCTATTTCCGAATTACGGGCAGGATCAAGGACATGGTCTGTCGTGGCGGCGAGAACATCTATCCGCGCGAGATTGAAGAATTCCTCTACACGCACCCTGCCATTCAAGATGTCGCGGTCGTCGGCGTGCCCGACCCGAAATACGTCGAAGAGGTCGCCGCCTGGATCCGTCTCAAGCCGAATGCAACGCTGACCGAAGACGAACTGCGGCAATTCTGCAGGGGCCAGTTGGCACACTACAAGATTCCGCGGTACATCCGGTTCGTCCAGGAATTTCCGCAAACGGTTACCGGCAAGATTCAGAAGTTCAAGATCCGCGAAATCCTGATCGCCGACTTGGGATTGCAGAAGACCGCGGAACGCGAGACGGCATGAGTGGCGCCATTCGCTGCGCCACTCTACGAACCACCCGTCTTAAGTTGTTCGGCAATCCACACCGCCGACGACTGGGCTGCTCCCTTAGGCGTCGTGTGCCCCTGCGGTTCCGCCAGGACGTGGATCTCGATGCTCGAGTTGAACTTCTTTTCGATCGCAACGGCGGTTAGCTTTCTACCAAACGCGATCATATTGTCCGTGCCGACCCGTTCGTCTCGGTCACCGATCACCAGCCAGACATTCCGATTGGCCAGTTCATTCGCCAGATTCGAGACCGACAACGCGGCGGCTCGTTCGGGATGCATCATGCCTTTGAATTCCGTGACCACGAACAAATCGGTCACCGGAGCCATCGCCGCCACGCAACGAATGCGTGGATCTTGAGCGGCCAGATGCAGAGCCGAGAATCCCCCGCGCGAGGTCCCGGTCGCCGCAATCTTCTCGACGTCGGTGTAGCCGTTCGCCACCAGGTAATCGAGCATCGCTTTGCCACGCCGGCCGAGGTCGCCCATCAGGGGCTTATCGGCCTCCAGGCGTTGCCGCCAGCCACCAATGCCGTTGCCCTCGCCGGCGGCGATCTCCTGTCCATGACACGGCAAATCGATTGAGACGCAGAGGTAGCCCTGCTTGCCCAAAGGCACGCCGCTCTGCAGGAAGTAGGGACTGGCCAGTGTTTCTTCTGCAGCACCGGCTAACACAATCAGTGTGGGAGCTGGTTTGGTCGGCTTGTCACCGAGTACCGCGAAGCGGACTCCCCCTTCGGTCTGCAGCGTCTTCACCATTGGCGGCTGATCGGCCTGAAGTCCGCTAACTCCGACCAGGCTCCACAACGTGCAGATCAACACGATGCGAAGTCGAATCCGTTTCCCGATCATGGCCCGGCGTCTCATGTCAGCATTCCTAATAGAGGCTCTGAATCGTTCACTTCGTCACGTCAATATCATAACTTCCGGGCCCCGTTCCGTCTTGTACCTCGATGCTCAAATCGGTGGTCTTCGCGTCTGTATACTTGGCATTGAAAGGTGGCGGTCCCACCTTCGGTGCCTCGCCCCCTGTCCGAGGAGGAACGGGCGCTGAAACGACGACTTTATACCAGCCTGGAGGGGCTCCTTTCTTCGTAGCGGTGGTCAACTCGAACATGCCCTTATCGTCAGCGGTCCCCGCCGGCAGATACTCCGCGGTGTTCCCCTTGGCACCATCCGGATGAAAAGCGAGTCCCGCCCCCTTCAAGGGAGCTCCATCCAGCATGATCACACCACTGACTGGAACGACTTCAGGTCCGTCATTTCCTGACCCACAGCCCGCCGTAACAGCGACCATCACTAAAGAGCAAACACAACTCTGAATAGACCAGAATCCGGGACCTTGGTGCGACATTGGTAGAGACCTTCTGCATAAACAAGAGACAACCGCCGTCGATGCCGATGCGCGCCGTCATACACATCGGCCGCAATAAATTTGCGGTGAATGAAGGGGGAAGAAGATGCGATTGCGGCCGGCGGGAACATGACGCTCCCGCCGCACCGTAGCCCGACTCTCCCGAGTCGGGCACATCATGGCTAACTAGCTGGCTAGTGCTATGTCACACCTTAATTTTTGGGTCGGGTGCCACTTGCCGGTAGTCTTTCGACTGTCCCGCAAAGCACAGGCAGAGCCAGTGGTACCCCAATTCGAAGCTTTGACGAAGCACTAGGCGAATCGTGACGTGTCACGACTCAGCGATATTTAGAACTCACCGAGCGTTTCGCCCCCGGCAACCGTGGACAAATCGCGGTAAGTCACCATAGAAATATTGTTGGAGAGGAATCGGACTGAACCGTCAGCCAGCAGGAAGTGGGCCCCTCCGGTGTGCATGCTGGCGAAGCTCCATTTCCGATCCCAGGCAACAGCAGCATTGGTCTGCACATTGTTGTAGGTATTGATCGGCACGGCGGTGGTCGCGGTGACCGCGGCCGCATTCATCCACGTATTACCCGGACCGTCACCCAGGGCAAAGTTGGCGTTGGCCAAACTTTCGCCGATCGCCAGCGTATTGCTGGTACCGTCGGTGATATTCGACATCTTCTTGTACTTGCGATAGTTCAAGCAGTGGAACAATCCGTTATTGTCGGTGAAAGCATCGCCAGAGGTGACCACATTATTGGCGTAGGTTCCCCAGTCCCAATCGCTGCCAGCCACGCCTTTATAGTCGGTGATGGCGACGTTGATGCTGCCCGTCGTATAGGTCGTGCTTTCGGTTTCACGAGACCCGGCCGGATCGCTCGGGCATAGCAACACCGGAATGACTGTGGCGATTTGCCCGCTCGCCGCCATCGTGTTGAGTCCAGGATTCGTCAAATTGTAGAGCGGAGCTTGATCGAGATACGGCAACAGATGAACGATAAAGCCCCACGACTTGGATGTCTGGGTATAGCCACCAACATTGGCAGTGTCACCATATCCGCCGTACAAGTTGATCGGGAACGCGCCCAAGGCTTCGTGATAGTTGTGGAGCGCCAGCCCGAGCTGCTTCAGGTTGTTCTTGCACTGTGAACGTCGAGCGGCTTCACGGGCCTGTTGCACGGCGGGCAACAAGAGCGCAATCAGCACGGCGATGATGGCAATAACCACCAACAATTCGATGAGGGTGAATCCGACTTTGCGTGACGACTGGCGAGGACTGTTCGGACAGTTGACTGGTCGCATGAGATCTCTCCACAAAAGAAACAGTAGACGGACGAAAAGACGAATATGAAGCGCTCACTCCATTGGCCCGGGTCTCGAGCGCAGCGATCACGCCACGCCCGATAAGTCGTTAGAAATTGCGATGAATTCGTAAGCGCAAGAAATCTGTCGTCTTTAGGGCGACAGCAAGTTTCGTATTCGATGTCCGGCACGGCCACGGACGACACTGAAGGTCGTCACTTGATTCTCCTGTGGGCGTACCGCTACTGCAGCCGATTCCGGACGAAGTCTGTTCGTCTTTAATCGGTTAAACTATCTATGTTGAATAGCTATTTAAAATATACTGCCCACAGACCAGACAGCAGCGCTGCCTGCATCTGCCTGGCGGTTAAAACAAGGCCGCAATCGCGTCACCCTCGGGCAACAGGTTGTACGGCCGATTTTGTTTGTCGAAGACTTCCAGATCATGAATCCCCATCGCGTGATAGACTGTCTTGATGACGTCTGCCGGCGTGACGGGATGCTCTTCCGGATATTCACCCAGACGGTCTGTCGAACCGTAGGTCTGCCCCCCGCGAATACCCCCACCGGCCAGGATATCTGTCAGACAATGCGTCCAATGATCCCGACC
>JAKFVC010000144.1 GCA_021732415.1 Planctomycetaceae bacterium
CTCCCCGGAGTACCAGGGCGAGGGGAGCGAATTTCCGTCATATTGCCAGGTTCCCATAGGATTTGACCTTCACTCTCACCGTGATATCCAACCGCCATGCCCGCTGCTGATTCTTCTGAGCCCAATCGACCAGCGAGAAAAGGTCCGCCCAAGCGAGATTCTCGGCTGGATGCCAAATCGCCCGCGGGTGGCAAGTCGCCACCGGCGCGCGTCCCGCCGCCACGTGAGGCGCCGCGCGCAGCGTCTGAAGATCCGCCACTGGAAGTGAGTGAAGCGACTCGCAGCCCGAAACCCGATCGTCGGAAACTCGTGCTGATTGCTGGCGGAGTGGGCCTGTTCGTCCTGCTGGCAGTTATTGGCTGGGCGGTCTTCTCCGGCGGACGGCCGGCAGACGGCTCGTCGGGTCCTGCCGTCGCGCAAGGGGCAGGTGGCGAGAAACCCGCGGAAGATCCGGGGGCTGGCGACGAATTGCAGGCTCCGCAACGGTCGTTGAAATGTCGCATCAATACTCCGGAGCCGGGCTTCGTGGCGTTTGTCGACGAGCAGCCTGTCCGCGATGCCGAAGGCAAGATTGTGCCGACTCCGTGCGAAGTGACGATCGCTGCGGGTCGTCACGTCATTCGTGTCGGCAAAAAGGGTTGGAATGACATTCCGCGCGTGGTCGATGTGACTGAGGCGATGGATTTCGACCAGGAGCCGACCTACGAACCATTCGCAGAGGCCAGCACAACCTTTGCCGCGCCTTATCTGGAGGCCCCCGTCGGAAAGCCGATTCCGTTGGAAAAACTGCAGTTTTCCGGTCGCTGTCAGGACCCCTTCGTATCGGCCAACGGTCGCGAGATCTGGTACGCCGGGTCGGGGCCGGAAGGGATGGGGATCTACTACGCGACTCGCGGGACGGCGTATGACGAATGGGAAGCACCAAGTCTGTTGCTCCTGAGCAGGGGAGCCGATCTGCCAGCCTCGCCCAGTGCGACGACTGACGGTCTGCTGGTGGGCTATACGGTTCCGGGGAAGGTCGGTCGCGTCTGGGGGTTGTCCCGTACGTCCGAAGAGGGCGCGTTCGACAACAAGAAGCCTCTCTTCTATGCGGAGCGCGGCGAACCAGAATGGCCTTCTGCCCAGTTATCGGCGGACGGCAAGCGTCTCTACTGGCTGGAAAACCGCGATGGAAAGCTCACATCCTGGACGGCCGCGCGGTATGAGCTCGAAGTCGAGTTCAACAAACCCAAGAAGTTTCCCTTGCCGGGCGGGCATCCTTGTTTGTCCGCGGATGAACTGCGGCAGTATGTGTTCGATGGGAAGCAACTCCAGCGAGCTCGGCGTGCCAAGCTGACCGATTCGTTCTCGGAGCCGCAGGTGATTGCGGAACCGAATCTGGCGGACTATGTACCGCATCCCGAGCGGCGTCAATTCTGGGTCACTGACGATGAGCAGTGGCTCTACTATGCGGAAGATCCTGCGACCAGTGGCAAACTGTTCGTCGTCCGCCTGCATGCCGGACCGGGGCGTGGCGTGTTGGTGGTCGGGCGGGCCCTCAAGCCACAAAAAATCGAGACTGAGAAAACGGAAGAACAAAAGAAACCTGATCTGGCCATGAAGCCCGATCCTGATGAACCGAAGACTCCGGTAGTCGACCCGCGTTCGCTCCCGACACCCTATGCGGCATTCCAGCAACAACTCGCGGCCTTGATAACCAAACGGGACATACCCGCCGCGGCGAAGTTGCTGGCTGATCAGCAGAACAAGCCTGAACTCCAACCATTCAAAGAATTGCTCAAATGGGATGCCGATGAAGTGGCGGCTCTGCAAACATTCTGGGCCGCCGTCGAGAAGGCCGCATCCAGTTACAAAGTGGACGAACCCATTCGGATCGGTGGATCAGGATTCACGTTTGAGAAATTCGAAAATGGCGTGTTCAAGCTGAAGGCCAAAACGAAGCAGGTGGAACGGAAACTCCGTGAGATGACGCCCGGCGACCTGTTGGTGCAGGCCGATAAGATCATCTCGAAAACCGATCCGAAGGGGCAACTGGCAATCGGCATCTTTTTGCATTTCGAAGGCAAAGCCCAGGCGGCCACCATGAAGGCCCGGCTGGATCGGACCGAGGGCGCTGGCGACGAGTTCCGCGAGCATCTGGCCGTGCGGCGGTTGAAAATCATCGAGCAGGAACTGGCTCGCGAGAATCTGGGCATGGCCTTGCAGCAGATCGATGAACTGGCGGCGGCGTTCCCCAACTCACCAAGCACCACCCAGGCCGAGCAACATCGGGCGAAGATCTATTCGTATGTGAAATGGGAAGAACGCGGCAGTCGCGAGTGGAAGCCGTCGGCAGAAGACAGCAGTTACACGATTCCCTTCCAGAAATTGCCCGGTTCGATGTTGGTCTCGTCGACCTCGTATGACAGTTTCAACCTGTCCCTGGAGTGGAAGACGATCAGTCCGACGGGCCAGGGAGGTGTTTACTTCCGTTATCCCGGCCAGGGGAAGGGGCTCGATACGGCCTTCAAAGTTCATCTGGCGAACGACGCCGGAGTCCTTCCCGACAAGTTCTGCACGGGGTCGTTGTTTAACTACTACGCTCCCACTGTGAACGCAGCGAAACCCGGTGGTCAATGGAATACGTTGGCCATCCAGGTGCGTGGAGAACAGACACTCGTCACGATCAATGGGAAGAAGGTCGTCGAAGTCTTAGCGATCGACGCCGCAGTCCCGAAGCAAGGATTTGTGGCCCTGGACGGGGAATTTGGCGGAATCGTCTATCGCAAGATTTTGTTGGTGGAAGGTGTTAATACCCCGTCGAAATGACGGTCAGTCCGTGGGATGGGTCTCCAGGCCCGTCCGTCCAGCAAGCTAATCCTGTCGCAGCAACATCTAGTTAGACAAGGTCTTCGGCCGGATCTCGCTCGATGAATTGTGATCGATATGACTCGTTGACCAAATGACAGGAGAGCATCAATCATCCTTATTCTTGGCATTTCTTCGTGTCCTTCGTGACCTTCTGTTCCAATCCCATTCTTTTTGAACAGAAGGTCACAAAGGACACGAAGAATTATTCAAAAAAGGGGGACGGACGGGCTTGGAGACCCGTCCCACGATGCCCTGCAGTTGCCGTTTAGCCCTCGGAACCTTATCTTGTAGAGTTTGACGGCAAGAATTCGGTGTACAAACGAGGATGTCGCGGATGACAGCCTCGGTAGAGAAATATTTTCAGGAGTAGATATGGCGACCGTTACGACCGCTGCGTTACCGTACAAAGTGAAAGACATCAGCCTGGCCGCATGGGGCCGGAAAGAGATCGAACTCTCGGAAAATGAAATGCCGGGGCTGATGTCCCTGCGTGAGAAGTACGGCACTTCGAAGCCCCTGAAGGGTGCTCGGATCGCCGGTTGCCTGCACATGACCATCCAGACCGCGGTCTTGATCGAGACCCTGACGGCTCTGGGAGCTGATGTGCAATGGTCGAGCTGCAATATCTTCTCCACGCAAGATCATGCCGCCGCAGCGATTGCTGAATCCGGTGTGCGCGTCTTCGCCTGGAAGGGCATGAATAACGAAGAATTCGACTGGTGCATCGAGCAGACCTTGTTCTGGCCCGATGGCAAGCCGTTGAACATGATCCTGGACGATGGCGGTGACCTGACCCTGATGGTCCACAACAAGTTCCCCGAACTGTTGACCGGAATTCGCGGTATCAGCGAAGAGACCACAACCGGCGTCCATCGCCTCTACCAGATGCTCAAAGAGGGCAAGCTGGCCGTTCCCGCGATCAACGTGAATGACTCGGTCACCAAGAGCAAGTTCGACAACCTCTATGGCTGCCGTGAATCACTCGCGGACGGCATCAAGCGAGCGACCGACATCATGATCGCCGGCAAGGTGGTTGTGGTTTGCGGTTACGGCGATGTGGGCAAGGGCTGTGCTCAAGCCATGAGCCGCCTGGGTGCTCGTGTGATCGTGACCGAAATCGATCCGATCAACGCTCTGCAGGCGTCGATGGAAGGCTATCAAGTCTTGCCGATCGAAGACGTGGCCGCTCAAGGCGACATCTTCGTGACGTGTACCGGCTGCATCGACGTCATCCGCAAGGAACACCTCGACGCGATGAAGACGAATGCCATCGTCTGCAATATCGGCCACTTCGACTCGGAAATCGAAATTGCTTCGTTGGTCAACGACCCGAAGATCAAGAAGATCGAGATCAAGCCGCAGGTCGACAAGTACGTTTATCCGAACGGCAAGTGCATCATCGTGTTGGCCGAAGGCCGCCTGGTGAACCTGGGTTGTGCTCACGGTCACCCGTCATTCGTCATGTCCAACAGCTTCACCAATCAGGTGCTGGCTCAGTTGGCTCTGTGGGACACGAACAACAAGTTCGAACTCGGCGTCCACATGCTGCCGAAGAAGCTCGACGAAGAAGTGGCTCGACTGCACCTCGCCAAGCTGGGCGTTAAGCTGACGACTCTGAACGCCAAGCAGGCGGAATACATCGGCGTGCCGGTGGAAGGCCCTTACAAGCCCGATCACTATCGGTACTAATAAACTCTAAGTTGCCAAACGTCGCGTGATCAAAACGAAGACTGCCCCGTGCAAACGGGGCAGTCTTTTTTTGTTGGCCTGTCATCTCACGTCAGGGGGCTGAAACCGCGATCTCCTGCAATGGTTTCGTAGCGGCAGTAATGACATCCCGCGGCCATGGAGTCGATTCAAATGCAGCTCTTGTCGCACGGTTTAACTCCGTGGCCCACTCCGGATCGGTACGCTCGGCCCAACACCGCTTGAGCTCTTCCAACATCTGTCGATTGATGTCGTCGATCTTCGGTCGCACGTCCTTCTCTAGGTCTGGCGGGTTGGGAAACGGCGCCCGTTGCTCGGCGGTCCATTTTTGAAACGCTTCTTCCTGCACGAGTTTGGCGGCCGTAATCTGGGCTCGGAAGAAGTCTGTGACAAACTCAGTCGGCAGATTTAGAGATTCACCATCGGCAGCGAGCTTGGCGAGTAAGGCTTGCTCGCGCTTCTCATCGGTGATCGGCAACTTGCGGTTCCACTTGGCCTGAGCCACCCCGGGCATCAAACCCAGCCGCTGAGCAATCAGCTTGCAGAGTTCTGTCAGATGGGGCTCGGCGGAGGATCTAGGACGAGCGACTGTCACTGGCGGGGCCGGAGGCACGGGTGCGGCTGGTTGTGAACAACCGCCAATCCCAATCACGACAGGGACTAGTAGCAGACCAATCTTCCAGACGGCGTTGTTTGTTTGCGGACAACTCATGTCGCTGCCTTGATGACTGATTCGGCCCGCTCTGGCTGGCAAGCTAGAACCGCGGCGATGGCGCTGCACAGCAGCCCGACTGAGTTGATCGCCATCGAGGCCAGATGATAGCCTCGAAAACTGGCTGGTGGAGCCGCTTGCTCCACCCATTGCAGGCGGGTCATCTCGGCCAGTGGGCTGTAGATCCAGATCCAGTCGGCGGTCGCGATTCCCAAGGCGAGCGAGATCCACAGCAACTGCCACGACAGCCGGCGCGGCCCAGAGAGACAGGTCGCGACCCAGCCCACGGACAGCAGGCTGAATCCAAACGCGTAGTAGCCGGGAAAGAGCAGGCTGGCCAGCAGGGCCTTGCTTTGCGAATCGAGGAAGGGCGAACGAATGGGACGGATCGCCACCGCGACGAAAAAGATCGCAGCTCCCAGCCAACAGGTCAGGCTCAGCCGCGCAATCACCTTAGACCAACGTTGCATCATGTGTCGCCGCATGTCTTTCAATAGAGTCGTCATCCTCATCTGGAAGTTCACAGACTCGGACCAGGGCCCCGCGATTATCGCCACTTCAGCCAGATTTGTCTGCCTTCCCGTCCAATTTCAACGGGTCGAGGAAACGAAGCAGCCCGGCCTCCATCAAGAAGGTCGGGCTGCTCTGAGAAATCAAACAGTCTTGAGCCGATCCGATCCAAAATGATCGGTCGAGCGATTTACGAACCGGGAACAACCGGAGTGAAGGTATCCGAAGCCGTCGCACGCTTGCCTGGGGGCGGCAGCAGGCTGGCGTCGCCAATCCCGCCATCCTGGCTGGCACGGAACACGTCTGCGAACAAGGCATACGACCTCGAATCGAGAGCTTCGAAGAAGTAGGCGCTCTGACCAAACAGCTCCAGCAAACCGGGTTCAATCGCCACGCCGGTGGTGGTGGTGACATTATTCGCAGTCGTCGTGGTCGTGGTCGAGCCGTCCGACTGAGCCAACGCCGCGATGATCATCTGATACTGATTCAGGTCGGTCTTGTGAAAGAACGAATTCGGTTCCCCAGGGGGTGTCGAATTGGATCGCTGTGATTCATTCAAGAAGGCCCCACCGATGTAGATCGTTTCCGGGGTGGTGGTGGTGACGCCGCTTGTGGTGGTCGTCGTCCGCAGCACGGCATAGGCATCCAGACGATCCTTGAAGAACGCCAGCTCCTGCTCAGGGGTCAACGGGGCCGTCAGGGTGGAAATGTCATTGTCGTCATCCCATCGCAACGGACTGTTCGGTGAGGTGCCGAGCTGGGAGATGTGCTTGGGTGAGAACGACGTCGAATCACCCCATTGAATGAGACCGCGTTCCAGAGCCACGTCGAGCGTAATCTGTTGATTGTTGACCGAAGCGTCGCCCAGCATCGCATAGTTCGGGAAGGGCTTGCCGGTGAGCGGATTCACGAAGGGCTTGCCGGTCGCCGGATCAATATCGGGCTGGCCGGTAATCGGATCGATAAACGGACGCCTGGTGACGGGATTAATGTAGGGCCTACCTTGCGGATCATTGAAGCTGTAAACCAGTCCTTGCTGAGGCACGAACGGAGTGCCGAACAGCGGATCACCGATTGTCGCAACATTGTGTCGATAGGTTTCGAAGGCGGCATCAACCGGGATCGTCGAAGTCCCCGTGGTGGGAAGCGTGGGCTGAGCACCCAACGCATAGGTAATCGCATTTTGCAGAGCGGCCTGAATCCGCTGGTAGACGTCCAGCACGCGATCAAAATGGGCCGTGTTATAAACGACTTGATACTCGGGATTACCAAACCGATCGATACTGCCGGTCGGACGTCGCAAAGTGCGGTTGTACTGACCTGCAAATTGGCTGTTCGGATTGTAGAAGTCACCGAAGGCCGTGTTGTAGCCGATGTTTTTACCGGCCAGAATGTTGTCGCGGTTGGCTTGCAGATAGATGATGGCAGCCTGCACTTGTTGCAGAGCCATCTGGTGGGCACGAATGATGTTCAGGGCGTCGTTCGAGTAGCTGCCGCCAATCGGATTGATGCCGGGACCGAAACTGATCTGCGGCAGCGCCAGGTTGAGGGTCGGCTGGATGATGTCGACCTGGGCATTGGCGACGGGACTCGTTGTGCTCCCGAACAGCACGGCGGCCACGAGAATGACACGTCCTAATTGCTTCATGACTTCCCCTAAAACTACGCGAGTGCCAGATGACTGGATCCCATTCCGCCTGCTGGAAAACCGGGCGGAACGAATCGAATGAGCGACAATGCGGGCCGAAATGGATGAATACGTTACAAACTATCAAAAAAACACGGGCGGCAGCAACAAATCTCGAAAATGCAGCGAGACACGCAACGGCACGCTTCCGGTTTCACCAGGAATTCAGAGACAAGGACACGCCAGAGCAGCGCACGACGTGCAGTATAACTCCATCGTCTTACCGAGCTTATCAAAGCTACCGAATGCTACCAGTGGTTGTCAAAGTGAATTTACAGTTCCAACCGGAATAGGACGAACTTTCAGCGTGAGTGGTTCCCGCAGACGAACTGTCACAGAATTCCACCCTTCTCCATTGTGCGCCATGCGAGCCTTTTCGCTCAGCAAAAAAATTGGAACTCCCCGATTTCCCGAGTCGATTTGTCGACTCAATCGTTAATCTCGCTAAGTCGCCTGTTTGAAAACCCAGAATTTGGGAGGGCGAGGCTCCCGCCGAGCCTAGCACGACCGCAGGTCGGCGACCGCCGGAGGCCGTGTTCCATGCCTCCGGCGGTCGCCGAGCTAAAGCTCGTATTAGGCTCGGCGGGAGCCTCGCCCTCCCATCTCAAACACGCTCTAAGCCTATCCCACTTTCCTTGCTGTCATCGGTTGGCTCGCGTATGGTGTGACCGACATCGTTCACGTTTAGTTGGGAAATCCCGCAAAGGAAGCGCATATGCAGGTCAATCTCCAGAATCAGGTCGCCGTGATTACAGGCGGAGCCCAAGGCATCGGTCGAGCGATTGTCGAGCAGTTTCTGGCCAATGGCGCCGCTGTGGCCATCGTCGATATCCAGGAAAAAGTCGCCCTGCAGACGGTGATCGACCTCGGCGGACCCAGTGAAAAGCTGTTGGCGTTTGGAGGCGACGTTTCCGATGCCCCGGGGATGAAGCGGCTGGCGGATGACATCGCCGCCCGCTTCGGAAAAATCACGATCCTGGTCAATAACGCGGGAATCAATACGGTGAAAGACCGTCGGCCGGTGCATGAATACGCGATGGAAGACTGGCAGCGGATTCTGCAAGTCGATCTGACAGGAGTGTTTGCGACAAGCCAGGCAGTCGTGCCGCACTTGTTGAACGCGGGCGGTGGTCGCATCGTGAATATCTCCTCGATTGCCGGATTGGTGCCGCTGCGACTGCAGAGTGCCTTCGTCGCGGCCAAGGCCGGGGTGATCAATTTAACGAAGTCGATGGCCCTTGAGCTGGGACCGCAAAACATTCTGGTGAATGGAGTTGCGCCGGGATCGACGTTGACGGCCGGCACTCGAGCCCTGTTCTATGGGGCCGACGGGTCGTACTCGCAGAACGCCGCCAGCTTGATTTCGCACATTCCTCTCGGACGGCCAGGCGAACCCGAGGAGATTGCCGCAGCGGTCTTGTTCCTGGTGGCCCCGGAAGCCAGTTACATCAATGGCTGCATCATCACTGTCGATGGCGGCTGGACGGCGGGTTACCACCGCGAGTGGTAGCGCAGTATCGTGGGACGGGTCTCCAGGCCCGTCCGTCCCTCTATCATCAGTCCCATAGGTCCCATAGGGCCCATCCGTCCCATGAGTCCCATTCTGTATCCAAGATCCGCCACCGAAATTCAAAAGCGGACGGACGGGCCTGGAGACCCGTCCCACGATACGGCGACCCGTCCTACGTCGCTCGCTGGAATCAGTATCTCCAATCTGATACGTTTTGAGCACAATTGATTCTGGAGCCTCGGTTTGTCTCAAATCCGCAGCCTCCAGCCGACCAATCACACACCCAGGGCCGACCTGACGCGACGGTGGATTCACCAGTCGCGACGACGCCCTCGCTGCAAAGTTTGAACTGATATGCTAAGCGTATTCGAGTCACTGTTTGAGCTGTTCTTCGCCCTGGTCGATCTCGTCGGCAGCGTGGGTTATATGGTCCTGCCCTGGACTCCGCTGGTGGCTTGGATCGTGTTCTGGTTGCTGGCCGTCAATTGGACCAAGCTGCGAGTCCAGATTACCCAGGAGGGTGGCTGGATCGCGTTGGTGCTGATCGCGGTGGTGTGGATCATGGTGTGGGGAGTTGTCTCACCCCCCGCAAGTGGCAGCTATCACCTGTTTGGACTGACGATCAGCAATTTCGTCGGCAAGACCGTCTATGTGACGGGTCTCTATTGTCTGATGTTGCTGGCCGGTGCGGCTCAACTTTCAGGCTGCTGTGCCAGTTGCTGCCAATTCGCTGACGATGTTCCCGAAGCCGACGACCATCATGGACATGATGGCCACGGACATGATGATCACGGGGGTCATGCCCTGGCCGTTGTCGATCACGGTCATGGCGGGCATCACTAAGCCAATCATTACCGCGTATTCAATCCGCGACTTTGGTCGGTTCATAAGTCCCATGGGCTCCATGAATTTGATGGGACTTATGGGACGGATGGGACTTATAGGACCAATGGGAGAACTCACCCTGGCTCCAAGCGTGTCCCGAGGCTGACCAGGGCCTCACGGAAGCCACTTCAGGCCCCGTGGCAGACGCTGCCAGCGTCTGCGATCAACTATGGCTTCACTGAAGCCACTTCGGCTTGCTTGCTGCGTTGCCACTTGTTTTCGCCACACTGCAGGAAGGTCTCAAACTCAGCAGCGGGGACCAGCCCCGAGCTGCGAGACAGGAAGATCTTCCCATCGGGTGTGACGACGGCGTAGCTCGGGAGTGACACGTTCTGGAACCAGTCCTGTTGCAACTGGACGTTCTTTTCAACCAGCTTCTCGGCTTCCTTGGGATCGGAAACACCGTCCGCCGGGATCGAATCGACATACAACTGGACGCGAACCAGGTTCTTCATGTATCGCTGAATTCCCGCGCCCGCAATGGTTTGTTCCATCTGCCGGCAATTGATGCAATTGACCCCCGTAAATTCAACGAACAGGGGCTGGCGTAGTTTCATGGCTTTGGCTTTCGCCCGATCAAAGTCCAGCAAATAGGTTTGCTTATCGTGCGTGCCGACCAGATACGGACCATCCTCACCGCTGCCTCCTTCGAGTCGCGGCGGAGCAAATGCCATGATTTGCTTGCCGAGAATGCCGGTAGGAGCTTCGTGACCGAAGATGCCGACTGCCAGATAGCCGGCCAGGCCAAAGCAGCCGATCGCCAGGACCATCGGCAGCACGCCGATGTAGTCCTCACGCGTGTCATGCGGCAGTGTGATTTTTCCAATCAGATACAGGCCCGCCACGATGGAAATGGCCATCCAGGCCGACATGACGAGATGGAAATCAAACACGGTGGGCATGCCGTTCCAACTGATATCGGCCACGCTGAGGAACTTGAACATGAAGGCCATCTCGATCAGACCCATCACAACCTTCACTCGATTCATCCAGCCGCCGCTCTTGGGCAACTTCCGGAGATAACTCGGAAACAATGCCAACAGGAAGAACGGCAAGGCAAACGCGGTCGAGAATGACACCAACCCTGCGAGGGGCAACCAGAATTCTCCATTGGCAGCCCAGACGAGAATCAACCCGAGGAAGGCGAACGTGCACGTGAAGGATGTCAGCGTGAAGGTCAGGGCCATAAAGAAGACGCCCAGGTAACTGCTGGTCGATTCCTTCGAAGCCGTAAAGGTCAGCAGCCAGCTCGGGATTTGAATGTCGAACAGCCCCAGCAAGTTCAAGGCGAAAAACAACAGGACCAGTCCCAGGAAGAGATTCAGATAGACGCCGTTCGCCAGCGTATTGATGTAACCCGCTCCGAACAAGAAGCTGAAGAGCAAGCCCATGACTGTAAACGTGGCGATGATGCTGCCGCAGTAGACGAGAGCCATTTTCAACGGGTTGTTGTGCTTCTTCTCGGCCTGCTTCAAGAAAAAGCTGACAGTAATGGGCACCATGGGAAAGACACACGGCGTCAGCAGAGCCAGCCAACCGAAGGCGAATGCAGCGCCAATCACGTACAGGAAACCGCGGTCATGAGCGTCGCCCTGTCCCGCGCCCGTGATGCATTCGGCATCGCTGAGATCGGCCATGGGCGCCGTGTTCGAACCGCCGGCTGCGACTCCAACTTCTGGTACCGGCACAACCGTGACCTTCGCAGGCTGCTCGGGCTCTGCAGCGTTGCCACGGGGCAATGCGAACTTGACCGTCTTGGGGATGCAAGACCCCTTATGCTTACAAAACTGGAATCGCAACTTTCCCTTCACCTTGACGTCCGCCATCTGGGTGTCCGGCAACAGGCGGAACTTGCGAGTCCAAGTCACTTCGCCTTCGTAAATCTGATGAATGAATTTCGGTTTGCCCGGGTTCTCAATCTCTGTGATATGATATGGCTTGCTGGCGGTGAAATCCGTGTCGATCGCTTCAAGACCGTCGTGGGATTCCACATCAATCTCGGTCGTCTGCGCCGCATTGCCTTCGGGCTGAGTCAGAGAGAACGTGTGCCACTCGGGGGCCAACTCGACACGCACAGTCAGCGTCACCTGGTCACCGGGCTTGGCATCTACCGGCGTCAAGTGGATGATCGCGTCGGCATGGGGTGACTTCAGGTCGTCGACCAGACTGAATCGATCTACACCTGCCGCCGGTTTGCGTTCACCGTCACGTTTAGGGACCGGAGCCGCCCCGGTCGCCGCTACGGGGATTTCGACTTTGAATGGCTGCTTCGAGGGCAGACAGGTTTGAGCGTTGCAAACCTGGTAGATCAGCTCTCCAGTCAAATGTGCAGGCGACGTGCCCTCCAGAACCTGATATTTGCGGGTCCAGGTGACCGACTTGGTGTATTTTTCGACGGTCTGATCCAGCTCCTTGACGAACTCGGACTTGGGAGGATGATCAGCCTCGAATTCGCCGAGGGCTTTGACTCCTTGTTCCGCGGTAAACTTCACCTTCGTGCCCCCACCAAACTTCGGACTCATCGAATAGACGTGGTTTCCGGGCGGCATGTCGATTTTTACCGTGAAGGTCACGGTCTCGCCAACTTTGGCTTCCGCGGGTTCCACAGAAATCGTGACATTGGCCTCGGGAGATTTCGCCGCTTTCTGGCCAGATAGTCCGAGCGCATCTTTGAATCCGCCGAATTCCTGGGCAGGAATCGGCGACAGGTACGTCCCGACTGCCCATAAGAACGCGAGAGACGACATCCACAGCGAGCGATAGGCGGCGGCCCGAAGGTTCGTGTTCATAAGCATTTGGCTCTAAGAGTGCAGCATTGGCTGAAGTCGACGCAACGCGCGACTCAGACAGCCGGTATTTGCCGTAACTTACTTGCCGGACAAGAAATAACACTCGATAACGAGCGTCAGTGACCTCTCGGGAATCATAACCGAGTTGCGTCTTTTCACTCAACCGGAGATTTCAGACAGATCACACTTCTTCAATACGTGATACGCCGAGTTCCTGGCGGATTGCTGGTTCATATTTCGAGTCGCCAATCTAGAATCCGCACGTTGAAACATTCCTGATAAGATAGGAAATTGCTCCACCGTGCGTAAATGGTGACAGTATTATAGAGGAGTTATGGCGTCACGGCTCGTTTATTCATGAGCCGACTTCTTTGATCCCTTCGACTTCTTTGAATTCTTTGCCGCGTTGAATCAATCTGGCGAGAATCCGACCGTAGGATGGCTGCCTCGGCGGTCTTCTGCGTCTTCACTCGCTAAGAGACGGCCGGGACGGCCATCCTACAGCACGATTTCCGCTGCGCTCTTTGATCCCTTTGATCCCTTTGAACTCTTCGATCCCTTCGACTTCTTTGAACTCTTTGCCGCGTTGCATCAATCTGGCGAGAATCCGACCGTAGGATGGCCGCCTCGGCCGTCTTCTACGTCTTCACTCGCTAAGAGACGGCCGGGACGGCCATCCTACAGCACGATTTCCGCTGCGCTCTTTGATCCCTTTGAACTCTTCGATCCCTTCGACTTCTTTGAACTCTTTGCCGCGTTGCATCAATCTGGCGGCCATCCTACAGGACGATTTCCGCTGCGCTCTTTGAACTCTTTGAACTCTTCGATCCCTTCGACTTCTTTGAATTCTTTGCCGCATTGAATCAATCTGGCGTGAATTCGACCGTAGGATGGCCGCCTCGGCCGTCTTCTGCTGCTCCACTCGCTAACAGACGGCCGGGGCGGCCATCCTACAGGGCGATTTTCGCTGCGCTCTTTGATCCCTTTGAACTCTTTGACCCCTTCGACTTCTTTGATCCCTTTAAACCTTTGTATATGTCTCGTGAGCCGATGACGTGGGCTCGCGAGGTTTCGCCTACTTTGCCCAATCGGCATTTTAACCGCCTGAATGCAAACTCGCGGAATCGACTCAGCTCTTGCAGAGCTGGTTTTCCCAGGATTTGACAGGGCGAGAATGACTGCAACTGATTGATTCACAGCAACTTGTGGTATGCCAGCGGAAACTGTGCGCCCTCGAAGTGAGATTGAATGGGATCAAATTCGGCGACTCAGACAGTCAATTCTCAAAAGCGAACCAGACCGTGAAGTCGAAACGTCCCAAAACTCAGCCTGGTTCCTGAGCCCTTTTAGACATCAGGCAATTAGACATTAGTCATTCCGACACCATTCTTCTCCAAATCCGCCCTCTTTCCTGACCCGCACCAAGCCGAGATCGATTCCGAGGGGCTGGTTTGAGGCATCTTCATGGGTCTTGCTATACTGCGGTGACTTAACATGGGCGGGCACTTGATGCTGCCTGTTCTCAGCGGGACTCGACTTCCAGAGGCCCTGAGCGTTTCCGCACTGACGTTGGGATGGATGCATGACGGCCCCTGAAGATAAGGCGAACTTGCCTGCCGCACATATTCGTGTGTTGATTGTCGATGACGATGAACCCCACGCTCAGGCGGTGGCGGAGAGTCTGAATCGCGTCGGCTACGAATGCTCCGTCGCCCCGTCGGGTCAGCGGGGAGCTCAACTGCTGGAAAGCGAAATCTACGATATCGTCGTCACTGACCTTCGCATGGAAGACTTTGACGGACTCGCCATTCTGCGCAAGGCGAAGGAAGAGATTCCCGACGCCGAAGTCATCTTGCTGACCGGGCATGGATCGATCAACTCGGCAGTCACGGCCATGCAGCATGGGGCCTATACCTATCTCACGAAACCGCTGGACATCAAGGAACTGCGGACAGCAGTCGACAAGGCGTCGGAGCGGTTGCGGCTGATTCGTCAGAACGCCGAGCTCCACCGTCGTCTGGACGAGAAGTTTGGCTTCGAGGGAGTCATCGGCAATAGTCCTCAGATGCTGAAGATCATGGCGCAGTTACAGCAAATCGCGCCGACCGACAGCACGGTCCTGATTCAGGGTGAAAACGGGACCGGCAAGGATCTCGTTGCGCGGGCCATTCACCACAACAGCCGCCGCAAGAGCAAGCCGTTCGTACCGCTGAATATCTCGGCCCTGTCGGCGGGCATTCTGGAGAGCGAACTGTTCGGTCACGAACCGGGCTCGTTTACGGGAGCGGTCGGACGCCGGATCGGCAAGTTCGAGTACGCCAACGGCGGTACGCTGTTCATGGACGAGGTGGGCGAAATGCCCGCCGAGACGCAGATCAAGTTGCTGCGTGTGCTGGAGGATCGGAAGATCTCGCGCGTGGGGGCGAACGAACAGATCAGTGTCAACGTGCGGCTGGTCGCCGCGACGAATGCCAATCTGTCCGAGGCAGTCGAGAAGGGGACGTTCCGCAAGGATCTGTACTATCGTTTGAACGTCGTGAACATCAATCTGCCACCGCTGCGCGAACGCCGGCAGGACATCCCGCTGCTGATTGAACACTTCTTGAAGGACATTGCGATCCAGCACGGCAAGCACATCGAGGGCATGTCCAAGGGGGCCCGGCAGGCTTTCATGGCGTACGATTGGCCGGGCAACATCCGGCAGTTGCGAAACTGGGTCGAGCGCATGATTGTGGTCGACACCGACGGCTTCCTGGACTCCCAGGATCTGCCGGATGAACTGGCCCCACTCGGTAACGACAAAGAGGAAAGTGGTCGAGCTCTGGCGGGGAAATCCGGAGCCGACTCACTGGTCGGTCGCCCGTTCACCGAGATCGAAAAGTACTATATCGAGCGAACTCTGGAACTGACCGGCGGCAAGCGCGAAGAGGCTGCCGAACTGTTGGGCATTGGCGAACGGACTCTGTATCGTAAGATCAAAGAGTACGGGTTGTGATCACGTGGTGGACTCTACTTAAGTAGAGCAGAATGTCAAAATAAACCGCTGACTAAAACAAGGAAACTGCTCCCCTCTCCCCGGAGTACCAGGGCGAGGGGAGCAGT
>JAKFVC010000054.1 GCA_021732415.1 Planctomycetaceae bacterium
GGCCCCTCTCCCCGGAGTACCAGGGCGAGGGGAGCGAATAATCAGAAATCAGAGCGGACAAACCGCGGCCGGCATAACGTCAACGACAAAATCAACCCGTTAAGATCTTGAGGATTCCACTTTCATGAGCAGCACATTATCTCCCGCTGACGTCGCCGCCGTGCAACGCTGTGAGCAGGCCTACAACCGTATTCGCGATGAATTGTCAAAAGTCATCGTGGGACAGAATGACGTCATCGAGCAAGTGCTGGTGGCCGTCTTCGCCAAGGGGCATGCCTTGCTGGAAGGTGTTCCTGGTCTGGCTAAGACGCTGTTGATCAGCTCGCTGGCTCAGGCCTTGGACCTCAGCTTCAAGCGAATTCAGTTTACGCCCGACTTGATGCCCAGCGACGTGACGGGTACCGAAGTTATCCAGGAAAATCTGGAGACTCGGGCTCGCGAATACAAGTTCCTCGCGGGTCCCTTGTTTGCCAACATGGTGCTGGCTGACGAAATCAACCGAACTCCGCCGAAGACTCAGGCTGCTATGCTCGAGTCGATGCAGGAACGGCAGATCAGTGCGGGCGGTAACGTCCATAAGCTGCCGGCTCCGTTCTTCGTGCTGGCGACTCAGAACCCGCTCGAGCAGGAAGGAACTTATCCCCTTCCCGAAGCTCAGCTCGACCGCTTCCTGTTGTACATCAAGGTGGATTATCCCAGCGGTGCAGAAGAATGGGATATCGCTCGCCGTGTGACGACCGCTCAGCAGTCCAACATCACTCCGGTGATGAGCGGTGCCGAAATCATTGAGATTCAAAAGTTGGTGGCGACGGTGCCCGTCAGTGATCAGGTCCTGGGATATGCGTGGGCTCTGGTTCGGGCGACTCGTCCGCACACGAAGGAAGCTCCCGACTTCGTCAATCGCTGGGTAAGCTGGGGGGCTGGGCCGCGTGGTCTGTTGACCCTCGTCACTTGTGCCAAGGCCCGGGCGATTCTGTATGGTCGGTACCACGCCACGATCGGCGATGTGCAGGCTGTGGCGAAGCCCGCATTGCGGCATCGTGTTGCGAGTAACTTCGCGGCTCAGGCGTCGAATGTTGGCAGCGAGCAACTGATTCAAATGCTGATGGAAGCGATTCCGGCTGATAAGAAGTACGAAAAGCCGGCGGCTTAGGTGCCCGTGGCCGACGCTGCCAGCGTCGGTTTGTTTAGGGCAGGGCGGCAGGTCTCTGATTGATTCAGGAATGGGACTTATAGGACCTATGGGACTCATGGGACCTATTTTTGGATTGTGAACTGACATGGCCAATGTGCTTTCGAAATACATCAACCCAGAAGTTCTGAGCCGGGTCGCGCATCGGCACTTTGAGCCGCGCGGCCTGGTGATGGGCAATCTGGCGGGTGCTCACAAGTCTCCGCTGCATGGTTTTGCCGTGGAATTTGCCGGGCACCGCGAGTACGTCTGGGGTGACGATCCGAAGCACATTGACTGGCGTCTGTACTTCACTCGAGAGAAGCTGTTCATCAAGCAATACGAGATGGAGACGAATTTCGTCTGTCATCTCATTCTCGATGTCAGTGCGTCGATGCGGTATGGGGCCGACGCCGAACAGAAGATGCAGTATGCGGCCCAGATGGCGACGACGCTGGGTTACGCAGTTGTGCTGCAAAGCGATAAGGTCAGCTTCTCGACCTTCGACGAAGATGTCCGTGGGTTTATTACTCCCGGTAATTCGATGTCGCAGATTGTGCGGATGACCGAGCATCTGAATGAGCTCCAGCCGAAGCAGAAGACGCGGATGCCCGAGTGCCTGACCGAGTTGACCGGCCGGATGCGGCGGCGCGAGATCGTCGTCATCTTCAGCGATTTCTTTACCGATCTGGATGCGCTGGAGATTGCCCTGCAGCGGATGTCCTACAACAAGCACGAAGTCGTTCTCTTCCAGGTCATGCACCATGATGAGCTCGCATTTGAGTTCGATGGCATGATCAAGTTTCTCGGTCTGGAAGTTCCGGACGAGTTTCTGGCTCAGCCGGAAGATCTGCAGCGGGCCTATCTGGAAGCGGTCAAAAAATTCAATGATCGCTTCGAACAGATGTGCCAGCACAATCAGATTGAACGCGTGCTGGTGGATACTCGCCGCGATATGAGCGAAGTGTTCGTGGATTATCTCAATCAACGCAGCTTGTTGAATCGCGGTCGCTAAGTCCAGCATGCGAATCAGTGGAAGTCTCGGGATTTATTGCCGAGCTCGGCCAGCAATGGAGAAAGATCCTCCATCTTATCGACCAGCACATGGGTAATGCCGTCACTGCGTTGCAGAAGCCCCTGCACGATCAAGGCGGTCGCCTGCCTGGCGATGAGATGAAATCGCTCCCAGACGTCGACCCGAACGATCAGGTTGGCGGTCCCGGCTTCGTCCTCGATCGTCATGAATGTGATGCCCTTGGCTGTCCCGGGCCGCTGTCGATGAAGAACGAGTCCCGCGACCCGATAGCGACGGTTCTCTTCAACCGTCAGCAACTCATCCGATCGAATCACTCGTCGTTGAGTGAGCTCGCCGCGCAAGAAGCTGAGCGGATGCTGCCGCAGAGTCAGGCTGATGGTCCGATAGTCGGCATTGACCTGCTGCAGGCTGGTCATGACTGGTAGCGGAGCGACAGGTTCAGGATTGGCCTGGTCGTCGAAGAGTTCCGTGGGATCCTGAGCCGGCAGCGACTTCCAGAAGGCCGTGCGACGCGATTCGCCCAGAGAACGAAACGCGTCGGCATCGGACAGTAAGGCCAGGACCGACGGGCTGAACTGTGTACGCTGGGTGAAATCGTCATAGGACGTGAAACGGTTGGCCCGGCGGCAGTTTGCAATCGCTTCGGCAATTGGCTGACTGATTCCCTTAAGCATCCGCCACCCCAGTCGGATGGCCCACGCCGTCTTACCGTTTTGCCTGGTTTCTTCGAGTATGCAGTCCCATTCGCTGGCATTGACGTCCAGCGGATGCACGTCGACACCATGTCGGCGTGCGTCGCTGATCAATTGCGATGGTGCGTAGAACCCCATCGGCTGACTATTCACGAGGGCTGCCGTGAAGGCCGCCGGATAATAATGTTTAAGCCACGCCGACACGTAGACTAAGAGGGCAAAGCTGGCAGCGTGTGATTCGGGAAACCCGTATTCTCCGAAGCCGCGAATCTGGTTGAACAGTTGCTCGGCGAATTCCGCGGTGTAGCCGTTTGTGAGCATCCCACCAATCAACTTGGAGTGGAATTTTTCGATCTGCCCCGTCTTACGCCACGCCCCCATCGCCCGTCGAAATTGATCCGCTTCGCCTGGAGTAAAGCTCGCCGCAACGATCACCAGCTTCATCGCTTGCTCTTGAAAGATTGGTACTCCCAACGTGCGATGGAGGACGCCTTTCACGGCCTCGCTGGGATACGTGACAGCCTCTTCGTCGTTTCGACGCCGCAGATAGGGGTGGACCATATTTCCCTGAATGGGCCCCGGCCGTACGATGGCGACCTCAATCACGAGGTCGTAGAATTCCCTCGGTTTCAGTCGGGGCAGCATGCTCATTTGAGCCCGACTTTCGATCTGGAAGACGCCGATTGTGTCGGCCTTGCAGATCATGTCGTACACCGCAACGTCATCTTGCGGTACGTTGGCGAGGGTCAGATCGCGACGCGCATGCGTCTTGACCATTTCAAAACACTTGCGAATGGCGGTCAGCATCCCCAACGCCAGGCAATCGACCTTCAGGACCCCCAAGGCATCGAGGTCATTCTTGTCCCATTCGACGACCGTTCGTCCTGGCATGGACGCATTTTCGATAGGAACGAGTTCGCACAGCAGTCCCTGCGTGATGATCATTCCGCCGACATGCTGTGAAAGATGCCTGGGGAATCCCAACAGCTCGAGCACCAGTTTGGATAACTGCATGCCAATGGGCGAGGTGGCATCAAAGCCCGCTTCCTGAAAACGGTGGGCGAGTTGGACCGTTTCCCGAGCATGATCCATGCTTTTGGTCAGAGCGTCGACACGATCCAACGACAGCCCCAAGGCCTTACCGACATCGCGAATTGCGGATCGAGCGCGATAGGTGATGACCTCGGCTGTCATGCCTGCCCGCTGGCGACCATATTTCTGATAGATATATTGGATGACCTCTTCGCGGCGTTCGTGTTCGAAATCGATGTCGATATCAGGGGCTTCGGCGCGTTCCTTGCTGATAAATCGCTCGAATAAAAGATCCGTGGTGTCGGGATCGACAGCGGTCACTCCCAGGCAATAGCACACGGCCGAATTCGCGGCTGAACCTCGCCCCTGACACAGGATGTTCTGACCGCGGGCAAAACGCACGAGGTCGTGAACCGTCAAAAAATAGGCGGCGTAGTTGAGATCCTGGATGAGTGCCAGTTCTTTCCGGATCGCGGCCTCAACCTTGGCAGGAATTCCCCTCGGATACCGTTCATGGGCCCCTTTCCACGTGAGGCGTGTCAGGTAATCAATGGGACTTTCTGTGGTCGAATA
Source organism: Planctomycetaceae bacterium (assembly GCA_021732415.1). Taxonomy (GTDB): domain Bacteria; phylum Planctomycetota; class Planctomycetia; order Planctomycetales; family Planctomycetaceae; genus JAKFVC01. Next base: position 4,505 of record JAKFVC010000054.1, read on the forward strand.
GACTTCGTCGGGATATTCATATTTGAGCTCATCCAGGGAGAACGTGCAGCGGGCCGCGATCTCCAAGGTACGTGAGACTGCATCGGGGACAGCTGAAAATAGAGCCCGCATCTCGGATTCACTTTTTAAGTGACGTTCGCCATTCGCGAAGCGACGTGCGCCAAGTTCAGACACGGTACAGCCATGCCTGATGGCGGTGACGACATCGTGCAATTGACGACGTTCCGGGACGTGGTAGTAGACGCCATTCGCGGCGACCAGTGGCAGGCCGGCCTGTTCGGCCAGATGCTGATATTGCTGGAGGAGCGCCGCATCACGCGGTCCACGATGCAATTCGGCGAGTGCATAGCAGCGATCACCAAAAACCTCGCGCCACTTGGCCAGCTCGGTGGCTTGCCGTTCGCGGGCCGTCGGATCGAGTACCACGCAGGCCAGTACTCCGGCCGCGTGATCGGCAACATCCGCGAAGGTGAGAGCACACTCCCCTTTGGGAGCCTGTTGGCGCCCGCGGGTGAGCAGTTGGCATAGCCGGCCATAGGCGGCTCGGTTCGTCGCCAGCAGTACTGCGGTGGAGTGCTGTGCGGGAGCGACTTCCGTCCCGATCAGCAGTTTCAGGCCGACTTGTTTGGCGGCGACGTGGGCTCGGACGACCCCGGCCAAGCTGTGTCGGTCGGTAATTGCCAATGCGCTCAGGCCCAGTTCAGCGGCGCGTACGACGAGTTCGTCTGGGTGTGAGGCGCCCTCTAAGAATGAATAGTTCGTGCGGCAGCGTAATTCGGCGTAGGGTTGAGGATCATATTGCGCACTCGTGGGAACGACGACTGGCACGCGGGCTTTGGGAAATTGCGGTTCAGGCATCCGAATAACCGTTCTAACGTCTCAGTCGCCATGGCCGACAGTGCCCGTCCCACAGCATCTGAAAGAACACCTATTCTGGCGAGCCACTGTTACCAAGACCGGCAGATGAGGCCCCCGTCGGGCTCGTCCCGACGGAGCCTTGACTGGTCAGCTACCAGAGCGAAACGTACATGCCCCTCAACGCGTAGTCTCCGATGCCCCCTGCCGCCTTACTCAGCCGCTGCTTTTGCAGTGGTTCACTTACGGCGGCAGGGGGCATCGGAGACGTAAAGGTTGAGAATAATGCGAAACTCACAATTGGGTAGCTGGCCAGTCAGCGCTCCGCCGGGACAAGCCCGACGGGGGCGATCTATCTCCGGTTTTGTTCGCGATCACTATGGCTTTACGGTAACCAACGGGGCAATCACCCGCGACGCGTGTTTTTTCTCGTGCTTCACTGAGTTCTTCGCGACTACGGAGTTCGCGGGGAAATCGATCGTCAAGGGTTCGCCCGTGTTGGGGTTCGGTTCGAAGAATGGGGCACCGGTGCTCGCCACGGTCACGCGAATGCGATGGCCTTTGTTGAAATTTTGGCTGAACCAGCCGATGTCAAAGGCCACTTTGTAGATCTTGTCGGCTTCCATGAAGACTTCTTTTTCGTAGCCTTCGCGATACCGGGCTCGGCGGATGTAGTCCATGATCAGAATCGAACGGCCGTCGGGATAGACGTCGCTCACCCGGACGATGAAGTCGGTGTCTTTCGCCGAGGATGTGACGAACAATTCGGTCTGAATCTTGCCGGTCCATTCGACCGGTTCGGTCAGGACGTCTGTGGTGAAAGTTCTTACTTCGGACTGCTCTTCAAACCCTCGTGCGTCCTTGGCACCCGGGAAACCACCTGCGGGAATCGTGTTCGGGTGGAGGGGATCAGCGAGGAATTTGGTTTCGGAACTGTCGGCCGTCGGCGCGGTCTGTGTCAGCTTGCCTTCCGGCTGCAGATAGTACGACGTCGCCTGGGCCGCGATGGGCCAGTTGTCGGCGGTGCGCCATTCGTTGCCGGGGGCTTTGTCTTCTCCAATCGCTCCCATCACGTAGTAGCGGACTGCGGGATCCTTTTCCGCGCCGTTATCGATGCCTTTCAGGTAGCGGTCGAACCACCTTTTCATGTGCGCTTCGTGAGGGAATTTCGCATTCTCCGGATAGGTCATCTCGGCGACCTTGTTGATTTCTTTATAGCGGCCGTGCAACCACGGCCCGAGAACCAGTTGTTGCGTTTGACGCGAGTTCGGCCCGCCATGATTGCGGCGGCCGACGTAGCTGTCGACGCAGCCGATGCACATGAAGTCGTACCAGCTACCAATGGTGAAGCAGGGGACGTTCATCTTGTCGAAATGCAACGAGCAGTCTTCCTGTTTCCAATAGTCATCGAAGGTGGGATGAGCAAACCATTCCTTCATCAACTCCAGGTTGTCGCCTTTCTCGCGGCAGACTGCGGCCATTCCTTTGAAGCGTTCGGGACGAGTCGTGCCGCCGATGCGGTAACCTTCCTGATAGAGGCTCAGGCCGGTGTCGATCATGTACTGGCAAGTCAGGTGCGGCGGTTGTGTGACGGCGAGGAAATTCTGAGCGAAGCCGGCTTGTGAACTGCCGAATGTCCCGATCTTGCCTGTCGACCACGGCTGCTTGGCGAGCCACTCCACCGTGTCATATCCGTCCTGCAATTCTCCCCACCCGAGGGCTCGATAGCCGCGCCATTTGCCTTCGGAGAGCTGTGAACCGCGGAAGTTTTCCAGACAGACGACAAAGCCCCCTTCAGCCAGACGGCCCATCGCTTGCCGAGTGCCGACGTCGCGTGACGCTGCGTACCGTTGTTCGTAGACCACCGGCCACGGGCCATCCCCCTTGGGGAAGAACAGGTAGGCCGACAGCTTCACGCCGTCCCGCATTGGAATCATCATGTGCTTTTCTGTGACGGTTCCCAAGTCGACCTTGGGATCGTCTGCGGCCAAGGCGACCGACGACAGAAACAAACAGCAGCCCAACATTCCGATGATTCGGCCGAGCATGACGGTTCCTTTTTTGGCAAGAAGGTTTTTCCGATGATCCATTTGGACCATTATGGTGGCCCAAGCCCCGACAGGGAACTCAACAGGCCTTCCGCGGTGCCGATATTTGTCGCCAGCGGGATGTTGTGGACGTCGCAGACTCGCAGCAGAGCGGACACATCGGGTTCGTGAGGTTGGGCCGTCAATGGGTCGCGAAAGAAGAACACCGCGTAGATCTGCCCCATCGCGACACGCCCGCCGATGATCAAGTCGCCGCCGTCCGGCCCGTGGGCGACACGCTCGACGATCAGTCCCCAGGTTGTTTCGATCAGGGCTCCCGTGCTGCCGGTGGCGACCAGGGCGAAGGAGCGGAATTGCTCCAAGTGCCGGCCGACGAATTCGATGAGGGCGGGTTTCTTCTGATCGTGAGCGATGAGGGCAATGGTGCGAGTGGGCATGCGGTCATCCTTCGTGAAAGAAGACGACGGCCGGGGCGGCCATCCTACTACCTCAACTTCAGACTGGCCAACGCCGCAATCGCGAGCAGCGCTGCGGAGATCCAGAATCGTACCACGATTTTCATCTCGTGGTGGCCCTTGAAAAGATAATGATTGTGCAGCGGACTGCAGGCGAGGATCCGCCGGCCGGTTCTCCTGAACCAGAAGACCTGAACCATCACGCTGAGGGTCTCGACAACGAAGATCCCGCCGACGACCACCAGCAGACACTCCTGCCGTGTGACCAGCCCTGCGTAGCCGATCAATGCGCCCAAGGGCAGCGAGCCCGTGTCGCCCATAAACACTTCGGCGGGATGACAATTAAACCACAGGAATCCCAGTACGGCACCGACCATTGCTCCCGTGACGACCGATAGCTCGCCGCTGCCGGGGACGTAGGGGATGTGTAGATATTCCGCCATGACTCGGTGTCCGGCGAGGTACGTCAACGCGGCGAATGCGGTCCCCGCGAAGACCATGCAGCCGCACGCGAGGCCGTCCAGGCCATCGGTCAGATTCACCGCATTCGAACTGCCGACGAGAACAAACATGGCCCAGGGAATGAACAGCAAGCCCAGAGGGATGATGTGATTTCGCCACGGGAGGACCAGGTCGGTCCCGTGGGGGACATGCTGGCTGACGAAATAGAGTGCCGTGGTGATTCCTGCGGCAACAACCCACTGCCAGAAGAATTTTTGCCCCGCCGTCAATCCGTTCTGCGAGGTGCTGAGCTTCACCCAGTCGTCGATACCGCCGATCAGTCCGTAGCCAACCGCGACCGCAATGGCTTGCAGGACATAGGCGTTACCCAGGTTGCCCCACATCAGGACGGCCACCAGCAGGGCGGTCATGATGAAGACGCCCCCCATGGTTGGCGTCGACTGCTTGTGCTTCTGAATTTCGTTGAGACGTTCCGAGTCACTCGCAATTCGTTCGCGAGCATGGCGTTTGAGCCAGCGGATGGCGTACGGGCCGAGCACGATCGCGAACAAAAATGCCGACAGAGCGGCCAGGGCGGTGCGGGCCGTCAGGAATACGCGTGAGGAGTCTCCCGCGGTGAAGACTTCCAGACGCTCCAGCAGAGGGCCAAAATAATGCAGCAGGAAGACGAGCATAGGGGCAAGTCAGGGTTCAGAAGGCCGGGGATCAGTGCGTCGTAAACAGGCGGGATCATAGCAAACACCAAGATCAGTTCCAGACCCATCTCCGCACAGAAAGGTTGTAGCGGAATCTCGTAAGAGTTCCGCGGTAGTCTCCAGACGCCCGGGCGGAACTCTTACGAGATTCCGCTACGCCGCCGACAAGTACTCAATACGCGTGCCAGAATTGATCACAATCGCTATTATGGTTGACCTTAGACTACTGACACTTCAGAGGACATCACCAATCGGCCCTCACTCGTGTCAGTAGGACCCGGGCCAAATTTGACAAGATTGCAGCATTGTCCCCAGCGAATCGCTCGTCGTGGGGACATGGTCAATGCAGGGAATCGAAGGAGAATCGAGAGTGTCGCCAGTCAATCCGCTGTTGGGCCGTGTCGGAAAATGTTGCCGATGGGGCGTGATCTGTTTGGTGTTTTGGCTGGCCGGGGCGAACCTGGAATCGTCGGGCACGACTTGGGGGGCTCCTCCCGCTGACGCAGAAAAGGCGGTTGAGCATCCTGTTGCGGAACAGGAAAAAGGTCACGCTGGCGGGGGGCATGCTCTCGAGAATGAGTTTGTATCGGGACATCACACTGTCGCACCGCCGATTTACGCCGTGCTGCCGTTCGTCGCTTTGCTGGCTGCGATTGCGCTGCTGCCGTTGAGTCACAAGACGGCCCATTGGTGGGAGAAGAACTCCAGCAAATTGATGGTGTCTGCGGCCTGCGGTCTGGTCACCTTCATCTTTTATGCGTTCCTGTACGGTCACGGCATCCATGATCACGGGACGAATTCGTTGGCGCCGGCGGGGATTCCTGCGGCTATCGCCGTGCTGAAGAATTCGCTGCTGGTGGAATACATTCCGTTTATGGTCCTGCTCTTCAGCCTGTACGTCATCAGCGGAGGCATCAACGTTGCCGGCAGCCTGCGTGGGACCCCGCAGACGAATACAACGATCATGTTGATTGGCAGCATTGTGGCCAGCTTGATTGGAACGACCGGCGCGGCGATGGTGCTGATCCGACCGTTGCTCAGGGCGAACGCCAACCGCGAACATGTGTCGCACTCGGTCGTGTTTTTCATCTTCGTCGTGTGTAACACCGGCGGTTGCTTGCTGCCGATTGGCGATCCCCCGCTGTTTTTGGGCTATCTCCGCGGCGTGCCGTTTTTCTGGACGCTGCAACTGGCTCCCCACTGGCTGTTCATGAACGGTCTGATCCTGGCCATCTACTTCGCCTGGGATTCGTTCTATTTCCGGAAAGAAAAGCCTCAGGTTGACGCCCCTGCCGAACCATTTGCGATTCGTGGCAGTTTCAACTTCCTTTTGTTGATTGCTGTCATTGCCTGCGTCGCCGTGCTGGATCCCGCCAAGCCGGTGCCGGGGACCTCGTTTACGGCCCCGCTCTACTTGCGAGAAGGTTTGATGCTGGCCCTGGCCGGAGCTTCGATCGCCTTGACATCGAAGCCGATCCGCGAAGCCAACTCGTTCAACTATGGCGCGATTATCGAGGTCGCGGCGTTGTTCATCGGAATCTTCATTTGTATGCAGGCTCCGATCCAGATTTTGAATGTACACGGTGCCGCATTGGGGATTGACCAACCGTGGAAGTTCTACTGGTGTGCGGGCATCCTTTCGAGTTTCCTCGATAATGCCCCGACCTACGTCGTGTTTTTTGAAACGGCGAAGACGGTTCCGGCGACCAGTCCGTTGCTCTCAGAAGCTATCCCCGTGGGAGTTGTGGAATTGGCGGCGATCAGCCTGGGGGCCGTGTTCATGGGGTCGATGACCTACATTGGTAACGGGCCCAATTTGATGGTCAAGGCCATCGCTGAATCGGCCAACGTGAAGATGCCGAGTTTCTTCGGATACATGCTCTATAGCTGTTCCGTGGTCTTGCCGGCTTCGATTTTGTTGACGTTGATTTTCTTCCGCTAGGAAAACTCGTAGGCGAGCGTCCGGCGTAAGCCGGATGGTTGTTAGACGGGAATTATTGCCATTCTGCGTCATTCAAACGTGCGAACGACACCAATCAATATCTCTTCGATCGGGTGCCACTGGCTCTGCCAGTGTTTTGTCGGCCAGCGTATAGACAACACGCACTGGCAGAGCCAGTGGCACCCGACATAAGACGTATTGATTTCTCAGCGGCGCTAGTTTGAATCTCGCGGAATGTTGATAATTGCCGTCTAACAACCATCCGGCTTACGCCGGACGCTCGCCTACGAAGAACTTTGAATATTACTTCGCGGACGTCGACTTGCTGGTCGTGGCCTTCAGCCAGCAGTACACCGAGTCGCCGATTTGCTGATAGCCGCTGGCGTTGGGGTGGACTCCGTTGTTGAGTCGCGTGATCTTTTCGGTCGATCGAGAATTCGCCATGGCTAGTCCCCCCGGATAGTTGTGATCGCAGTCGAGATTCACGTGCGTTGGTATGAGATCTATGTTCTCCGCGTCGCGTTTCCCGTAGCGTTCGAGCATTTTTTCGATGAGTCGATGCTGGTTCCGTTTGTATTGCCAGCGTGTCTGGCCGTTCGTGTAGTTGGAACCAAACGCATCTTGAGTCCCCGCGGGGGGCACCGGCAGCATCACGCCAATCCGTGTTGACGGGCTGCTGATGCGGATCATTTCGACCAGTTGATCATAGTGCGTCAGCATCTGGTCGATGCCGGCTTCGATCGTGTCATCTTGATACGAGAAGATGTCGTTGGGGCCCAGAAAAATGGTCACTCGGTCAGGGAACTGCCCCTCATTGATGTCCGCACAATAACGCTTGAAATCGAGCTTGGGAGTGCCGGTCGGCTGCGCGTACAAGAAGGGGCTTCCGCGCTTGGAGTATTCTCCGGTGCGGGCCGTTTCAGCAAAATGAGTCGCAAAACGCAGGGCAGTCCAGCCGCCATAACCTTCGTGCCGGATCGGTCCAGGGCCTGCTCCCACCCAGTGTGAACCGACCAACTTCAATTTCGGATTTCCGGGATTCTGGCAGGAATCGAAGATGCTCTGCGGATACACCGATCCGTGCGTGAGGCTGTCTCCGATACACAGCAATGAGAGTGGCTGGTCCGCCCCGGCATTGGCGGCCACCACCCGGACGATCGTAGCCGCAGTCGCAATAATCGCGTTTTGTTGATCGCGCACCGTCAACTTCAGCGAATGGTCTCCGACATCCTTCTCCGCCGGCAAGAAAGTCCAACGTTCGGCCTGCTGCTGGCCGCGAGGGGCATCGACATCGAAGACATAGTTTTTGGGGTTCACCACCAGGCAGACGTTGTCGAAGTAGAGGTTCGATTCGATACCCGGCACGGCGTAAATCACCGGAGGCAGAATCAAGCGGATCCCGGACGGCGCCGCAGGGGATGCCTTGGGGGAATCCTGAGCAGAAATGAATCCGCCCAACGTGACCACAAACAGGACACATAGCCCAATGACTCGGGTTCGCATGTCGGCTCCCTTCGTAGCCCGACTCTCTGAGTCGGGTGGTTTGGGTGGCGGCGTTTGAAACCGCCCCCGTTGGGCTTGCCCCAACGGAGCGCTGACTGGTCAGCTACCCAACAATGAGTTTTGCAGAATTCTCAACCTTTACGTCTCCGATGCCCCCTGCCGCCGAGAGCGAACCGTTGTATCAGCAGCGACTGGCTGGCGGCAGGGGGCATCGGAGACCACACGTTGAGGGTCAAGAACGTTTCTCTCTAGTAGCTGGACAGTCACCGCTCCGTTGGGACAAGCCCAACGGGGGCGACACAACACTTTACTTGAATACGAATCATCAGCCTATCGTCCGTGGAAATCAGTGCTAAAATATGAAGGGAGTGCAGGTTAGGGTGGTCGACGAGGTGACGTTCTGTGAGTCGCCCTGACCGCTCGACGGCCCGCTTCTGGAAATCTGGACATGATGCGTTCGATTTGGTGTGTAGCTTTGATCGGTCTGTTTTCCGCGGCCACTGCGGCCGCGCAGCAGGCTCCGCAGGCAACTCCACCGGCCCGGGACGAAGTCAAACGACTCGAGGACCGGGTCACTCGCCTGGAAATGGAACTCGACCGGCAACGGGCGAAGAATCCCGGTGAAGTCCCCGTCGATCCGCAGGCTCAAAAAGTCGTGCTGATCCTGGAAACGCCTCATTTGGGTCACATCTACACCGGCGGGCCGCAGGGCAGCCGTTTTTTTGTCGCCAAGCTGCTGGTCGTGAATCTGACTCCCCAGCCACTCACCCTGAAACGGGAGGACGTCAAACTGCAGATTGACGGACAGCCGCATGCGATCCAGGAAGTCTCGGCGAAAATGCGCAGTAACGGATTCCAGATGGCCAGGCAGTATGTCCAGTTGGAAACGGTTTCCTCGTTCAAAGAGCTGCGGATTCCCGCCGGAGGGACGAACAGCGGCTGGATCTTCGTTCCCGACTTGCCACCCGGCGGACGAGTGCCGCAGTTGAGCCTGGAGGTTCCCTTCTCTGGCAAAACGCAAAAGCTGGATATCAACGCCCAGCAACGCAGTCTGCTGGATCTGAATGTCTCATTCATCGGGCCGCGGAATTGCCTGGGTTTGTTCACGATCGCTGGCGAACTCAACATGATCAATCTCGGCGCTTTGACCGATGAGCTGGATTCACTCGCCGCGAAAAAGGTCGGACGAGTCGTTGTAGTGTGGACCGATTCCGCTGTAATGGTCCCGAATGACATCGACAAATGGCTGGAACAAGCAGCGCAAACATTAGGCCGAGGCGAATTCAACAACGAACAATTTCCGGCACTACCCGCGAATATCCGCGAGTTCCATCTGGCGCATATGCCTGCGAAGGATCCGTCCGAGGACGGTGAGACCACCTGGAACGAAGAAGGCAACGTTAATCGTATCCACAAAACACCTGACGCGGCCGTTCGAGCGGCCCTGCGGACGGCGTGTGATACCTTGCCGCGAGAAGAATTGCTGGCGGCGATCGAGCAAGGCCACCCGTGGGCGCGAGCTGCCGTACTGGCTTTCGGTGCCGGACGGCTGCCGACCGAACAACTGCCGCTCGTGCTGAAATATGCCGATGATGCCGATCCGTCAATCCAGACCGCAGCGCTGATGGGTTTGAGGCACTTTGGCGAAGTCTCTGCTGTGACCAAGCTCCTCGACTATGTCCGGAAGAATATACCGAGCCTGTCCCCGATTGCGGTGGCGAGCCTGGCTGGTTCCCGATTTCCCAATGCCAATCAGGCGCTGCTGGAGTTGTTGAAAACAGAGCCGCCCGAATCCAAGAGAACGATAGTCACCGTGTTGTCGCAATACCCGCGACCGGTCTGGTCGGACGTGTTGTATGAGTTCGCCAAGAGTCCCAATTCCGGGTTGAATATCGAAGCACTCCGTGCGCTGCAGAAGGTAGGACACCCCCAAATCGTGGCCTTGCTCCAGGAGCACTTGCAAAGCTCGGATCCGAAGTTGAGTCAATTGGCCTTCGAGTTTTTGATCAACCGGACCGATCGCGAGAGCGAACACGTCGCCATGACTTACACCCTCGAACAGATCCAGAAATCAGTTCCCAGTCCGCTCATGCTGACTCTGTTAAATCGAGTCAAAGATCAACGGGCCATACCGCTGTTGCTGGCACAACTTGACAAGGTCCAGGATAAAGATTTGCTGCTGGATTCGATTCTGCAGATTGGCGATCAGACACTCTCGGACAAGTTGCTGCCCCTCTACGATTCGCTGCGGCCATCGTCCAAGGGGAAGATTCTGACGGCATTGCGCAAGTGGGATACGACCAAGTTTCGAGAATTGGCACAGGATGCCGTCCTGCAAAACGATGCCAGCCTGGTGAATGCCGCAGTCCAGGGATTGGTCGATGATGGCAGTCCGGGAGCCATCAAGATGCTGGGCGACGCGCTCGAGAAAAATCCGGAACCACAGGTGTGGGTTTACTTCTGCAATGCCCTGGCGCAACTGGGAACTGAAGGGGCACGCGCCGCATTGGTGAAGGCCCGAGAAAGCAAGGACCGTACCAAACAACTCCACGCCGATCAGGGTTTGCGACAGATGCGGCAACGGTCGCCGGGTATTCAACAATACTACCAGGGTCATCAGGAGCTGCAGGCGAAACAGTACAAGGCGGCGCTCAAGCATTTCAGCCAAGCCGTGGAAAAAGATCCCCGACTGCCCGAGGCCTATGTGGGACGCGCGGACTGTCACAATCGGCTAGGGGAGTTTGAAGAGGCCCGGAAAGATTACCAGAAGGCGCTCGAACTGGATCCGTTCAGCGCGCAGGCCACAACAGGAGTCTGCATCATGCGAATCCTGGCGGGGGACACATTACCGGCGATTGAACAACTCGAAGCCCATCGCGATCGATTCGTGAATGACCCGTTATTTCTTTACAATTCCGCCTGTGCTTATAGCCGCGCTGTGGAGTACTTCGAAAAGCACCCCGAATTGCCCGACTATGACAAGCTGGTTGCCAAGTACAAAGCCTCGGCCCTCGCCGATCTCCAGCAGTCGGTAAAACTCGGGTTTCGTGACTTTAATTGGCTCGGCGAGGATCCCGATTTAAAACCACTGCACAACGAGGGCGAGTTCAAGAAGATTCTCGAGAAGAAAGACGGAGTCGACGCCGAGGAAAATCGGCCGGGCGGCTGATTTGTCGCATAGCCTTAAAGTACGATTTGCGATTCAATACGCGAGTGATTCTGGCTCCCCTCGCCCCGGTACTCCGGGGAGAGGGGCTGGGGG
>JAKFVC010000165.1 GCA_021732415.1 Planctomycetaceae bacterium
CTTTTCCGGCCGAGGCGAGGGGAGCCGATTTCTCTTTTCTCTCTTATTCTTATTTCGCGGGCTTCGCCGTCGTCTGCAACACGACCGTTCCCGGTGCCGGAGTCGGACGTTTCGGCAGCAACTTGCGTTCGGCCAAACCCCACATGCTGGAAGCGATGAAGTACACGCACATTCCGGCGGGGACCGAGTAGAACATGTAGCCCATGAAAATCGTCATGTAGAAGAAGACCTTGTGCTGCATCTCCATTTCCGGTGTCGTCGCAGGCGGCATCAGCATCTTCTGCTGGACCAGGAACAGGCACACCGTCAGGATCGGCAACAGATTGAAGGCCGGGCCGAAGAATGGCATGTTGAAGCCGAACTGAACCAACGCGTCGGGGGCCGCCAGGTTATCGACCCACAGGAAATGGGCGCCGCGCATTTCAACCGAAATTGTAAATGCCTGGTACAGACCGAAGAAGATCGGCAACTGAATCAAGGCGGGCAGGCAGCCTCCCAGCGGATGGCAATTGTTCTTGCTGAAGAGATCCAGTTGCGCCTTGGCGAATTTCTCGGGGGCGTTCTTGTACTTCTCTTTCAGAGCAGTCAGTTCGGGTTGCAGTTCCTGCATCTTGGCCGCGGCCAGAGCCTGCTTGCGTGAGAGCGGGAACATGCAGCTCCTCACTGTGATTGTCAACAGAATGATCGCCCAGCCGTACGGCCAGATCACGAATGATAGACCCTTGTGAAAGACCGACAGTAACCACAGCAGCAGTTGCGGCACACCGAGTCGCCCGGAGATCCCATAATCGAGGATTCGCTCGGCACCAATCGGTCGCAGCAAATCGGGCCGCTTCGGGCCGGTGAAGACGTTAAATTTGTGGGTGACGCTGGTTTCGCCTTTCCCATTCTTCGCATCGAGGTCCAATTCCGTCGACGTAAATCGCAACGTCGCCGTGCGGAACTTGGTGTCGGTTTTCGGATTGACGGGAGCCGCATCAGCAAACACGGCCTTCGTACTGCTGAAGTAGGGAGTGGCAATCTGATCGACCTGAGGCAGCAGCAACGTCGTAAAATACTGCACGTCGACGCCGGCATACTTGAGGGGCGTCTTCCACTCTTCGACGCGATTGTTGTCCTCATCTTTTAAGAGGGCGTCAGGCGTCAACAGTTTGGGCGTCAACACACCGGTGGGGGATAAGAAGCCCACGGCCACATCGCGGGTTTTCTGTGTGTAGGACTTATTCTCCAGCGGCATGCCGACCGGACCCGTCAACACATATTGCAGCTTCTGCGGCTGATCGCTGAGATTGGTGAGGGTGATTTCAAAGCCCAGGCTATAGGCCTTGTATTCTTCATCGGGCTTATTGGGCACGACCTTTTGTAGCGAATACTTCTTGCGGATTTCCGTCGCACCGTCGGGGGTGACGAACCGCCACGTGACGGAGTCTTCTGTCTGTGCCTTCTTGACGAGTTCCCAATCGACATCCTTCAGGCTGGTGCCGAATGGTTTCAATTGAGCATCAATGGCGGGAACATCGGTCTCGAGCGTCTTCAGCGAGACCTTGGGCTCGACGTAAATCACGCTGAGGGGCTGCTTGGTCTGAACGAGATCGTGGTAGCGGGGATCAAGGAGCTGAACTTGAGACAGGACAGCGCCGGCGGAATTGAATTTCGCCAGCAGCCGGTAGCCGGCGGCGGGGTTGATGGAACCGATTTCCACATCTTCGCGATGCGGAGCCTTCTCGAGCTTAACTGCCTTCTTATCTTTGTCGAGCGGGATGTCTTTGTCGGCGACTTTGGGAGGGACGGCGTCAGCACCATCCTTCTTAACGTCCTTGGCCACGGCGGGCTTGGGCGGGGGTGGAAAGAGCTTCGGCGCGATGAACAGGCTCCAGACCCACATGATCATCAACGAGACGATAATAAAATTGACAAACCGCTGCTGCTCTTGCATACAAACCGCTGATCCTGCCGTGCGGACACGGCGTGAAGACAAATCAAATCACTGTCCAGACCTTTGAATGGTACTGGTTTCCGGCATCAGCCGCCAATCATCGGTTCGTACAGTTCAGACCGCACAAACCAAAAGCCCAGCCTCTGTGAAAAGAAGCCGGGCCGGGCGAATGCCATGTCATAGAAATTGGGCAAACTTTGCCAGCGTGCCCGACGTAACTCAAACCGTCGGGACCGGTGTTACCGACCGTCGCGGAGGCGATCTCCCAGGAAGTTATCCAGCTCGGTAATCTCATAAATCTTACGAATCGTCGTCTCTTTGTCATATTCGACGCGGCGGAACGTCAACTTATCGCCGTCCAGAACGACGTAAGAGGAACGCGGATCGCCGTTTCGCGGCTGCCCCACGGAACCCACATTGACCAGGATCTTCTCGGTCCCCAGCGTGTATTGGAAACTCAATTCCTCGGGACTGAAAAAGTCGAGCCCTTCGGTGAAGACTCCCGGGACGTGGGTGTGACCCTGGAAACAATATTGATCCACCAGCGCGAAGATCTTCTCCATCTTGCGCTGATTGTAGATATCCTCGGGGAAGACATATTCATTCAATGGATTGCGTGCCGAACCATGCACGAAGAGGAATTTCCCTTCGCGAAAGGTGCGTGGACGCTCACCTAAGAATTCCCAACGGATTTCATTCCGTTTTGGATCACCCATTTCGAGTTGTTGCCGCGTCCAGAAAATGGCGCGTTCGGCCGGGGCGTTAAAGCCCTCGGGGTCGAAGAGGGCGCCCTGGTCGTGATTTCCCAGCAGGCACATGGTGCAGTTGGCGATCACGAGGTCGATACATTCACGCGGATTCGGACCGTAGCCGACGATATCGCCCAGGCAATAAATCTCTTCGATCCCAAGCTGCTTGATCTCGCCGAGGACGGCTTGCAGCGCTTCGAGATTGCCGTGGATGTCGCTGATAAAGGCTTTCAAGGCTCAGTTGCCTTTCGGGCACTGTCCAATTTCTGGACACATAATGGTTGTCTGGATTGCTCGCGAAATGAAAAAGCCGTCGCTCAAACCCAGAGCCGGACTGTAATTCGCCAAGTTCAATCGCACTGTTCTGATCAAGTGTCGACACCGTGTCGGCACGTCTGTTTGATGGGGTGACATACGGATAGCGCAGTCAGTTGAAAACGAGCCTGCTATCATATCGACAAGTCTGAGAAAGCGAAATGCTTGCGCACTGTCGACCTTGGACGATTGTTACGTCGCGACGATCACCCGTCAGAACCCGAATTCGGGAGAATTGTAACATCTTTCCGCGAAACGGTTCACGGGACTTGCAAGATTGTGAGAATATCACGAGAAAAAATGTCGCAAGTATCGTAATTTCATTCGCTTAGGAAAGTCGTCGGGACCTGAACATCCTTTCCGACGTTACGTCTTGGACAGCAGCGAGATCGAGATTTCGCCGATAGACCACGAAATCGCTCACCATTCCACCTTTGGACCCAGTCAAGAAACAATGGCACGCTGGCCCGACGAAAACCGTGCAACGATCATCGCCGCGACGCTGATTTTCGTTGTGTTTCCCGTGTTGTGTTGGTTGACCTGGTGGTTTGTCCGCGGTTAACGTGGGTTGCGAAGTGCCGGCGATTGTGCGGCCCGCTGACAAGAGTTGCGCGGGCGGAAAGGATGAGCGTACCAGAGTGTGAGGGTATGAGAGTGTGAGGGGCAGGGAAATCCAATCAGATTTGGACGACATCTTTACTCCGTCACTCTCATACTCTCATACTCTCATACTCTCATACTCTCATACTCTGCCGATCGCGCTAAATATTAGACGAACCGCTACAGCCCCCCTTGCCAGAGAGCCTCCCTGTGTCTGGATCGAAACTTCCTCTGCTGATCGTCTTTGTGACGGTCTTCATCGACCTTTTGGGATTCGGAATCGTCCTGCCGTTGCTGCCGCGCTATGGGGAATACTATTCCGCAACGAGCTGGCAGCTGGGCCTGTTGACCGCATCGTTTTCGGCGATGCAGTTCCTGTTCGCGCCGCTGTGGGGACGAGTCTCGGACCGCGTCGGCCGCCGTCCGATCTTGCTACTGGGATTGCTGGGTTCGACCTGTTCTTATGCCCTCTTCAGCTATGTCTCGAACTTCAAACAGGGGGACGTCTGGCTCGGGCTGGATGTCCTGAGCTGGCTATTCGTTTCGCGCATCGCCGCGGGTATTGCAGGGGCCACGATTCCGACCGCGCAGGCCTACATTGCTGATAGCACCGAGCAAAAAGATCGCGGCAAGGGGATGGCGCTGATCGGCGTGGCGTTCGGGATCGGCTTCGTGTTTGGTCCGCTGATCGGGGTGTTCTCACTGCGAGAAAACGGTGCTCCCGATTGGCGGCCCGGTGCCGTCGCTGCCACGTTGTCAGGCATCGCATTTCTCTTCGCACTCGTCCGGTTGCCCGAATCCCTGAAGCCCGGGGCGCAGGCCGCATTCATTCCCAAAGGCTTCCGCGGCGTCTCAAAGGTCCTGGCCCGATCGGATCTGTTGCTGCTGATGGTAACGATGTTTTTGACCACGCTCGCCTTCGGCCAACTCGAATCGACTTTGTCTTTGCTGACCAAGGCGATCGCGATGGGCGAAAAGTCGAATTACTACGTGTTTGCCTATCTGGGGATGGTGCTGTTGATCAGCCAGGGCGCGCTGGTGCGTCGGCTGCTGCCCAAGTTGGGTGAGTATCGCATGGCACTGATTGGAGCCGTGTTGATGACCGCGGGTATGCCGCTGGTGGCCTTGGCAGGCTGGTCCAAGTCGACCGGCGAACTGTATCTCGTCATTCCCCTGTCAGTCATGGGATTTGCCGCGTTGAATCCCTCGTTGCAAGCGAGCCTATCGCTACGCACAAGCGACCGCGAACAAGGAGAAGTCCTGGGTTTTGGCCAAAGCGCTTCGGCACTGGCACGCGTTCTGGCGCCAGTCAGCGGGAATTACTTGTTTGGAATTTCCCACCTGTATCCGTATCTGGCGGGCGGCGTGCTGATGGCGATCGGGTTGATTTGCGTGGTTCTGACAGGCCGCGGCGCGAAGCCAGTCGACCGTAGCCCGACTCTCTGAGTCGGGACCCGACTCAGAGAGTCGGGCTACGGCAAAACAAAAACAGCCCGGTTTCGTTGCCGAAACCGGGCTGTCTATATGTGAAACCGACAAGTCGGGTTCTCTACCGAAGTCACGCGATTAGCGCGTGTAGTCCGGCGAGTAGCTCAGCAGGAAGTCGTCAAAACGCACTTCGTCAGTCTCGCCACGGACGAGATTGGTGAAGATTTCGTTCATCAGCCGCTGGAAGTGGCTGGTTTTGACGGAGTAATAGTTGTGCTTACCGTCGCGGCGGGCTTCGATCAACCCGGCCACGCGCAGCAATGCCAAGTGATGGCTCACTGCCGGTTGGCTCTGGTTCAGCTTGTCACACAAGGCGGTGACGTGCAATTCTCCTTCGCGGGTCAAATACATCAACACGCGCAGGCGAGTCTCGTCCGACAACAACTTGAAGACTTGGACGAGGTCCTTCTCCAACTGCTGTGACAACTCGGGGATCTGGCAGCCAGTCTTGGCTTCCAACGGTTCGGCAACGTTTGAAATCATGCCCTCCTCAATTCTTTCGTGATGTGATCCGCTTGCCCCTAAATACTCAATCGGTAGTGCAACCGGCGGATCTGGGGTGTTGACTGGGTCAGTCAATTCGTGATTCCTTCCGCGGCCGATGGCAGAACGCACCATTAGCCTGACGGAAATTCTCCGTGTGTATATTCATCTCGCACTTTCCCGAATCGCGACAAGCGAAGTCAGGTTGTTGCGAAAGTCCTAACGGAATTTTTGCGTGACGGTGAGGGAAATCCACATGACCGAGTCTCGTGACTTGATCTGTTTGGAGGATCCCAACCGCTTCCGGTGATTATCCGCGAACTTGGTTACTGCATGCTAAACGAGATAGGACGAAGTGAGGTAAATGAATCTTGTGGCTCATTGGTTCCTGGACTGTATCGCCGGTGGAATACCGACAGAGATTAAGTCAGCCCAATGTCAGCCGTGCTTCACGCATTCATTCCCTTCTGAGTCGAGTTCTCAGCGAAACTCGACTACTCCCTGAGCGAAACGCCCAAAATGAGATGTCGCTGTAGACCATCTGCGAGACGGAACCTCCGTCCCGACCGCACCTATTATTGCCGAGCAAGGGTGAGACGTCAATAAATTTGCTGATAATTTGAAATGTTGGGGATATTAAGAAAACTGTAAGCCGTCTGCACGTGACTTGGTACGTACCTAAATCGAATAACATCAGTAGTTTGCGATACGTTGATTGTCTGATAATGATTGGGACGCGTGATTCTTCGAAGCGGGAAATTGCTGGAAAACTCACTGTTTCGTAACAGACAGTTGGCCAGACTGGGGTGCGGATTCTGATCGCGGGGTGTTTTGGGCGAACTTGGCCGGCGAGTTTTTGATTGATAAGTGTCGTTCCCCTCGGTCGCCTTGAATTGTATATATTCGACAATTCCTGCCGTCGGATAGGCATCCTGCCTGTCACTTTCCTAACCACACCGCCTCGAAGCAACTCGGTCCAATTGCAGATTCCATTTTGGCTGCGACCAGGACCAAATTCGTGTCATTTGTGTGATTCGTGGTTGAGAACATGCTCTGTGATGAGAACCACGAATCACACAAATGACACGAATGGGAATGGAGAGATCGTGCGACACGTGGTTTGGTCAGCGATCTTTAGAACAGAATGACAGGCGGGATGCCTCTCCTGCGAGGTGCAATTATCCCGTTCGGCTTCCCGAAATTGCCGCGTCGGACGCGGAATGTCACCGGACACTTCGTGTCCGACTAGCCTGACTCTGGAGAGTCAGGCTACAGGGGACTCGGCTTTATCTTGACTTCAAACTGTGATTCCCCTACGTTGCGATATTCAGACGCGCGGTCGATCTGTTGCCGATTGGTGGTGGCAACATATCAGCACCGTGCGTTTTGAATTTGCTGTGCATTCCCTGCCGCTGAGTGACCATTCGCGTTTGAGTGGTGCATCTCATGGACGGCAATCGAGCCTTGAATAAATGCTGCTCGTGGGGTCGCCAGACCGGGATTCTGCCCGGGATCCGTAATGCCTCCCCCGAGGTCAGCAGAAAACATAACGATTTTGCAACGCTTACCAGTTGAAAGGACCGCTCCGTAACATGGCCGATTTGATTGCACTGCATGGTGGTTTGTCTGAACCCGTCAACCGCACCGTTCCCGTCAGCGAAGTCGACAGCTTCAAGGCTGCCGCCGCGAGCCTGCCCAAGGTTCCCGTTTCTCAGGCCGATCTCTCCACCGTTTATCGTATCGCCGACGGCACCCTCAGCCCGTTGACCGGTCCGATGAACAGCGAAGTCTACAACCGCGTGCTCGATGAATCTTACATTCTGAGCAACGGCAAGAAGTACGCCTGGACGATTCCGCTGGCCTTCCCCGTCACCGCCGAAGTCGCCGCGACTCTGTCGGCTGGCAAAAAGGTCGCCCTGACAAACCCCGCTGGTGAAGTGGTCGCCACTCTGGACATCACCGATGTCTTCCCGTGGGACAAGCCCCGCTATCTAAAGAGTGTCTACGGCACCGAACGTACTGACCATCCCGCCGCTGACACGGTCCTCAACACCGAAGCCGACAAGACCCACTTGATCGGCGGCGAATTGAAGGCCCTGCCCCAGCCGAAGAATCCCAAGTTCGGCAAGTATGTCCTCAGCCCCAAGGAAACTCGGGCTCTGGTCGCTGGCAAGGGTTGGGACGCGGTGGTTGCCTTCCAGACTCGCAATCCCCTGCACCGGGCTCACGAATACGCCCTGGTGTATGGTCTCGAAAAACTGTTGAAAGACGGCAAGAACGCCGGCGCGATCCTCAATCCGCTGATCGGTGAAGTGAAGGGTGACGACGTCAACGCTGAAACCCGTATGGAGACCTACGAAGCCTTGATCGCCAACCGCGCTCTGGGTGACGGCGACAGCGACACGACCCTGTGGAGCGGCCGCGGTGAAAGCGTTCCGGACCGCGTGGTGCTGCTCGGTTTGGACCTCAAGATGTTCTACGCCGGCCCGAAGGAAGCGGTGATGCACGCCATCTACCGCCAGAACTTCGGCTACACGAACATCGTCATCGGCCGCAAGCATGCCGACGTTCCGTACAAAGACGGGACCGCGATCTGGGGCGATTTCGATGCTCAGGAGATTTTCAACAAGCTCAACGGCGATCTGCAGATCAAGCCGGTGAACGTGGGATTTGCCGCGTACTACGAATCGATCGGCCGCGTCGATCTGACCGAGAATCACAAGGACGAAAAGCCCTGGTCGATCTCGGGCAAGGACATTCGTGCGACGTTGCTGAAGGGCGAAGTCGTCGACGGACGCGTCATGCGTGAAAGCACCTCGAAGATTCTGGCCGCTGCGATGGCTCCGAAGTCGTAGTTGTCGGTGAGATAGAAATTGAAAGCCGTCTGTGGCCTTGTGCTGCAGGCGGCTTTTTGTTTTGAGTCGCTCACAAAATCGAGGGTGAATCGCCCCCGTCGGGCTTGTCCCGACGGAGCGCTGACTGGCCAGCTACCCAACTTTGAGTTGTTTAGAATCCTCAACCTTTATGTCTCCGATGCCCCCTGCCGCCGTCAGCGAACCGGTGGTGAAGCAGCGACTGGAAGGCGGCAGGGGGCATCGGAGACCGCGCGTTGAGGGGCCGGAATGCTTCTCTCTAGTAGCTGACCAGTCAGGGCTCCGCCGGGACAAGCCCGACGGGGGCCTGATCGACCGATTTATTAACGGTTTTGGGGAATTCGTATCTGTCCTTCTTCTTGGAGAGTCGTTGGGCCATAATCACCGCTCCGAGTTCATCCTGTCTCTATTCAACCGCTCATTGGGTAGGAGAATCGTTCATGCGTTCGAACTGCGTCGACAAGGTCGTGATCGCGTTTTTGCTGGTCCTCTGCACGTCCCAAATTGGTCAGAGTGCTGACGACAAGACGGACGCCAGTTGGGTCGATGTCTCTTCTTCGATCGTTCAGAAGCTGACGGATGGTGGCCAAAAAACGGCCTGGCCGGGTGAGACCGCCGGGGTGGCAGTCGACCCGCTGTCGGGCGATGTCTATATGATCGTGACCGGGCTGGGAGTCTGGAAATCCAACGATATCGGAAAGACGTTTACCCGAGTTGACGGCGGGAAAGTCGGCGGTCGCTGCGAAACCTCATTTACGCTGAATGCCGATAGCGCCGGGAAACGACTCGCTTGCTTCATGCTCGATGGCAAGTGTGCCTGGTCGGGTGATTCTGGCAAAACGTGGACTGCCTTCACCGATGTCGGCCGCAACTGGGATTATGCGGCCGTGGATTGGTCGGCGGACACAGTGAAGACGATTTTTGCTGCGCTGCACGAGTCTGGCGGCCAGGTGATGTTCAGCAATGATGGGGGTAAGTCGTGGAGCAAGATGTTCAAAGACGCCGAATTCGACAAGACCGGCGGCCTGGGCATCTTCGACGATAAGACTCTGGTCTATACCCAAAAGGGCAAAGGGATCCAGCGCTCGACGGATGCCGGTCAGACCTGGACCAAAGCGGCGGACCACGAGCCGCTTGGCCGCCTCGTCAACATTTGCAACGGCAAAGCCTATTGGCTGGCGAAGGAAGGTTTGCTGGTCAGTGCCGACAAAGGCGTCACTTGGACCGTTCAGGGAAGACCAGTCGAGGCATCGATTGGTCCGTACTTCGATCCTCAGAACGAGAAGCGAATCGTCGTGGCCGGCGCCAAGGGGATCTTTCAGACAGACGATGGCGGGGAGACTTGGAAGCTCGTGAGCCGGTTGCCGATGGGGTTTGAAAAACTTCCGAAGGCCGGTTGGTTTACCAACGTCGCCTGGGATCCTGTCCACAATGTGTTCTATGTTTCGCATATGGGCAAACCGACGTATCGCCTTGACGGGGCGAAATGAGATTCGGGTCGATGGGAGGGTGAGGCTCCTGCCGAACCGCAAGCGTCATTCGACTCTCGCTAGACTATCCGGTTCGGCAGGAGCCTCACCCTCCCATGACGTCGAAAACCATTCAACGTGTGGACACCGACGCTGGCAGCGTCGGCCACGGGGGCTCATCCTTTCTTGAGATTTGCCTCGATCCAGGCGATCAACGCTTTTGCAATCTCGGACTTGGGGCCCGACCAGTTCGCCGCGGTCTCGCCATTCGGGAGTAGCAATTCCACCGAGTTGTTCGCGGCTCCGATTGCGGAGGGGCTATTCAGCACGATTGCGTCGCATTGTTTGCGTTGCAGCTTCTTGATGGCTCGAGCATGGGCGTCTTGAGCTTCCAGTGCAAAACCCACATTCCAGCGTGTTCCACGTGTGGCCCCGAGCGTTGCCAGAATGTCGGGTGTCTCGATGAGGTCCAAGGTCAGGCCGTTCCCGGTTTTGCCGATTTTCCCTTGGATCCGCTGAGCTGGCCGGTAGTCGCACACCGCGGCCGCCGCGATCACTCCGTCGCAGTCGGGCCAGGCTGACTGACAGGCTGCCAGCATTTCTGCGGTGGTCTCGATGCCGTGAAACTCGCACCCTATGGGCGGACTTAACAGTGTGGGGCCGCTGACCAGTACGACTTGATGTCCCGCGCTGACCGCGGCTGCCGCCAGCGCATATCCCATCTGCCCGCTGCTCGCGTTGCTGAGATAGCGGACATCATCGATGTATTCACGAGTCGGGCCGGCGGTTATCAGAATGCGCATAGTGAGTTGACGATGTGGTGAGTCTAGATCGGTTTCACTTAAGGTTTGCGCAAGTGAGAGAGTGTGAGGGTATGAGAGTGACGGAGTAAGAGCGTCGTCCGAATTCGGGTCGGACAGTTTTCTACTCTCATACCCTCACACACTGGTACCCTCACACTTCAGTCCGCAAACCTGCCTGTATTCAGATTCGACGTATCACGGCTTCTGGCTCAATTGCAATTCCAATTGGGTCAGGCGGGACTGGATGGCTTTTTCCTGATCCAGGGACAGGATTTCCGCGCCGAAGCGCAAGCGATAGAACGAGACCGAAATGTCCTGGGCGAGCGAACGCAATTCCGCCGGCATGTCCCGCGTTTGCCACGCGGTCTCGACTTGCTGAGCGAACTCGAGCTGGGTCTGGTACGGTTTGGGAACGAATCCCAGGGGCTTCACGAGTGCCAGAAATCGCTCGTAGAATTCAATATAGATCCTGCCGCGTGAGTGACCTGCGGTGCCGCGCGACAACCGCATGAGGTACGCCAAAAGCCAGCGAATACCATAATAGAGCCCGACCGCACTCAGCATCAGCAAGAACGCGACCACGCCGCCGGCAAAACTGAACCACTCCGCAGGGTTCATCAAGAATCGCCGCAGAGGGGTCTCCTTGGCGAGGCTGGTGAATGGTGTCGTGAAGATCCCGGCGAATGCCCTCATGGGCGCATACAAATCTCGCTGCTGCTTGGTGAACGAGAGATTGACGACGTAATCACTCCAGAGTGCGGCCGCGTCCGAGAAGAACGTATGGTACCAGCGAACCCTCTCGCCCACCGCGGCGACCGATTCTTCACGCGCGACCGATGGTGTGGCGTCCAGCGTCACCCAGACATCGTCGAGCTTGGCTTCAACCCAGGCGTGGGCGTGTCGTTGTTGAACTTCCAGCAGTCCCAGTTCCGGTGTCTCGATCCCTCCTTTGAATCCCGTGACGACGCGGGATTGAATGCCGAGCGCACGCAGCAGCAACGCCAGGCTGGTGGCGAAATACTGGCAGTGGCCGGTCTTGCGGTTCTTCAAGAAATCCTCAATCGGATCCATGCTCGGATCGATCCGGGTCTGGTCCAGCGAGTACTGATAAACACCAGAATCCCGCAAATAAGAGACGATCGTGTCTGCCACCTGGGTTTGCGTGGGCTGGTCGGGAAGCGTCTTAGCCCGCGTTTGGTTCTGCAGCATCTGGGCAATTTCATGGGTGTATGGCAGGCCACCAGGAATGCCCAGATAGGTGTTTGGTGGTCGTCCCATTCCCATTCCCATGCGACCACCAGGCCGGCCCATCCCGCGCTCCCCGGGGAATCCGAGTCTCGGCACAGGCTTTTCTTCCGGCGTAATCTTGTAGCGGGGCGGCTGGGGATTGCCTGTTCGTTCCGGAGTCAGCAGGTGATAACGGACCGCTCCCCGGATACCACCCGTCTGCATTTGTATGCTCAATGTCCGTGTGTCGGTAAAAACTCGGATTTCGCCCGCTTGATCTTCAACCCAGCCATATTCGGGATCAACCAGCGAGAAGACCGTGCGTGATGCGTTGGGTTCCAAACGAACTGTCTGGCGGATATAGCGTTTCTCGGTACGTTTACCGAACGTGATGGGGCCGGCGTTGAACTTAATCGTCTGACCCGACTGAGCTGGAAACCATTCACCATCCTGATAGATCGACAGAATCGATCCCCGCAACAGCGGCTCGGTTTGCCCGATTCGCTGCAGATAGTCGTACAATGGCAGCGGCTTATTCGCTTGATCATCGAACAGCGCGAGCTCCAGCACGGGGGCCGAGCTCTCTAAGATCCGGCCAAAGTCACGGAGCTGGACCTTCTCAGAAAACCCGGTGACCGGCGCACCCCCGATCAAGCTTGTATCCTGGAACGGATTTCCGGCACCCATCCAGAGACGAGGCGTCAGCAGAAAGAAAATGACTCCCAGGAACAAGGCGGCCGCAGAGAGACCACACACCCCGAATACAAATCGCCAATTCAGGTCAGCTTCATGGGCCTCTCCCTGGAACGCATTGTGAAATTCACTGCCCGACATGGTCGCGTGGGTCGGCTCGGCCTGCGGCGGAGGAACGACAGTTGCAACGAACTGCCGGCCGGCGCCCCTGGGTAAACCGAGTGCGCGGGCGACCATACCCCACACGAAATTCTGAGTGTCATTGTCCTCTTTTCCCAGCCGTGGCCACACCCAGAGAGAGCCCTGCTCGCCCGCTTCATTTCCATGCCCATAGCGCAAGCGCGCCAACAGCAACGTGAACACGGACAGCGTCCACAACGCCAGGAACATATAAATCAGGATCAGCAACCCAAACAAGGGCGAATTGGTCAGTAACGCGGCCAACGCAATTTGCAGGCAGCTCAGCGCGCAGATCCACCAATATTGATGAGCCGACTTGTTATAAAACATCAACACCCACTGCAGAATTGCCAACAGGTGGGCTCCCGCCAGAAGCCGCACTTCTTCTCGTCCGTTGTAGAATTCAACGGTCGGATAGATAAACGCGAGTAACCCGACGCCTGCGATCCAGAGTCCGTCCAATCTCACGACGCGGAAACGCTCATTCAATAGCAAGGCGATCACGGCAATGGGAGGCGTGAAGGCCGTGACGGACGGTGCCTGTTCGGCCCAGGCCAGGATGCCTCCCGACAGTGCCGCCAGGCCGTAGACGCTCATGTAGAAAGCTGCCGCGAGATCCATACGGGGTTCCCTATCCCACGTTCCACGTTGCGCCGCGAGTCACGCAATCTAAAATCATTTGGTGAGCCCGGCGGCGTAAGCCCCCCGGATTCTTCAGCGTTATTTTGGAAACACAGAGGCACAGAGAACACAGAGAAATGCAACTACTCTGTGTTCTCTGTGTCTCTGTGTTTCCAAATCTGTATCGAAAGAATCCCGGGGCTTACCGGCTAGTTGATTTAATCAAGTCCCAATCGCGTATTTTCGTTTTCGCGGCAGTTGCTACCCGTTGAACATAGGTTTGAACGCTTAAACCGGATCACCGTTCACATTAAATATACTGCAATTATGTTTACATGCCGATTAAATCAACAGCCCGTTACGCCGCCGGGCTCGCCTGCATCGTTATTTCTGTGTTCCTACTTAGTTGTCCGGGGCCTTACGGCACCCGGCTCACCTGCAGTCATATTGTGTTGGGTTTTGTGTTGCGTTCTTCGTCGAACGATTTAACTAGGTTGCGGCACCACTGGGCGCCAATCCGGGCCGCATCATGTAAGCAGCCTGCCCGCTATCGTCGGAGTTATCAAAAAATCGCTCTAAATCCTCGGGATGTGCGACCACCAGCCGTAGCGGCATGCCGCGATGCTGGCTGTCGGATTGCACGTCGTGCAGCAGCTTGCTGGCGGGCTGTCGCTGATTCCGGGTGGTGATCAGAACGCGATTGACGTGTGACGAACGCATCTGAAAACACGCTTCGACCACTTCGCCCAGGGCTCCTGTTGAGCTCCCCTCGGCGATGGCAAATTCATCCAGCAGTTGGGGCATCGTTTGCGGTCCGGCAGCGCCACACCACCAGCGGGCATGCTGCCCGGCAATCCCGATAAACAGGCTCGACTCACGGCTTTTCTGGCAGTGCTCGACACTGACCGTCGCGGCGAAGCTGAGTGCCAGTTCGACGTTCGCCAGATCGGCTGCTGTGGGGTGGGCCGGCAGCCAGAGGTCCAGCACCAGAGCCAGGTCGAGATCCCGCATCTGGTGGTTTTCGCGAACCATCAACTGATTGCGACGCGCCGTCGTGCGCCAGTGAATGGCACGCAGGCTATCACCTTGCCGGTACTCGCGCAGTCGATGAAATTCATCCTCGAAGGCACCCACCCTGGGACGACTATTCTGCACCAGTTCATCCGCATTGAGTTGTTCGCGGTACCAGAGTGAAGTCAACCGCCCAATTCGCGGATAGACCAGCAGTTCGCCCGGGCATTGCATGACGTACGACCGTTCCACCAGTCCCAGCGGAAAGCGGGTCAGCAACCGCACGGGACCACACACATGCCGGCCACGCGGCAAGAGCCGGAGCTGATAACGACCAGTCCGTTCCTGACTCGGACCGACGCGGGTAAAGACGATGATTGGGAAGAGATGTTCAGAATCATGGTGCCAGTGATCTTCGATGACCAGCATCCAGGAACCGATCAGCCACCGCCGATTGGAGAGCGAGATATCCACGGCAAACCATTCCCCCTGCATGACGCGCGGGGGCAAAGTCCGGATCACCTGGTTGCGGGTGAGCATCGTCAGCGCAATATGCCCATTCAGCACAAACGGGCCGGCCAGCAAACCAAATACCAGCAACAGCATATTATGCTTGCCGAGCAAGGCACCGACCAGAACCGTCACCATGATGATGAAGTACAACCAGCCTTCACGGGTGACTTCGATCCGGTACGGCATCAGGCGTGCAAACAAGAGATTTGTCTGCCGACGCCGACGGCCCAGGAACACCGTTTTTGCACCCCACAGAAACAATCCCATAGCCGCAGTGACGTGCAAGAGACGTAACTTTAGACTGCCTGGCGCCAGGAACGTGTAGCCTTTCAGGTACAGCAGTCCGAGGGCGAACCCGGCCATCAACATCAGCAACCCCGAAATGGGGCGCACTCGCGAGGGCCTGATTTCCAGTAAAGGGTCTGACATGGTCAGTGGATTCCGCGAATGGCGGCTTGAGGAGTTGTCGGATCGGCACGTGAGTCAGAGCCACATTCCCAGAGCGCGGGACGAAGTCGCATCGCCCACCCCTGGCATGCGGGGCTGGCTAAGACCGGTCGCATCCCTCTATTGTCCCGCGAAGCGCGGATGCGGTCAATTAACTCGGTCCAAATCTGGATGAATCCAGTGTGGTTGCTATATCGTGGGCAATCTATTCCCCGCGACAGTTTTTTAGAATCCCGCTCCCCTCGCCCTGGTACTCCGGGGAGAGGGGCCGGGGGTGAGGGGCTTTGCGGGTATCGTCTTGGTTGCCT
>JAKFVC010000224.1 GCA_021732415.1 Planctomycetaceae bacterium
CTCCCCGGAGTACCAGGGCGAGGGGAGCAGTTTCCCCCGACGATTCAGCAGTTTTTGAAAAACAGAGTTGTGATCACCCACGTTCTGGCGTTCTGGCGAACGCGGCCACTCAGACTTGTAAATCTCTCGAAAACCGACTTAGCTAGACGAAACTGAACAATCATCCGTCCGTTCTACCAAGCCCGAAGCGAGCCACGGCCATGTTTGCCAAGCCCTACCGCTGGATCAGAGTTACTGGGCTTCTAACGGTTCTGATCTGCGCCGCGACCTGCTATGCGGATCCTCCATTGACTGGCACGGCAGTTCCCGAATTGGTCGCGTTTGATCGACTGCTGACGGCGTACGTCGATGAGAAGTTGATTCCAGGCGCTTCGTTCGCTGTCACGCGTCGCGGGAAATTGATTTATGCTCGAGGCTGTGGCTACGCGGACCTCGGAAAAAAAGAGGAGGTCCAACCCGATTCGCTTTTTCGTACGGCGAGTAATTCCAAACCGATCACGGCGGTGGCGATCCTGAAGTTGATGGAACAAGGCAAGCTCAAACTGGATGACCCGATCCTGATGCACCTCACGGACGCGGTGCCGGGGGCTAAGCGGAAGAATCATCCCTGGAGCAAGATCACCATCAGACATTGTCTGCAGCACACGGGTGGGTGGGACACCGTCAAAGCCAAGTTCGATCCGATGTTTCGCTCGGTTCCGATTGCGGAAGCACTGAAGGTTCCCCCACCTGCTTCTGCGAAACACGTCATTCGGTTTATGGGCACCAGGAAACCTGATTTTCCGGCAGGGGACCGTTACGCTTACTCCAACTTCGGCTACGTGCTGCTCGGACGGATAATCGAGCAGGCGTCGGGGCAGACCTACGAAAAATACGTGCAGGAGCACGTCTTCGAGCCGATCGGGATCAAAACAGCCAGGCTGGCCAAGACGCTTTTGCCGGGCCGCGCGCCAGGCGAAGTCCGATATTACGATGGAGATAAGCGGGGGAGGTCGGTTTTTGCCCTGAATCTCAATGAAAGCGTGCCGACCCCTTACGGTTGCTGGTGCATCGAAGCGATGGATGCCAACGGGGGCTGGCTGTTGTCGGCTCCGAATCTCGCCCGATTTATGGCGGCTCTGGATGCCTCGGCGCAGACACCTTTGCTGGAGCCGGCGACCCGAAAGCTGTTCTTGAATAGCCGCCCGACCGGGTCGGCGGGATTCGAATCGGATGGAAAGCCGAAGCCGAATTTCTATGGATATGGGTGGCGCATCCAGCTACTCCAAGGAACTGATCGCGCCCACTACTGGCACGAGGCTTCCTTCGATGGGGTCTCGGGGCTGATGGTTCACCGCGACGATGAGGTCAACTGGGTCATCATGTTCAATTCCACTCAACTTTATGACAACAAGTTACCTGCGGCCGCAATTGACGAACCCATTCATGCGACGATGAATGGCATCAAGGCCTGGCCAGAGATCGATCTGTTTCCGACGATCAAATGACTCTACGGAATACGGAGAATAGATTTCACAGGAGGTTTTTTAGCCACAGAAGGACACGGATGAAGCACAGAACTCTGGAACAGATTCGTCTTCTGATTCTGTGTTTCTTCTGTGTCGTTCTGTGGCAAAAAAAACCTTCTTCTTAAATCTCTGTGTTCTCCGTGTCTCCGTGGTGAAATCTCCTCGCGGATGATTCACCAAACACGGCTGAGGGTGATGGAGTATCAGGGAGTTAGCCTTGCCGAGATCGGGCTGCCATGTCACCCCGTTACTCTCACACACTCATACTCTCACACCCTTTCGATAGCGCGTACGTTAACTGAAACCGCTCTACCCATTGACGACGGCATTCTGAAATAGTAACCCGTTCCAGTATGGATTCTGAACGCACTCGCGCCCAAGACATCTGGCTCGTCAACTTGTTCTTCGGACCGGGCGCCGCACCAACGGGGGTGTTGCTGGCCAGTCTGGCGGATGAATTGCTGCGCCACGGCTGGCGGGTGGAGGTCCTGACCGGGACCGCAGATTACCGGACCGACTTCGCCCAGACCGATGTTCCATTCCAGGGAAAGATCCATCGCTTTCGGTGTGCGTCCGCGGGCAGCAGCCTGCGGAGCAAGCTCCGGACCTGGCTGACGTTTTACATCAAAGTCGCCTGGTTCGTGCTGTGGCGACGTCTGCCGGAGGTCGTCGTCGTACAGACCACGCCCCCGTTTCTACACACACTGTTCGCAGTCCGCGCGGTCTTCTCCTGGCGGCGCCCCAAAATCATCTTGTGGAATCAAGACACCTATCCCGAAAGCCTGGCGGGAACGGGATTATGGCGACCGACATCGTGGACTTATCGATTACTGCAAGGCATCGCTCGTTGGAGCGGCCGGCGGATCGCGCATGCGGTCGTCCTGGATGGAGCGATGGCGGATCGATTGCGACAGCAAGGCATTCAACACATCACGCTGATCCCCAATTGGGACCTGGCCCCGGCCGCGATTGCGGGCGTCTCCTTACCAGACGAATTGCGGCAAATTGCAGAAGGATATCGGTATCGGATCGCCTATACCGGGAACCTGGGACGAGGACACGACTTGACGCCTGTCTGGAACTATCTCCGAGAACATCCCACTCAGACTGATTTCTGCTTCCTGTTTGTGGGCGAAGGAGATCGCACCACGGAGTTGCGGGAACTCGTCCAGCGTGAAGGCTGGAAGTGTGTCAAATTCTGGCCCTATTTGCCCGCGGCCGAATTCTCGGCCCTGCTGCACTGGGCCGATTTTGGGCTGGTCGCCTTGGAACCCAGTTGCCTCGGGCTGATGTCCCCCAGCAAAATGCACGCCTGGCTGGCAGCCGGGAAGCCCATCATTTACATCGGTCCGCATGGATCCAACGTCAGCGAAACGCTGGATTTATTTCGCTGTGGGTTCAGCGTCGATCCCGCTCAACCCGACGGTTTTCAGCCCGTGGCGGCCGAATTGTCCAAGGAAAACGTCCTGAAACAGATGCACGCTCAAAGCCAGATCGCGTGGAGAGCTCGACATTCACCGGAAGTGGGTCTCCGTGCCTGGTGCGAGTTGCTGGATCGAATGAATTCAATGAGTTAGAGCGCGGCCGCTGCCAGGAGGTTTTTTTGCCACAGAAGGACACAGAATTAGAAGACGAATTCTATTCCCAATTTCTGTGTTTCTTCTGTGTCCTTCTGTGGCTAAAAAACCTCTTCATAAATCTCTGTGTTCTCCGTGTCTCCGTGGTGAAATCTCCTCGCGGATGATTCACCAAACACGGCCTAGCGTCGGAACGCAGACGCTGGCAGCGTCTGCCACGGGGGAGCGATGCTGGCGCTCCTGGCAACTCTGGTAAACTTCGACGCGCTTGTTCCCGATTGGCGTGTCGTTACGTTTCTACGTATGATAGGGTACTCTGTAGCAACGCATCTCCGACTGCATCGGCCGGTGCGGGCCAAACTGCATCGAGAATGGACGGAAGACGAGAATCATGGCGCCGGATCCTCAGCCACCAGATGATGGCACTACTGGTCACGACGCGACTCAGTACATGCCGGTGGGTGGTTCCGACCCCAAGTCGCCCACGAAACGCTCCGATGTGTCGAGTACCGTTCCCAACATCGCTCTTTCCGGGACTGACTTTACGCTCACCGAGGAAATCACGCTGGGCGAGTTCCGTCTGCTGCGCCGCCTGGGACGGGGCGGGATGTCCGAAGTTTACCTCGCCGAACAAACGCTGTTGAAACGGCACGTGGCGATCAAAGTCCTGCGTCCCGAGCTCATGCTGGATGAAAGCCTGCGACAGCGGTTTCAGAAGGAGGCACTGGCGGTCGCGGGTTTGAACCATCCCAATATCGTCCAAGTCTATACCGTGGGCGAAGCGGACGGGCGGTTCTATATCGCTCAGGAATACGTCAATGGGCAGAATTTGCGCGAATATCTGACGCGCAAAGGTCCGCCCGATCTGCAGGTTGCGGTCCACATCATGCGGCAGGTCGCTGCTGCTCTCCAAGCGGCAGGGCAGGCGGGGATTGTGCATCGCGACATCAAGCCGGAAAACATCATGCTGGCCCGCAAGGGCGAAGTCAAAGTGGCCGATTTTGGGCTCGCGAAACGGAGCCAGGCGGCCGATTCTCAGCAGTTGACGCAGCTTGGTACTACGATGGGCACGCCCCTGTACATGAGCCCGGAACAAGTCAACGGCCGCAGTGTTGACCAACGGAGCGACCTGTATTCGTTTGGCGTCACGTGCTACCACATGTTGTCGGGACAACCACCGTTTCGCGGTGAGAACGCCATCAGTATCGCCTTGCAGCACTTGCGAGACACGGCCAGTCCGCTGGAAAAACTCCGGCCTGATCTGCCGCCACTGCTGTGCCGCATCATCCATAAGCTGATGGAAAAAGATCCCGACCAACGCTATCAAACCGGTGCGGCGGTGATCAAGGACTTGAAGCGCGTCTCGCAGGAGAAATTCCAGGGGAACGACATCAAGCCACTCGATGAGCGCCCGCCAGTTGCGGTGGCCTCGGGTCCGCTGCTGGCCCGCATGGGACGAATTTTTCGCAACCCGGTTCAATTTGCCATCAGCCTGGCAGATCTTCCACTACGGCAACAACTGGTGCGGCTGGTGGTCACGTGCCTGCTGGTGCTGGCGTGCTTTGCGGGGATCGGTTGGCTGCAACGGCCGATCAATCCACTGCAGGCCCAGGTTCGGGCCGCCAACGCTCAGCCAACGCTGGATGACATTCCCCGCAAGGAAACTGCGCGCGAACAATGGTTTCTCGCGTCGACTTTACGCACGAATCCGGCAGCGTGGGAAGCGGTCGCTCGAAACTTTCCTGACGACGGGATTTATACTCCGCTGGCCCTGATTGAACTGGGTTTGCTCAATGTTGCCGAAAACCGGCCACAAGACGCGCAAAAATACTTTGATCGACTGGTGGCCTACGGTGAGATCAACCCGCAGTGGCAAATGTCTGGTTGGCTCGGCCAGGCCATCATCTTAAATCAGCAAAAACAGTATGCGCAATCGCAGCAGTTGCTGGCTGAAAAAGCCGAGTCACTCCGGAAATTGCCGGAACGCCTGCTGGAGATTGGCCGTGCGACGCTCCAGTCCAATCAGTCGCACCTCAATCAGGGGATGGATGAGAAGCTGAAAAAGATCTTCGAAGATCGCTAAGGGTAAACCCTGAGGTCGCCGTCGCCCCTTTGGTCTTACGGAAGTCACGGACCTTGTGAGATTTGTCGCAAGGCTCACGATTCCCGCCCACGGCATATTGACGATTTTCGTATCCGAAGGCATGCTTGTTGCTGAAAGTAGCCAATCGTATCTGCCTAAACAAACGCGGCAGCTATGAATTAAAGACAAAACCCGCAGCCGTAACTCACCCCAAAGTGCATCACAACTCATCGATTCAATCTTCCGATGATGAACCGTGCGTAAAGGTTTCAGATTTCGGAAATTGTGTCGAACAATTTGCCATCGATTCAGGTAACACTCCGGACGGCATTCATCAGATTGCATGCAAAGTAGCCAGCCGTCCAGTTTGAAACGGGATCGATCGTCGAAGCGAGGGAAACTGTGGCCATGCTGACCATGATCGAGGGGAGTCAACGGGGCGAACAATGGGAGTTGGGACGCGCCGAGACTGTCATCGGCCGCCAGCAGGGATGCGACATTCTCCTTGACAATGGGGCCGTCAGCCGCAATCACGCCCGAATCCTCGAAAGCCACGGGACTTACTACATTGAGGATATGCGCAGTCGCAACTCAACTTATTTGAACGAACAGAAGCTGGAGCGGAAAACGCAACTTCAGGACAACGATCGCATCGGGATTTGCGATGTTGTTTTTCTTTTTCAAACCAGCGGCTCCTCCACCGGCAGCACGGCCAAGGATAGCACTGACTCAGGTTCAGCCGTCTTTTCGATGGGCCTGCAAGTCGATGAAGGCGAAGGCAACCTGCCCGAGATTGTGTCCGTCCCATCTCAGAAAGGGACGCAGATTCCCGCAGTCGTGAATGGTGAGGGGGTCATCGATAAGGCGTCGATTCTCTCCAGCTACAGCCTGTCGACTGGCGGTTATCTCCGACTGCTGGCCAATCCCGAAGCCAAGCTGAAGGCGCTGATTGATCTTAGCTCCAATCTCAGCCAGCTGCTCACCATTGAGCACCTGCTGCCGAAATTGCTCGACTGTCTGATGCGAGCATTCCCGCTCGCTGATCGGGCCGTTTTACTATTGAATGACTTGGAAAAGAACCAACTTCAAATCCGCGGAATTCGGCTGCGAGACGACGAATCGGCGATCTCACCACCCCTCAGTACCACGATCATCAAGTATGCGTTGCGGCACAAGCAGATCGTCTTGAGCGAAGACGTTCTCGAAGATGAACGGTTCAGCACGGCAGAAAGCGTGGCCAATTTGCGGATCCGGTCGGTCATGTGTGCGCCGCTGATGTCTGCGACCGGCCAACTACTGGGCATTATTCAGATCGACACCGCCAACATCGAGGGGCGGTTCATCACGGAAGACCTGGAATTGCTGGTCTGCCTGTCCAATCAGGCCTCGCTGGCGATCGACAATGTGAACCTCCACAAGCAGGCTCTCGCCCAGCGCGACTTGGAACGCGATCTGGAGTTCGCCAACTCGGTGCAGATGGGGTTCTTACCGACCGAGCGTCCCAATCTGGCGCCCTTCCAGTTCTATGACTTCTATGAGCCCGCACAACACGTCGGCGGTGATTTCTTCGACTACATCAAGCTGCCCGACGGGAAACTGGGAGTTTGCCTGGGTGATGTCGCCGGCAAGGGTATTCCAGCAGCCCTTTTGATGGCGCGGCTGTATTCGATGACCCGCTACAGTCTGCTCACTTCCCCTTGTGCCGCCAGTGCGGTCACCGATTTGAATGCCAGCATTTCCTTAAGTGGTCTCGGACATCGCTTCATTACCTTCGTCCTGGCAGTGCTCGATCCGAAAACCGCTCAAGTGTCGATCGTCAATGCCGGCCACCTGCCCCCGTTGCTGCGCCATGCCGACGGCACGACCGAAGCCATTCACGGTCACGATTCCGGTCTGCCGCTGGGCGTTTCCGGCGATTGCGTGTATGAACAGACCGAACTCATCCTGCAGCCCGGCGAGAGTCTGTTCCTGCTGACGGACGGTCTGACTGAGGCGATGAATCCCACCAACGACATCTACTCGTTCAAACGCATTGTCGACTTCCTGCAAAACCAAAGCGGCTCAGTCGAACATCTCGGCGAAGCCCTGGTCTCGGACGTCGACAAATTCTGTGCCGGCCGAGCTCAAAGCGATGACATCTGCCTGGTCTGTTTCCGCCGTAGCGAAAGCTGAAGCTCCGTAGGACGGGTCTCCAGGCGCCCGTCTGAACCCGTAACAATCGACCCGATACAAGGTCAATCCCTCGCGATCTTCGCGCAGCGCACGCATTGCGTTCAGCAGAAAGGCCCGTGTAACTCAACGATTTCCAGACAACTGAACCGGGCGCTGCGCGAAGCTCGCGAGGCCTGATTGTTCGTAAAATCCCTGGTTACAGGCTCAGACGGGCCTGGAGACCCGTCCTACGATACGCGGCCCTCTAAACCACCGGAATTGGCGCCACCGCAGCCGCGTCAACTGCCGCCAGCTCCGCGGCTTTCTGGGCGACAGCCTGAGCTGCCTTTTGAGCGGCTTCAGCCTCTCGTAGCTGCTCCAGATTCTGCGACAACAGCCGCACCAATTCTGGCAATCCCTTGCCGGTCACGGCAGAGATGTTGAAGACCGGCCGGTTCACTTCGGCTCGCAGTTTTTCCGCCACCTCGGCCGAGCCCGGCAGTTCGGACTTGGTCACGACAATGATCTCCGGACGATTCAGCAACTCTTCATTGTAGAGTCGCAGTTCTTCGCGAATCGAAACGTAATTCTTGATCGGGTCAGACTGATCAGCGGGATCGGGTTCAACCAGGTGGACGAAGACGCGCGTGCGTTCCACGTGCTTCAGGAACTCGTGGCCCAGGCCGGCTCCGGCGTGAGCCCCCTCGATCAAACCAGGAATATCAGCCATCACGAACTGCGATTCGTAACCTGACTGCACGATTCCCAAGTTGGGATATTTGGTCGTGAAGGGATAGTCGGCAATTTCCGGATGGGCGCGAGACAATCGGCTGAGCAGCGTCGACTTGCCCGCATTGGGCTTACCGACCAGCCCGACGTCCGCAATCAACTTCAGCTCCAGCGCAATGTGCCGGTCTTCGCCGAGGTACCCGCGTTCGAATTCGCGAGGAGCACGATTCGTCGAGCTCTTGAAATGGGTATTCCCATATCCGCCCTTGCCACCTTTGGCCGCAATCAGCGAATCCCCGTCGTGATCGAGATCCTTCAGGATATGGCCCCGCTCCACGTCGCGGACGATAGTGCCGATCGGCACGTAGATCACCATGCTGTGGCCATCTTTGCCGTGCTTGTCCGCACCGGTGCCGTTTGCACCGCGCTCCGCACGCCAGTGTTTCTGACCCGTCAGAGCCGCCAGACTGTCGACATTGTTGGCCGCGATCAAGACCACGTTGCCGCCGTGTCCGCCGTCGCCGCCATTCGGCCCCCCCTTGGCAATCTTGAACTCGCGGCGGAAACTCATCGCACCGTCGCCACCGTCGCCGCCCTTAACGTAAATTGTCACTCGATCCACAAACATGACTGAAACACCCTTGTCGCCTTTGTCAAATCCAAACCGACATCATACACGCCCCGGCCAGTCGAATGAACCGAGATCCCCCCGCCACCAGCGGTTCCACACGGGAAAAGAGGCCTCGGGACGCCGAATTGTCCCGTTTTGACCAACCGGACGCCTGATTTCCGCCCTCCGATACGATTGCCGGGGAACTCCCCGAGCGTTACATTCGAGGCGGATTCCGTACCAAAGTTGCCTCTTTCACACGTGAAAACTACGTCTCATGCCGACTCCTCGCGTTGCTGTCCTGCGTGCCCCGGGCACCAATTGTGATCATGAAACGGCTCATGCCTTTGAACTCTGCGGCGCCCAGGCCGAACGCATCCATCTGTTTCGGCTGCTGGAACAACCTCAGCGACTGCTCGACTATCAGATCCTGTGCGTCCCCGGCGGGTTCAGTTACGGCGACGACATCGGCTCGGGCGTCATCTTCGCCAGCCAGTTGCGGAACCGTCTGGCAGGAGTTCTTGGTGAATTCCTGCAGTCAGATAAGCTCTGCCTGGGGATCTGCAACGGCTTCCAAGCGCTCCTGAAAGCGGGAGTCCTGCCGAACGGTCAGGTGGCGAGCCTGGAGGCGAATCAACCGCCAGCCTCGGCCACACTGACGTGGAATCACAACGGCAAATACACCGCCCGCTGGGTTCATTTGCGAACCGCCGGCAGCCAGAACGTATTCCTCCGCGGGATCGAGTCACTCGACCTCCCGATTGCCCATGCCGAGGGCCGGATTGTCGTCCGCGACCCCAGCGTGTTGTCGCAATGGAAGCAGCACGGCCAATTCGCCTTGTGCTACAGCAAGCGTGGAGCGACAGATGCCGACCCCAGCTCTGTTGAACTCAGCTTCCCGGAGAACCCCAACGGCTCCATCGCCAACCTGGCGGGCATCAGTGATCCCACCGGCCGCATCCTGGGCTTGATGCCCCATCCGGAGCGTTTCCTCTTCAGAACCCAGCATCCCAACTGGACGCGAATGGATCTGCCAGAAGAAGGCGCGGGCTTGCAGTTGTTCCGGAACGCAGTGGCGTACTTCGGCTAACGTAGCCCGATTCTCTGAGTCGGGTATATTCCCATAAGTCCCATCCGTCTCATAAGTCCCATTTGTCCCATTTGTCCCATGAATTTAATGGGACTTATGGGACGGATGGGACTTATAGGACCAATGGGATCAGACAATTCGCCTGTCTGAAGCACCCGACTCAGAGAGTCGGGCTACGGCAAACTACAACCGGAAGTGGAACGTCTGCAACAGGTAACGCCAGATCCACTGGCCAGCGGATCGCGTATCGACGGTGACGCGGGCACGGCCCCGCAGGCCGTTCCGCAACAGGCCGGCATCTTGCTCCAGGCGAACTGTCGCCTGATAGGCAATACTCGTGAGACGTTCACGCCCCTCTTTGTCCTGCACTGTCGCCATGTCGCCACCGTATTTATTGGACAGCGATGGCGGACAGAATTCCGAATGGCGTTCCGCGATCTCGCTGAGATGTCCCACATACGTCACGTGGGACATGTGATCGAGCTTCACGCGGACCGCATCACCGACCTTGGCGTCGTTCCGGTCGGCCTGATCGATCATCAGTACCGCCTGGAAATGCTTGTTCGGAGCAATACTGCACAGATGCGTCTTGGGCTCCAGGGTGCAGCCGACATTCTTGCCATCCAGCGGCGTGCCAAACCACCGGGGCAATGTCGTCCGGGTGACGTCATGCTTGGCTTCCGGGGTCCGCGGCGGGGCAATGATGACCCCGTCTGTCGGAGCCTGAATGGTCAACAATTCCTTACGTTCAATAAACTTCTTCCACTGCTTCTCGACGCTGCGGACCCGTTCCTGGGCCACTTCCACCTGGGCCTGATCATCCACCGCCACCTGCGTTTTCAGCTCCGTACGAGCCAACTCCAATTCCGATTCCAGGGTCTTCCCTTCGATCTCCATCTCGGGATCGGAGAGAATGGCGATAACTTGCCCCTGGCGCACTTCCTGGCCAGGTTTCACCAGCGCGCCCTTGGTCAGCACGCCGCCAATCTTGGTGTAAACGTGCTTAACGTCGAGCGGTTCGACAACCAGCGGGGCTTCGATGTACCAGGGGATGCTGACCTTCAGCGCCGCGAACAGCAAGGCCCCGAACACGATCAGCGAGATTGTGACTTTGCGGTAGTTCAAGGGTTCGATCCTCGGCGCCGAAATCATCGTGTAAATGGAGTAAAAAATGCCGCCGATGATGCCCCCTACCGAGAAGACTGCCATCGTGGCCCCGATGCTCTGCAATTTATACGGCTTTAAGAATGTATAGAAGAAGAGCAGAATTCCATACATCACGATCCACTTATAAATGTTGGCCGCGACCGCAAACAGGATAAACCAAAACTGTCCCCGTTGAGGCATAAACGGGTCGGGACGCGCTTCAATTCCCAGGCAGTACCAGGCGAACTTCTCGCGCATCAGGCGGTCAGCCTTGGGCCGCAAGTTGGGGATTTCCAGGAAATCGCTCAACATGTAGTAGCCGTCATACCGCATCAACGGATTCGCGTTGAAGATCACGGTCGATACCGTCGACACGAAGAACAAGTTCAAACAGAGATAATTGAACAGACCTTCGCGGCTATACCACCAGCCAAAAATGGCAAACGCGGACAGCAGGATCTCAATATACATACCCGCCGCACCGATCATGATGCGCTTCCATTTATTCTGGAGCAACCAAGAGTCGGATACGTCGCAATAGAGGCACGGACTAAAGACGAGCAGTAAGATGCCCATCTCATGGCATTCCCCCATGAAATGCTTACACGTCAGTCCGTGGCCAAATTCGTGAATGATCTTGGAGGCTCCCAGGATCAGCCACATGTACATGATGTTGGGCCAACTGAAGAACTGCTGGAACCCGGGCAGCTTCGACTGAAACTCATGAAAGTGAATCAGCAGCAACGTCGATGCTGACAGCACCATCGCAAACCAGAACGCGACACCCCACCACGAGTACAACCATTTGAAGTATGGGTGGATGGCCGTCAGAGTCCGTTCCGGATCCCAGCCAGGCAGGCGCAAGTACATGACGTTCTTGAGCGTCTGCCACATCTTCTTGCGCTTGTTTTCGCGGTCGCGCTTGACCAGCGCGGCCCCCTGCCCCATGCGATTACTGTAGACCAGCCCCGTCCGGTGCAGGTCGGTAATCAAGTTCTGGACGTCCTGGACCGTCAGGCGAACGGTGGGGAATTCCTTGTGGAATTCATCGCGGATCTGTTCGAGATTCCGCACGCCGTCCAGCAGTTGCAGGATCTTGTACTGTTCCGGCTGAAACCGGAAGTATTTCAATGCGACTGGATCTTTCACGACCCAGTAGTTGGCCCCCATGTAGTGGATGGCCCGCACCGACAGATCCGCCCGCGCCTGCAGCGGAACGGCCCGCTGCGTGGAGGTCTGCATCGACGCCGGATTGACCGAATTGGAAGCAGTACTCATGCGAGGGGGCAAGCAGAGGGTGACAACAAGCGGAACGGGCGGAGTTCAGCCCACGCTGTGAGATTTCACTGGCCTTACGATGATGACAACCGATCGCTACTCCCTATCAATCGATCGCCACCGGCACAGAGATCTCGCTTATTCGATTTTTATATTGCTTAGATTTCAGGCTTGCGCGAAGTCAATGGTGTGAGGGGTGCCAGAGTGTGAGCGTATGAGTGGCAAGACTGTTATCAGCCTGTTACTCCGTTACTCTCACACACTCATACCCTCACACCGTTTCTGACACACAAACCTCAATTGAAATTACTCTTCGCCCTTCGGGCGTCGAGGAAACTCACGCTTCGTCGTGGCATTGGGGGGCGCAAACGGCTTACCCGGATAGACAACCATCCTGGCGACAGCACCGTCACGCAGGATTCCATCACGGTTGATGACTTCCGCGAAGACTTGAACTTCGGGCTTCACCTTTTGCACGGCGACCGAGATAAATGTAATCCGGCCTTCGAAGTGCTGGTCTTCTTCGGGGACTTCCACATCGGGAATATCCAGCTTCACCAGGACCTTGTCACCCAGACGCAGCCGGCTGATGTCCTTGAACGGCACATAACCCGAAACTCGCATGCGGTCGCTATTCACGACGTCAACAATCGGGTCCCCTTCACGAACGGCTTCGCCCGATCGCTTGTAAACCTTGGTGACCAGTCCGGCCAGCGGCGACTCAACCACGTGGGTCTGCAGGAGTTCGCCCGCTTCATCGCGTTTACTGCCGGCAATGTCATGCTCTTTTTCGGCATTTTCCGTTTGCAACACGGCCCGTTCCCAGGCGAGTTTCAAACGCTTGATTTCAATATCAGGGAAAGTCCCGGGGACGGCTAAATTTGCCGTCATGGCCCGCTGAAATTCCACCAGAGCCAGTTCGGCGCTCTTCTGTCCGAAGCGGATCTCAATATCGTTTTCAAAAGTCTTCTGGGCCGTCGCAAACTGGGCCGCAGCGACTTCATCCTTGATCTTGGCAATCTGTTCGTCCAACTTGACTTCGAAACCTTCTTCAGGCTTCACGATCGCCAGCACTCCACCGCGGGCTGCGGCGACGGTCACTTTATCGATCAGGATCACGTGGCAGGAATTCACATGAATGACATCTGCCTGAGCCTGCGCGACGGCTCGCGAGCCCGTCTGAGCGACCGCCCGCGGAGCAATCGGCTCCTGGGTCGATGCGACCGATGCGAACGCGATCAATCCCACACCGGCTGCCGCCGCCATTGTTCCCTGCCACGATACATTCATGATGACCCCACATTGATCAAACTGAGCGCGACTGGAACGCCGCTTTGGGAGTTCTTTAAAAACAGATAAATACAGGACTGCTGGCTTCCACCTGCCGTGATTGCTGATCGATCCATCCGTGGTCTGAGGACTGTCTGCCAATCTGACAGGACTCAGACTGGGGGCCCAAAAAGCCTGTCAGAAAACGGACATCAGCCGACTAAGACCGACTTCAGGCCGCCGAAAGTTCCAGCGGCAACGGTGAGTTCGGATTTACCGACTGATTCTACCAACCTCCGACTGCGAACCAAAACAAATTTCACTGAACTGACTGGCTGAACACTCACCCGCCAAGTTGATAGCAGTCCGCACTTTCCGACGAATTCTGGAGATTCAATACAGCAATCTGCGGACTGAACTGGACGTGTGGAGAATGACAATTAGCCTGTCTCTACGGAAAGCCTAACTTTTCTCGACAATTCAGGCAATACGGGCTTGTCAGAACCACGCCTCTCACAAGGCTTTTCGCCAATTAGCCTGCCTTTGTCCGAGCTTGCAGGAAAAGACCCCGCAACAACCCAGACTATCCAATTTGTGGCAGCTTCCGAGCTTCTTAAAAGTCTAGTACGCAATCGGTGTGCCGGATGACGAACCAGACAGTTTCAAGACGTTTCCGCGAAAATCGACTGCCAGATGGTCATCAGTCGCCGCACAGCTTCAGCAAGTTATATTCATCCCATAACCCCTGATTTAAGCGGCATGAAAGGGACTGATGAGAAACTCACAAGTCGAATTCTGAAACTCAACTCTCTACTTTCCCCCCTCTACTCTCGATTGTTGTCGATGGCCCTAAAGGCCTTCGACAACAATGGCATGCACCTCACCGGGACCATGCACGCCGGTGGTCAGCTTGAGTTGAATATCACCCGTCTTACTGGGGCCAGTAATCAAAGTGACATTCGAAGGCAGGCCCTGCTCCTCGTGCTCAACACCCAGTTCGCGGAAGAGATCGAACAAATCGGGCACGATCTGAGACGGCGTCAAAATCGCAGCATGTAGCGGCGGCAACAGGCTCACCGAACGGCCTCGCCCGCCAGCGCGAGCACACACAGCGAGCGACCCGGTTTCGGCCACCGCCCAGTCGACTCCCGTGATCCCGAAATCGGCCGCAAAGGTGGGCTCACGACGCTCACTGGCAGCCATCCGCTCGATATCATCCCAGTGCAGGACTTCAATCCCGCGATTCTGCAGCCAGTGGGCGATCCCCAGACTTTCGAGCACGGGATGCCGCCACAGCAGCGTCTTCCGGACTGTATGCTTCGATAAAACCTGAGTCAGGTATTCGAACACCGCGTCAGCATTGGGAACCCGCTCGCCAAACCCACCGACCAGCCGCCATTCACTTAAGAACGTCGCGATCGGATCGACACCACCCCCGACGTACGACTGGTCGGCCGTCGCCAGCGGATTGAGCGCCACTTGATAGGCTCGCCCGGCGGCGGTCGCCTGTTTCACCCGAGCCATGAATTCGTCGCGCTGCATATTAGGCCTCTATGCCGTGACGGCCATTTCGACGTCATGGGAGGGTGAGGCTCCCGCCGAACCGCAAGCGTCTATCGGCCCTCGCCAGACTATGCGGTTCGGCAGGAGCCTCACCCTCCCACCGACTCGAATCACGAATTGGATCGTATTTCTTGCAATCACACCTGACAAATACCGTTCACGGTATCGCCAACCCAGGCGTCACTTCCGGTTCCCCTTCGAGTTCCACCAATCGGATCAACCAGTCCTCAAAACGAACCCACGGCGGAGTGGCCGCCGCGGCGGCCGCCCAGTCGGTCGCTTGTTGTTCGTCGGAAAACAAAGCGAAATTGTCGGGTGTCTCACGAGTGATATCAAACGCCGCGACTTGCTGCTGCCCGTAGATCGCTCCCATCGGCAGGAACTGCGAGAACAACTGCGATTCCTTCTTGTCGAAGTACTCGTGATAGAGTTCAGGAATCGCATCCAGCCGGCTGAACGAGACGCCCCGCCCGACCC
>JAKFVC010000093.1 GCA_021732415.1 Planctomycetaceae bacterium
GGCCATATGGGCGGCGGTGGCTTCAACGGCGGCCACATGGGTGGTGGCTTCAATGGCGGCGGCCGATCGATGGGCGGTGGCCATATGGGCGGAATGTCCGGTGGCGGAGCCCGCGGGAATGGCGGTGGCGCCTCGTTCCATAGTCAGGCCGGTGCCGGTCGGGCTGCAATGAGTAGTGGCCTGCACGGCGGATCGTTCCGCGGTGGCCAGGGGGGCAGCGGCCTCGGGCACAGCGGGTTGGGTGGATCCCGAAGTTCACTCGGGGCTGGAGCCGGCGGTCGGCAGGGTGGCGGTTCATTCGTGGCCAATCACCGCGGTGCGGCAGGCGGACTCGGCGGCAGTCGGGCTGTTGGCGGACACGGTGTCGGCGGCGGCAATTCGTTCGCCGGACGGCACAGCGCGAATATCGGCGGAGCAAACGGAGCCCGTTTTGGCGGACACACTTCACTCGCCAGCGGGAATTCGTTCGCGTCTCGACATGGTGGCCAAGGTATTGGCGGTCAGGGGAATGGCGGCAGCCGGGTGAATAACAGCTTCGCTAGCGGCTACGGCCGGAGCGGGTTTGGTGGTTATGGCCGAGGCGGTTACGGCCTCGGCGGATACGGTCGCGGCTATGGTGGATATGGCTACGGCCGAGGGTTCGGTTATGGTCGCGGGCTGTTTGGATATGGTTATGGCCGCGGGTTATTCGGATACGGTCGCTACGGATACGGGTTGCCGTTCTTCGGATACGGACTCGGATTTAGAGGTGGCCTGCTCTCCTCCTTGCTGTACGGATTCGGCGGCTATGGTGGATACGGTGGCTATGGCCTCGGCGGTTACGGTGGGTATGGCGGATACGGTGGTGGTTACGGTGGATATGGCGGAGGTTATGGTGGCGGCTACGGGAGTGGATATGGCTACGGCGGTCAAGGGACGTGTAACAACTGGGGATATGGGTCATCAGGCTATAACAATGGCTATGCCTACAACTCCAATGGTTACGGAGCCAACCAGTACGCCAACTACAGCTTGAGTAACCTCGC
The DNA here is from genome assembly GCA_021732415.1 of Planctomycetaceae bacterium. Lineage (GTDB taxonomy): Bacteria > Planctomycetota > Planctomycetia > Planctomycetales > Planctomycetaceae > JAKFVC01. Next base: position 1,026 of record JAKFVC010000093.1, read on the forward strand.
TCCCAGCATTTATGCCGGTGCGACTCAACTCGCCGCAAATGTGACTTTAGCCGGTGCGCAACTCCAGACACCTGCTCCACTCGCCGGGACAGCGACCGACACCACATCGTTTGCTGACAAAGGTGAGCAAGCTTTCAAGGCCGGTGATTATAAGGGAGCGGCCTATGCGTGGCAGCATGCTGCGGTCGATGATGCTCAGAATCCGGTGATTACGATGTTGCTTGGTCAGGCCCTGTTTGCGACCGGTCAGTATGACGAGGCGGCCGGTGCGACTCAGGCTGCCATGCAGCAATTGCCCAAGGACAAATGGGGTGTTGTGGCGGGCAACTACAAAGAATTGTATGGCCGGACGCAGGACTATACGGATCAACTGCGGGCCCTCGAAAAGAATGTCAAAGAGAAGCCCGCTGATCCCGCCCTGCGATTTTTGCTCGGGTTCCATTACGCCTACCTCGGCTTCCCTCAACAGGCTGTCGAGCAACTCGACAAGGTGTTGAAGGTGGCCCCGCAGGACGAAATGGCCAAGCAGTTGCGAGATGAAATGAAAGTCAAACTTCCGGGCACACCCAATGTGGTGGTCCCTGCCCCGTAAGCGTGTGAGCAACCGCCAATTGCTCGCCACAGGACGTTTGAAGTCCAGCGTGAGGACTCCCCTTGATCACGAGATCAAGGGGAGTTTTTCCGTAGATCGCTAGACGTATGGGAGGGCGAGGCTCCCGCCGAGCCTAAGACGAGCTTCAGCTCGGCGTCCGCCGGAGGCATCAAAACGGGCCTCCGGCGGTCGCCGACCTGCGGTCGTACTAGGCTCGGCGGGAGCCTCGCCCTCCCGGAAAAATTGGTCGTCGAATTTCTCAAATCACAATCTCAGGCGTAAACCGCCCGAAGTCCGGAAAGGATATCACATGTTTCAAGTCGCTCGAAAATCCATGTCGAGTTGGTTGGCCGTTCTCACCTTAGTCTGCCTGTCATCGATCTCCTCCGTTCAAGCGGGTGGAATCGTCTGGCACCAGGACCTGCAACAATCGGCACGCGACGCCGGTCGTCAACAAAAGCCCATGCTCGTGATGGTGGGAGCCGACTGGTGCGGCTATTGCCACAAGATGCTCAACGAGACGTTTTCTAATCCGCAGATGGCCTCGCGGATCAATCAGCAGTTCGTCCCGGTGTTGCTCGATGCCGATCGCCAGGCGGCCGCGGTCCAGCAATTGAACGTCAATTCGTTCCCCACGGTTTTGGTGATAAACTCGTCGAACAAAGTGCTGATGCGAATCGAGGGCTATCAGTCGACAGCCCAGTTGGAAACGCAACTGGCCGTCTTCAAGAGGCCCGTTGCTCCCGTAGCACCGCGGCGTTGGACGCATACGTCATTCTGGCGATCTCACACCCCGCTACGAGTCGACGCACCGTTGGATACGCTCTCGGTCGCGAAGCAGTTTCGTGGCTGAAGCCATACAAAACAAAGGCCAGGTGAGCCGGGCGGCGTAAATCAAATGGCACTCGCTTTAGCCATTAGACAAATCAGCCGCAGGGCGCTAGCCCCCGGTTCGCGCAACAATCGACTCCAATTTTCAACAGAACCGGACGCTAGCGCGTGCCGGCTGATTTGGTCTAACTCCGATTTGACACTCACCAACCCATGTCGCAACAGCGATGTGTTGTGAGACGCGACTCCATTTGCCATAATCGCAGTTCACCAAAGAACTGATCTGATTGATCGCTGTTTCCTCACTATCTTGGAAATTCGCGATCCCGTCCCGAAGGAGTCAGAATGCGATTGCGACTGCATCATTGCGCCTTGATGTTGGTCTGCGTGTGGGGTCTTCATCCCGTCGTTGCCGCAGATAACCCTCCCAATGTTTATACAACTCCTGAAGCCGCTGCCGCCGATCCAGATTTTGCCCTGCAGGGCGAGTATCTCGGCACGAACGTCGGTGTGCAGGTTGTAGCCCAGGGTAAGGGAGCATTCCTCGCCCTGGTCTATCGCGGGGGACTTCCCGGCGCTGGCTGGAATGGGACCGAGAAGCAGGAGACCGATGAAGACGCTGCTGGAGTCCAGGGGCTGATCAAGGATCTCTCATTGAAGAAGGTCGAACGGAAGAGCCCGACCCTCGCGGCGAAGGCTCCTCCCGGTGCTGTCGTGCTCTTCGACGGTCAGGAAGAAACGTTTAAACAACGCTGGTTGCCGGGCGGAAAGCTCGACAACGGTTTGCTGCAGCAAGGCAGCACGTCGACCGACAAGTTCACCGACTTCACGCTGCACATCGAGTTTCGCCTGCCCTTCATGCCGCTCGCTCGCGACCAGGCGCGCGGGAACAGCGGAGTCTATTGCCAGGGTCGTTACGAGACCCAGATGCTCGATTCATTTGGACTGGCCGGAACCGACCATGAGTGCGGCGGGTTCTACGAAATCAAAGCTCCGGACGTCAACATGTGCCTGCCGCCATTGACGTGGCAGACCTACGACATCGAATTCACTGCCGCTCGGTGGGACGCCGCTGGCAAGAGAACGGCCAACGCGCGGCTGACCGTGATACACAACGGCGTGGTCATCCAGCAAGATGTCGAGATGCCCGGTGCGACTCGGGCTTCGCCTCTGAAAGAAGAACCGGGGGCCGGGCCGATTTATCTCCAGGATCATGGCAATCCAGTCCGCTTCCGCAACATCTGGTTGTTGCCTCGCAATGCCGAGCAAGAAGCGAAGCGACCCATGGTTCCCGCTTTCGAACGCTTCTTTGCGGCCAACGGTTCGGATCCGGCGATCGGTGGTCGGTTCCTCCTGGGCGAACTGAATTGCGTTGCCTGCCATCAGGCCGATGAAGCACTGACCCGCCAACTGACATCCCGTCCCTCACCCATCCTGGACGAAGTCGGCAAACGCATTCATCCTGAATATCTACTGAAGTATCTGGCCAATCCGCACCAGACAAAACCCGGCACGCTGATGCCCGATGTGCTGAGTTCCCTCGCCCCCGCCGAGCGTGACGCGGCCGTGCTGGCATTGACCAATCTCCTGGTCAGCACGGGAACGGTCCCCCAGCTCTCCACTGATCTCCAAGCCGCCCAACGCGGCCAGCAGTTATTCAAACAGATCGGCTGCCTGGCTTGCCATGCGGCACCCGACGATCCGAAGACGGCCAGCAAGACGGCGATCCCGTTGGGAAATCTGCCTGAGAAATACAGTATCTCCAGCCTCGCCGCGTTCTTGCAGGATCCGCACAAGACACGCCCCGCCGGACGCATGCCCAATCTGATTCAAGAGAACAAGGAAGCGATTGACCTCGCGAGCTACCTGATTGGCCACGTCGAATACAAACCCAAGAATCCCAATCTGAAGTTCTCCGTCTATCACGGTACTTGGAACAATGTTCCGAAGTTTGAAGAACTCAAGCCCGTCAAGCAGGGCCAAGCCGCCGGCTTTGACCTGTTGCCTGCAGGGCGCACCAACGAGTTCGGCATGCGTTTCGAAGGTTTTCTGAAGATCGAAACGGATGGAGACTACACGTTCCATTTGGGATCAGATGACGGCAGCCTGCTGTTTATCGACGGGAAGAAAGTCGCCGACTCCGACGGCGTGCATCCTCATACAGTGAATAGTGGAACCGCAAAGCTGACGAAGGGCATGCACCCGATCCGTGTGGACTATACACAAGGGGGCGGCGAAGCGACGTTGACGTTGGAGTACGAAGGATCTGGCATCCCCCGGCAGGATATCAATCGTGCTCTGTCACTCACCGAGAAAGGCCCGGAACCCAAGTCGGCCAAAGACGAACCCGCCGGCTTCCAGTTCGACCCGGCTCTGGCCGAAAAGGGACGAGTCCTCTTCACGACAGTCGGCTGTGCCAACTGCCACCAATTGAAGCACAATGGCCAGCCCCTTAAGTCGCTAGTCATCGCACCTGCGATCAAGCAGTTGAAACCGGGACAAGGTTGTCTCGCTGAGAATGGTGCCGCAACGCCAGCAGTGGCGAAGACGACAAAAGGCTCAGCGGCCGATGTTCTCGAAGCGGCTACCAAGTCGGCTGCTGCAGTCCCTCAATTCGATCTGAACTCCAATCAGCGAGTCGCCTTGAACGCGAGTCTGACTGCAGAAGTTCCGATGGCGGCATTAACGCCAAAGGAATTGATCGCTCAGTCGATGACGGCCTTCAACTGTTACAGTTGCCATTCCCGCGGCGGTATTGGTGGTCCGACGCGCGATCGCAATCCCCTCTTCTTAACAACCATCCCCGAGATGGGTGACGAAGGCCGAGTCCCCCCAACGCTGGACGGAGTTGGCGATAAGCTCAACCCGCTCTGGTTGCAGCATGTTCTGCAGAACGGCGCGAAAGATCGCCCTTACATGCTGACCCGTATGCCGAAGTTCAGCCTCCCCAAAGTGAATGAACTCGCTATCGCTTTTATGACGGAAGATCGTCGCGAGGGTGGTCCCGCCGCGAAGATTGCCGAAGCCGAACATCGGGTCAAAGCAGTCGGCAGGCAGCTTGTCGGCGACAAGGCTTTGGGCTGCATCAAGTGTCATACCTTCGGCCCTCACAAGGCTTCGGGAATCCAGGCCATCAACCTGCAGACGATGACTCAACGCGTGCGCGAGGACTGGTTCTTACGCTACATGCTCGATCCGGTGGCCTATCGTCCCGGAACGCGCATGCCGACGGGATTCCCGGGCGGCAAGGCGACGATCCGCGACGTCTACGAAGGCAAACCCGATCAGCAGTTATCCGCAATCTGGACCTTCTTGAAAGACGGCGCCAAAGCAGGAATCCCGGAAGGCCTGCTGGGAAATGTGATTGAACTGAAGCCCGAAGGTCACCCCATCATCTATCGCAATTTCATCGAAGGCTTAACCCCGCGAGGTATCGCGGTCGGCTATCCCGAACACGGCAATCTGGCGTGGGATGCGAATAAGATGTCCCTCACATTGATCTGGCACGGTCGGTTCATTGATGCCGGAAAACATTGGGAAGGCCGTGGCCCGGGGAACCAGGGACCGCTCGGCGATCATATCATGAAGCTCGAAGAAACCGTCCCGCTGGCGATTCTCGCATCACCAACCGCGGAATGGCCGAAGCAACCGCCGCGCGAGATGGGCTATCGTTTCAAGGGCTACGACCTCGACAAGGAGGGCCGACCTCATTTCCACTACGCGACACCAACCTTCGACGTCCGCGATTTTCCCAAGCCGATCATCGTCGGCAAGGACGCCGCATACGAGCGTAAGATCACAGTCACAGCGAAGGATCCAATCAACTCTCTCTATTTCCGAGCCGCGACTGGAAAGATTGAGCCTCAAGCTGACGACTGGTACTTGGTCGACGGAGAAGTGCGGATTCGGCTGGCAGGTACCAAACACGTGTTGCGCGAGTCGGGTGGCCGACTGGAGCTGTTGGTCCCAATCGTCCTGGTAAACGGCAAAGCCGAAATCGTGCAAGAGATTCAGTGGTGAGCCTATTTGGACTGCGGTGATTCATCACCGCTTTCCAATTCAGGTTGACGATCCGAATGAGATTGTAGGTCTGCCAGCAAGTTCGAACTCAACACCAAATTGGAAAGCGGCGATAAATCGCCGCAGTCCAAATTTTTCAAGATCCAAGGATCTCTTTTATGTTCAGAATCTCGACAGCAGTACTGGTCGGACTCATGGTGTTCTCAAGTCTGGCGCCGTGTCAGGCTCAAGAGAAAGCCCCGACAGAGGCCGATTACTACAAGATTACGACGTTCCAAACACCTAAGGATGTCGTTCTGGAAGCCTCGTCCTTTCAGTTGATGCCCAACGGAAAAATGGCGGTGGCGTCGCGTCGCGGCGAAATTTGGATGGTCACCGATCCCTTCGCACCTGAGGTCAAACCCGAGCAGATGCAACGGTTTGCTCATGGCCTGCATGAAGTACTCAGCCTGGCCGAACGAGATGGCTGGCTGTATCTCGTGCAACGGTCAGACGTGTCACGCATTAAGGACACGGACGGCGACGGGGTGGCGGATCTCTTTGAAGTGGTGAACGACGAATGGGAAGTTAGCGGTGACTACCACGAGTACGCGTTCGGTTCAAAGTTCGACAAGAATGGCGACTTGTGGGTCGTGCTCTGCTTGACTGGTTCATTCAACAGTGATGTGAAGTATCGTGGCTGGTGCGTGCGGATCACTCCGGAAGGCAAACTCATCCCCACCTGCAGCGGGATTCGTTCCCCCGGTGGCATGGGGATGAACCTCGCGGGTGAGATGTTCTACACAGACAACCAGGGCCCGTGGAATGGGACGTGTGCTCTCAAGCATCTCGTTCCTGGCAAGTTCGTCGGCCACCCCGGAGGCTTCAAGTGGTATGACCTGGCGTCGGCGGTAATGGGACCTCGTCCCAAGGAACCACTGAGCGGCAGCCGGTTCATGGTGGAGGCTGGAAAGATCCCCGAATACGAGCCGCCTTCTATCTTGTTCCCGTACGCCAAGATGGGGAATTCTGCGAGTGGTATCGCGGCCGATAGCAGCAACGGAAAGTTCGGACCGTTCGCCGGCCAGATGTTCGTTGGCGACCAGACTGCCAGCACCGTGATGCGCTGTTTCATGGAGATCATCGACGGACATTACCAGGGAGTCTGCTTCTCCTTCCGCGAAGGATTTGGATCAGGCACCTTGGGGGTTGAAATGACTCCGACTGGTAGCATGTTTGTCGGCGGCACCAATCGCGGGTGGGGCTCTCGCGGCAACAAGCCCTTCGCGGTGGAGCGTCTCGATTGGACAGGAAAGGTTCCGTTCGAGATCCACGAAATGCGGGCCCGGCCGGATGGCTTCGAATTGAATTTCACCGAGCCGGTAGATCCCGCAACGGCTGGCAAAGTGGAGTCGTATTCGCTGACCACTTACACGTACATCTTCCAGGCCTCGTACGGCAGCCCTCAAGTGGATCATTCGACGCCGACCATCGAAAAGGCCACCGTGGCCGCCGACGGCAAAAGCGTGAAGCTGACGATCAAGGGGCTGCAGGTTGGCCACATCCACGAGTTACACACCGACGGCGTGCGTTCGGCGAAGGGAGTACCCCTGCTCCACAACCAGGCCTACTACACCCTCAACCGCATCCCCGCGAAGTAAATTCAACGCGTCAACCGAGACTCCACTTTATGCAACGTATTGAACGCGAATCTGCCCGCAAGTATGCCCTGGATTGGCGCGACGAGCCTCTATTGAAGGTCGAGTGCGGCGAGTCGTTTGAGGTCGAAACCTATGATGCCTCGACGGGCTTCTTCAAGACTCCCGAAGACAAAGCCATTCCCGGCAAGCGACCCGGATTTGACCGCACTCCGCCGCTGGCCAATCCGATCGCCGGGCCAGTCTGGGTGAACGGCGCCGAGCGTGGCGATGTGCTCGTCGTGTCGATCGAATCGATTGAGGTCGACGATTACTCGTGGATCGCCGTTGGTCCCCGCCGAGGTCCGCTGGGTGAATCAACCCGTTGGCCCGAGCTATCCACTGAGTACACGACCAAGATCTTCCGTCACTCCCCCGGAAAAAGTGGTACGACGCGCGACGGCACCGTTCATTTCAGCGACAAGATTTCCTGGCCCATCACGCCGTTTGTCGGCACGTTTGGAGTTGCTTCCGATCGCGAAGTGGTGACCAGTCTCGACGGTCAAGGAGTCTGGGGCGGGAATCTCGACATTCGCGACGCGGCTCCCGGCAACAAGATCTATATTCCCGTGATGCATCAGGGAGCCCGGTTCTATCTCGGTGACGTCCACGCGAGTCAGGGGGACACGGAATTCACGGGCACGGCCGCTGAAACCAAGTCGACCGTGCGGTTACATTTCGATTTGATTAAAGGCAAAAAGATCCCCGGCTTGAGGATCGAAAAGCCCGATTCGTTGATTTGCATTCACAACTATCGACCGCTCGAAATCGCGGTCGAGACAGCGACGATCCAGTTGATGGACTGGATGATTACCGAATACGGTATGAGTCCGACCGATGCCTATTGCCTGGTCAGCACGTGTCCTGATTTTCGAATCAACGTCTATCAGATGTGCAAAATCGCTTGTCTGGATTTCGTGGCTGGGGCAGAGATTCCTAAGAAATATCTAGCCCGATAAGACGAAGATTATGACTTCTGAATGCGAGTGTTCAAAAGGAACTAAGTTCTCCAGAACGTTGATTCTTTCGGCGCCTCATATTTCACAGCCAAATGGGGCGTCTCGTTCTTCTTGCCGTCGGCGAGGGACTGCAATCCTGCCTGCACCAGACCGCTGGTCAGCAGAGTTCGTTCAATTGGAAACGGTGCCGTCCCCGTGGCGAACATTTTCTCGGCCTGGTTCATCAAGGCCGCTGAATAAACGACGTTCGGATTGGGGGGCAAATGGAACTGTGTGGAGAGGGGCTCAGATTGACCTTTCACTCGTGCCGCTACGTTAAAATCTTCGACGAGGCCGTTCATTAACAACATCGTGGCCTTGGTGCCGTCGTTGTACTCGAAGCGATAGGCGATCGGATCCTTCACCCATTCCTGCATCTGCTGGCGAGTCGGATACCGATGACTGAACGATTCCGGCTGCTTCAACGTATGACTGCGTGACAGGCAGGCTTCGAACAAGACGGGATCCCAACCACCGGCCGTCCACTGGCCACTATCCAAGGCCTTCCACACGGCATCGCCCTTCAACGCGTGCATCCACTTCACGCCGGTCTCGCCCCCCTTGCGGCGTTCGACGAATGACTGCAACGTTTCCAGGGCATGAAAGTCATAGATGTCCGTCCCGCCAAATGCGACGCACAGGACCTCTTCCACTTCCGCCCCATAAGGCAATTCAATCGCCGGCATCCGCCACGTGTGCGGCAGCGAGGAACCTGCGGTGAATGGAAAGTTAAGCTTGCGAGATTGCTCGACCATTTTCTTCGCCCAGTCGAAGTTCCATGACAGATGCTTGTCGTTGAACACTGGCGTTGAGCGACCGTCTTTCTTGAAGACCTCGACGATCTGCTGGAACAGTTCATAGCGCGGATAGAGCTTCTGGCCGATGTCGTTAGTTGGATAACTCCCATGCTCGCCAATCAGCAGGATGGCATCCACCGCCAGCTTGTCTCCGCCGCAGCGCAGGGCTTCGGCGACGGTCGGATAGATCTTGAAGCCAAACTCCGCCGCCCGCTTTTTGCTCAGGTCGCCCTCCGGGGTCTGATCGACATAAGCCGAGACGACATCAAACGGAGGTCGATGCCACTTCCCGTTCAGGGGATACCCAACGAGGAAGCGTTCGGGCATATGCCAGGCGTGCGACCGATAGTTCCACAACGTCGTCACGACACCGATTTTCTTGCGAGCGATCGGCGCCGGCTGCTCAGCCCCAAGTAATGGGGCCGCTAATAATCCGGCTCCGACGGTTCCCAGAAATTGGCGGCGAGTTTGCGATGTCATTAGCTGCTTCTCCAATGGGGAGTCGATCGGTATGTCCATGGACGGTGGTGAATGATATTGGCGACGACTGATGTGTTTCAATGCAGGGAGAGATTCCGCGTGGACGAAGTCACCAATGCGGGCAGAACTCTGGGCGAGTTCTGCTAAGAGTACGATCTGCCTGCTGACACTCGAAGACGACAAAAGCGGGCGATACACTGACATGCCGCGCCCGCCAGTCACGCACAAAGGAAGCACCGCATGTCTTTGGTTGATCATCCCCTTGGAAATTACCGCTTTTTGCCCGGAATCGCTCCGTATTCGTGCGGGGTGGTTTCTGTGCCGGGGTATGAGATTGTCCATGTAATGTTGCGGAATCCAGTGGATTACCTGAGCGGCTTCGACCGAATCCAACAGCACTTGCGGACTGAGCAACGCCCGGTTGCCGCGTTATGTGCGATTGAACTGCGCTCGCCCTGCCCCTTCACCTTTCCGGGGTTTGCGGCGTTCAATGCGGTCTACGCCAAAGTGCTGGAGAACTGGGGACTGTTCGTTGACGGAGTCAATCCTGTCGCACGGACCAATGTGGCTCCGGAGGTGACCCCTCCTGCCGAACCAATGCTGTATGGGTTTTCTTTCACGAGGCCTTCCGCGCATTCACCCTCGCCGACATTTGTCGTGGCAGGTGCCGGTGAACTTCCCGAGGGGGTGTTGGCTGCAGAATCAATCATCGCGCGGGGCGATGTTTCTTCGGCCGGACTGCGAACCAAAGCTAGGTACGTCATGGATCTGATGGAGCAACGGCTGCGGGGGCTTGGTGCCGACTGGCCGCTGGTGACCGACGTTGATGTTTATACGATTCATCCGCTCGAAGGTTTATTGCGGGAGTTGATTCTGAACCGGATGCGACCGGCGGATACTCACGGCGTGCATTGGCACTATACGCGTCCGCCGATTGAAGAGATCGAATTCGAGATGGACCTACGCGGGATTCGGACTGAGATTCGTGTTGATTCGTAGCCGGACTCTCTGAGTCGGGTGCTTTTCCAGAACGAAGAAGCTCCGACTCAGAGGGTCGGGCTACACGACGCTTCGCGTCGAGTGGCAGCTTCCATGATCGCTTGCTCGGAGAACTGATCGCGGGTGAATTCGCCGGTCAAGCGGCCTTCGCACAGCACGAGAATCCGATCGCAAAGTATCAACAGTTCGGGTAGCTCACTGGAGGTCACGATGGCCCCGATCCCTTCGCGGCAGAGATCGTGAATTAGTCGATAGAGTTCCGCCTTCGCCCCCACATCCACGCCGCGCGTCGGGTCGTCGAGAAGCAGGATACTTGGTTGGGTCAACAGCCAGCGGCCGATGATGGCCTTCTGCTGATTGCCGCCGCTGAGACTCGTGATTGCGGCATCAATGCCGGCCGTCTTGACGTTCAGCTTCGTCACCGAGTCTGTGGATTGGCGGCGCTCTTCTCCGTTTTGGATCAAGACTCCGCCGGTAGCCAGTTCCTGCAAATTGCAGAGCGAAATGTTCCGACCGACTGAGAATTGCGAAAACAGCCCCAAGCGTTTGCGGTCTTCGGTGACCAATGCCAGCCCGGCTGCCTTGGCTTCCGACGGATGCTCAAAATGAACTCGCTGCCCTCGCAGCAGGATCTCTCCCTGGGGTGCTTCGGGACTGCAACCAAACAGGCATTCCAGCAACTCGGTCCGCCCGGCTCCCATCAGACCGGCGATCCCGATGACTTCGCCACGGTGCAGCTGGAAGTTCACATCGCGCAGTCGCCACTGGCGAGCATGGCCGCTCCAGGGGAGTGACAACCCACGCGTCTCGAGAATGACTTCGCCGATCTGACGTTCGGAACCCAGATTCATCGATTCGATTTCGCGGCCGACCATGAGATGGGCGATCTCTTTGGGATTGGTCACCGACTTCGAAATCGTCTTCACGAACTGCCCATCGCGCAGAACAGTAATCCGGTCTGCTAACTGAAACACTTCCTCCATCTTGTGTGAGATGTAGATGATCGTCACGCCTCGTGTTCGCAGGCGTGCGAGCACTCGATACAGCCGCGCGACCTCGGATTCGGTGAGCGCACTGGTGGGCTCGTCCATGATCAGGATCTCGGTGTCGAGCGACAGGGCTTTCGCAATCTCGACGAGTTGCTGGTCGCCCACGCGTAGCGAGCCGACCGGGATCTGAGGGGCAATGTCGCATTCCAACTGCGTCAGCAACTCTCCGGCCGCCTTTTCCATCGCGCGGTCGTCAAGCAATCCGAGACGAGTTCGTTTTTCCCGGCCTAGAAAAATATTCGCCGCGGCCGAGAGGCCTTCCACTAGATTCAGTTCCTGGTGAATCATGCTGATCCCGGCGGCCTCGGCAGCGCGAGTTCCGGTGAAACGGATTGGCTGTCCGCGCAGAATGAGATCCCCTTCGAAGTCTGTTTGCACTCCGGAGAGGATCTTCATCAGCGTACTCTTGCCGGCTCCGTTTTCCCCCATGACCGCGTGACATTCCCCACGCACGACATCGAACGAGACACCCTGTAACGCGATGACTCCCGGGAAGCGTTTCGAGATATTGCGAATGGAGATCAGAGGCTCGGTCATGACGAAGTCCGGAGAGCGCGGGACGGAATTGTGACGATCATAGATAGCAGTCAGGTACGACAACGGCAAGCAAGAACACGCAAAGGGTCGGGCGTACGAGTCACCGGACAAGATTGCTGCGAGATTCCGCCTCTGGCAATCCTGTTTTTATTCCCATTAGTGGAGATTAGCGAAGATTAGTGTTCCAAAGAAAGACATTCGATTCTGGAACACTAATCTTCGCTAATCTCCACTGATTCAGAACAAGACCTTCCTGAAGCATCAAATTGGAATCGGGACGTTTATGGTAGGCCCGACCCTTGAGCGTTAACGAAAACACCCCGGTAGTGTTGAGTTACCGGGGTGCTTGAATTCTAAGTACCAAAAAGTTACTTCACGGCGGCGGTAGTCGGGGCCTTGTAGCCCGGAGCGGCGACGAAGTCGAGCATTCCCTTGGCGTCCTCGGCGTTCCAAATGCGGACTTCACCTTCCCAACTGCCGGTCGCTAACTTCTTCGTGGCCGGATTGAAGGCGATCGCGTAGACCCAGTCCTTATGACCGGTGAAGACGCGAACCTGGCTCCCATCCAGCTTGTGCTCGCGAGCCGTCTGGTCGGCACTGCAACTGAAGAGACGGCCATCCGGGGTGATGATAATGCGGAAGACTTCGTTGCCGAAGCCACCGATCGCTCGGACTTGGGTGGCGTTCGTCGCGTTCCAGACGCGGATTTGTCGATCACGGCCAGCGGTCGCGATTTCGGCACCACCGGGCAGGAACTGGACACCGAAGACCGGTTCACCGTGGCCGGGGAACGTGATCAGCGAGTCGCCGGTCTTGGCGTCGAACACCTTCGATGTTTTATCGCGGCTGGCCGAGGCCAGCTTGGCTCCATCGGGGGACCAGGCAATGCCCATGACCCAGTCGGCATGGTCTTCAATCAGGAGTTCTTGAACTCCGGTTTCCACATTGAAGACCCGGATCGCACGGTCAGCACCGCCGGCAGCGAGACGCTTGCCATCGGGGCTGAACGAGACGGCAAACATCGCGTCGCTGGTCGTCACGAGATCCTTGACGAGAGTTCCGTCAGCGGCCTTGAACAGCTTGATTTCGCCGTTCTGAGCGGGGGTTCCCGCGGCGACGGCGATCAAGGCTCCATCGGGGCTGTATTGGATCTCGTGGGTTCGTTCGGCCACGTTGGTGATGCGTCGAATCTGGGCACCGTCAGCGACGTTCCAGATCAACACTTCGTGGTAGCCCGAACTGGCCAGTTGAGTTCCATCAGGGCTGAAAGCCAGACCGGTGATCGAGACTGGTACCCGGTAGGATTCAGGAGGAGCGGGTTGCGGCAACTTGGGCATGATCGTGATCAGCGGTGCGTCAGCATCTTTACCGGCATCGAGGACGGCACCCAACGTGATCCACTTCTTGATCCGTTCGATTTCTTCCTTCGTCAGCGGATCGGCATCTTTGGGCATCGAGCCGTTGCCAATCATCACGCACAAGACCGACAAGTCACCGTCCTTCGGGATGATGGTATCGCCTTGTTCTCCACCCTTCATCACGGCGGTAAACGTCTCCATGTTGTAGCGGCCCTTGGCCGTACGAGCGTTATGGCAGGCAATGCACCGCTTCACGAACACGGGAGCGATGTCCTTCGAGAACACAACAAACTTGCCAATCTCCGCATAAGCACCCTGGGCGCTCTGCAATTTCCCGACATGCTCGGTGTTGACGGCGGTCAAGGCGACGAGAGCCTTATCCAGTTCCGGCTGAACTGCGGCCAGTCCGGCTTCGGCTTGCTTGGCTTCTTCGGCGGATTTAACCTGCAAGGCCTTCTGAGCAACAATCGCATCTTGAACGGCCTTGGCCGCAGCAGTGGTGTCAGCGATCAACTTGACTTGCACGGCCAGCTTATCAGCTTCGACCTTAGCCTTGGCAGCGGAGTCGGCGACAGCCTTATCGAGTTCCGGAATCTTCGCCGCGACAGCCTTGGCAAGAGCATCAGAATCGGCAGCGAACTTGTCGGCCGCGGCCTTTGCTGCAATCAAGAGTGCATCGGTATTCGCTTTATCAAAGGCTTCTTTGGCTTTGGCGGCGATCTCGGCAGCGGTCTTCGCGGCGGCAGCAGTCTCCGCGGCCAGCTTCGTATAGGCGGCTTTAACATCAGCGGCTGCCGCAGCGATGGCGGCGCGGTCATGAGTCGCGCAATTCTGGTCAGGGCGCGGCGGCGTAGCGGTCGGCCGGTCGGCATGCGGCGCGAGCTACAGGCAACCGGCGCGGACCTTTCGTTA
>JAKFVC010000152.1 GCA_021732415.1 Planctomycetaceae bacterium
CCTTCGCACATCATCTTGCTCCATGCATTTAAGGCAGAACACTTCTGTCTTAAATGCTGGCGCAAATCTCGTGCCGCTGGGGGGCGGCTCCCCAGAAAACTTGACGTACTTGTGTATAACCAACAGGGTTGAGCGCAGCGACACCACCGGATATCAACGGAAAGGCTACTGCACCCTGGAGGGGTGCCAGAACCGCGACGTTGGTGTTCGCCGAGCACATCCAAGAACAATCAGAATCAAATCCGGTCTGACAACTTCTGGCACCCCTCCAGGGTGCGGGGCGTTTCTGGGCTAAATCCGGTGGTGTCGCTGCGCTCAACCACCGGCTACTCTCTGTGACCCCATCCGGGGTCGAAGAACGACGAATCAATACGCAATGCGACAAAGCACTGGCACGTGGGATCTCTACCAGTCCGCGTCTTGGCGCGGTTTTCGAGAAAATCTTGATTCTTAACCGATCCTTGTCGATTTCTGACTTTCCTGTTCGACATTCAGGTGTGAGGTCGAGAGATATCACGGAACTCAAGCGAGCTCCTAGCAATTCTTAATCGAAATTTCGCCGCGGCCATGATGGTCAGATCCATTGACCGGCGAGAGAATTGTTTTCTGATCAACAGGGCCATCACGTCACGTTGCACCTTCATTCTTAGGAGACAGCCATGAGCAATTCCGTCGAACCCATTCCGTGTGGCCAGGAAAACCTGATTCCGCATCTGGTGTGCGATCCCTGCGCCGGCGCAATCGAGTTCTACAAGAAGGCATTCGGAGCCGAGGAACTCAGCCGGATGCCGTCCCCCGACGGCCGCATCATGCATGCAGCGCTGCGGATCGGTACCAGTACGTTGTTCCTCGCCGATGATTTTCCGGAATATTGCGGCGGCATGGCGCAGTCGCCCAAGTCGCTGAAGGGGACTCCTGTAACCATCCATCGTTATGTGAAAGACGTGGATGCCGCGATGAAGCAAGCTCAGGACGCGGGTGCAACGGTGCTGATGCCGGCCACTGATATGTTTTGGGGCGACAGGTATGGAGTCATCACCGATCCTTGTGGCCACAAGTGGTCGCTGGCGACGCACGTCAGGGACCTCACGCCGGAGCAGATGATGGAAGGCATGAACGACGTGATGAAGGCTGCGGCGCCACACAAATAATAGTCTGACTGGATCGTGGCAGGGACTCATGTGAGCCAAGCTCTAACATGAGCGCCCTGCCGCTTTGCTATATCCGGACAGAGACCCGAATAACAGCTACGAAAACAACCAATTGATCACGAGGGTATGGACCACGAATCACACCAATGACACGAATCGAAATACTGAAAAGGACACGCGAAGTCCCAGCGATCGGTCTTCCAAATTCGTGTCATTCGCGTGATTCGTGGTTAAAAATAGTTCCTGGATCGTTTCATATACGATAAAGTACGAGTTTCAGGTCTTGATAAACGCTCTCATTTATCAGGCGAATCGCCTCCATGTTCGCGACCAACGTCAAAGTGCTGAAACGTGGCGGGATTGGATTCGTTACCGGATTCATCTGCGCTATCGCGGTGTTGGTTTTCCTGGATTGGTTGCCGCCTGGCCATGACCTGGGCCTGCTCGAGCAGGAACGACAAACTCGGTGCTTGTGGCTGGCCACGGCAATCGCCTCGGGGGCGGCCATATTTGCGATGTTCGCAGCGACCTGGCGGATCTCGGAATTCTGGCTCTGGTTCGCGGTCGCATTCGGCGCCATCGCCGTGATTCCCGTGGGGCAGTTTTCCGATGGATCTCTGGTACCTCTCGGCGTGTGCTACGTCAACACGGGATTCCAGCGCGTAAAGCCCTGGGTTTTCGGCATTAATGTTTCTGCAGCGCTGGTGACAGCGGCGATCATTCATTGGACTCGGCGGAACTCTCCAAAAGATCTTCAAAAAGATCCATCGTCGCCACAATCTGATGGCCTTGATCAGTAGAACGCTTTGGCCTTTGACTTGTGCCCTTTCCGTGGATTCAAGAAGAATAATCTCACGCAAAGGCGCCAAGGCGCAAAGTAGGACAGGATGCGTTCTTTGCGCCTTGGCGCCTTTGCGTGAGATCTTGTCCGTTTTCTGTATCTCTGCCGGGAACCCGGACACTACGGTGACTGTTACAATTCATCGACCGCATCTCGGTCTGGTCCACTTCGACAAGTTCCACTATTCGATAGACGAGGTTTTTCACAGCGTGACTCGTTATAGTCAGAGATTCGCCGTCGATCTCTGACGCCATTGAACTGCCGCTTGGGAAACTGTTGAGACTTGCATGCTGCCCCTCGAATTGCCGACGTTGCAAAACTGGAGTTGCCACAATTGTGGTGGGTGCTGCAAGCAACATGCGATCGAAGTCACTCGCGAGGAATTCGAACGCATCGTCAAGCAAGGCTGGCGCGGGCAGCCCGGTTTTGAAGTCGGGCAGCCGATCTTCGTCTGGAGTTCCGGGCCGGTGTGGAATCGCCGGTATCGGCTGGCCAATCGTGAGGACGGTGCCTGCGTCTTTCTCGACGACAAAGGTCTGTGCCGCATTCACAGCAAGTTCGGGGAAGATGCCAAACCGCTGGCCTGCCGCATCTATCCGTATGCCCTGCATCCGGCGGGGAAGTCGGTCACGGTCAGCTTGCGATTCAGTTGTCCGTCGGTCGTCGCGAACAAGGGACGCCGGCTGGTTGATTCGCAGCGGGATTTGCGAGAAATCGAACGCCTGCTGGTGCCTGATGACGCCGACCAGACCCCGCCCCCAGCACTGACCTCGCGCGAGACGCTCAACTGGAAAGAGACGCGGCTGTTTGTGGCGGCACTGGATGAGGCGTTCGCGACTCCGCAGGGGACGTTTCTGGTTCGCCTGATGCGGGCCCTCTTCTGGGTCAATCTGGTGGGGCAATCGACATTCGACAAGATTCGTGGAGACCGCATTCCGGAATATCTGGACATCATCACCTCTGCCGCAGAACCCGAGGTTCCCGCCGATCTCACGACACTACGTGAGCCCTCGCGCGTGGGGCGAATGAATTTCCGGCTGCTGGCTGGCCAGTATGCTCGTAAGGATACCGCCGTCGAAGCCCGGGCCGGGTGGGGTGGCCGATGGCGATTGTTGAAGGCGGCGATTCGACTGTCGCGCGGCCGGGGCAAGGTTCCCGCACTGCAGCCCATTTTCCGCGAAGTGCCGTTTTCACAGCTCGAACAATCCTTCGGAGGTTTGCCGGTCGGCGCCGAAGAGTTGTTTACCCGCTATTTTCGTGTGAAGATCCAGGGAATGCACTTCTTCGGGCCGGCGTATTATGACGTCCCCTTCGTCGAAGGTTTTCAAAGCTTAGCGTTGATTGTGCCTTCGATCCTATGGATTGCACGGTGGATTGCAGCCAGTGCCGATCGTCAAGCGTTGACTCTGGAAGATCTGCAACAGGCGGTGACGATTGCCGATCACCATCATGGATATTCGCCATTGTGGGGCGAATACAGTTTTCGATCGCGAGTCCGAACACTCGCCCGTCTGGGAGACATCGAACGGCTGATTGCCTGGTATAGCCGGTAGAGGTTCGCTGGTGATCACCGACTATCTTTGCGACCTGCGGTCGTTGCTGTCATAATAGACGGGTCGAGTGATCTTGGGCCGGACTTGTGTCAGAGGGGATTTGTCTGTGTGTAATGTGTCGGACGATCAAAGCGTGCAAGTGTCGTTGGGACAGCGCAGCTACGAAATTGTGATTGCCAGTCAGCAGTTGAATCAAATCGCCGAAGCCATGAACAGTTGGCTGGTGCGGCGCGGCTACCCGCGCCAGGGGCGGGCCGCGGTGATTATCACTGATCGCAATGTGCTGGAATCACACGCGGCGATTGTTTCCTTGAGCCTGCGTTCTGCTGGATGGCGATGCCACACAGTCGGAATGGACCCCGGCGAGCAAACCAAGACACTCGCTGCGGCCAGTCACATCTATGACGTTCTCGTGGACCTGAAGGCCGACCGTCAGACCGTGATTGTGGCTGTCGGTGGCGGCGTGATGGGTGATCTCGCCGGGTTTGTGGCCTCGACCTACAACCGTGGTCTGCCGTTCGTGCAGGTTCCCACTTCACTGCTGGCTCAGGTGGATAGTTCAGTCGGAGGCAAGGTGGGGATCAATCACCCCAAGGGTAAGAATCTGATCGGTGCTTTCCACCAGCCGATCGGGGTGTACCTGGATACTTCCGTCCTGAAGACATTGCCTGATCGAGAATACCGCGGCGGACTGGCGGAGGTCGTCAAATACGGTGTGATCCTGGATGCCGTGTTTTTCGAGTATCTCGAACAACATGTGGCGGACCTCAATGCGCGCGAGGGGAATGCGCTACGGCACATCGTGGCACGCAGTTGCCGCCTGAAGGCAGACATCGTCGAAAAGGATGAGTTTGAACTGACCGGAGTGCGGGCCGTGTTGAATTACGGTCACACGTTTGCTCACGCGTTCGAAGCCCTGTGCGGATACGGTGAACTGTCGCACGGCGAGGCCGTTTCGATCGGCATGCTCTACGCCAGCCGGTTGGCCGAACGCCTGGGACGCATTGATGCCGAACTGACCGCACGTCAGAAACGCCTGCTGGAAGCCCTGCATATCCCCACATCGCTGCCCGCGTCGAGTCGGCTCAATCCGGATGAAGTCATCGACCGGATGCGGCTCGATAAGAAGGCTGTCGGAGGCCAATTACGATTTGTGTTGCCGACACGCCTGGGGCATGTTGAAACGGTGACCGATGCCCCCGAAGCAGAAGTTCGGGCAGTGCTGGAAGAGTTGGGATCGGCGACATAGCCTGACTGCCTGAGTTGGGAGGGCGAGGCTCCTGCCGAGCCTAATACGAGCTCTAGCTCGGCGTCCGCCGGAGGCATCCTTAGAGTTTGGCCTCCGGCGGACTCCGACCTGGCGGTCGCTTTAGGCTCGGCGGGAGCCTCGCCCTCCCATCTTGCCGTTAGCCCGCCTTTTAGGTTTGACGACGCATCAGCTAGTCACTTTAGCCGCGGGTTCGGCCGCCGTTGGCACCGCCTCAGCCGGCGGCTTGGGCACGCGACATTCAATCGGATACCAGTCATCAACCAATTCGGACGGGTTCGACTTCTGATGCAATCGCAGTTCGTCAATCAGCCATTCTCGCTGCAATTGAACCTGCTTTTCAAACTCGCCCAGTACGTCGAGCGCTTTGTCCCGCGAGGTAACCAGCCCGATGATCAAGTACTGACCAATCGCCAGCCCATAGCAAACCCAGCCAAGGACGCCGGGGAAAATGGCGGTCATGATGGCGAAGACTTGCGAGGATCGGTCAAGGTGCTTGCACAGCAGCCCCTTGAAGATCCAGAGCGCCTGCCGTCGCCAGGCCTTCCAGCCCTTATCCTTGAGAGGTTTCAAGGGAGGTGGATTGGCGTGAATGATTGTGAATAGCGCCTGATCGGGCATCAATTCGGTCACACCGACCGCCAGCATCAAGCGGCCTGCCAGAATTAATGGATTCTTAATGAGGTCGGTGTCTTGCGGGTCATTGGTGATCCAGCCGAAGAGAAAGGACTCCATATTGCTGGTCGCGGCCAGCAGAATCAGAGAACCCTTGAACCATTGCTCGAGGTCTTTCTCGAGTTCCACGTCCATGTCGCGGAGGCGGATGATATGACGGAGGAACATCCGGAACAGCGGAATGGCAATCATCCCCAGCAGGAAGCGCATCAGCGGCTTCGTGAAGGGAAGATGCATCAATAACCGCAGGACCGAACCCATTACGTGTCGCCCTTCTCATGCAGCCAGTCTTAATTCGCGCCGTGCGGAGGGCGTCGGGAACGCTCGACCGGCCGGGGACGTAGTTTATCGGACAACGGGGGGGAACGTACAAGGCGGAAGTTCGGATCAAATTCCTGCGACGGCGGCCGGATAAGACTCGGGTGCGGTTTGAGCGCATCAGCCGCTGGGCGCTACCCCACGGGTTCGGGGCAACCATCGACTCGAATGTCCGCCCGAACCGGACGCTAGGCTGTGTCTGATTGATCAGTACACAGCAGATTTCACCACGGAGACACGGAGACACGGAGACACGGAGACACGGAGACACGGAGAACACAGACCGTTAAAAAGAGGAATTTAGCCACAGAAGGACACGGAAGAAACACAGAATTAATGGACGAATTCAATTTCCTAATTTCTGTGTTTCTTCCGTGTCCTTCTGTGGCTAAAAAACATCCCAGGAAATCTACTCTCAGTATTCTGAGCGGAAAATGGTCCCCACGTTTAGGTCCGCACTGGATTCACCAGACACAGCATAGCGCGTTCCGGCATAGCACGTCGACACCGACGCTGGCAGCGTCGGCTACGGTGTTACGGACGCGAAGCCGTCACAACGGGGTTGGAGTCAGGCGATGAGACTCGAGCCAGTCGGACGATCAGCATGCGTTGCACGCCGTCCTGGCCTTCCGGGCCGGTGAAAAAGCGATGTCCCATCGTGTCGGGCAGATCGGGTCGCCCGGTGACGAGGGCCATGTCGCCCGTGTTGAGGATCAGTGTGAAGCGTTGCGCGTACAGCTTTTCGATGTTCGCTTGCGACTTCAATTCCCATTGATCCGTACTGGCTGTCGGACGCAATTGCTCGATGCCGTGATGGATTTCCGGAACAAATTCCAAGCGAGCCCAGCCGGGTTGTTCGCGGCGAACCGACACGCGATACAGGCACCGAGCTCCATTGAAGGATCGCACCTCGGGATCCCGGGCATTCTGTGAGGCAAACTGTTTGAACCCGAACGATTCGTACGGCAGGTCGTTCAATTGAATCTGAGTTTCACTGCCGGAAGTGACAAACAGGCGGTTTCCCTGCACTCGCTGATCCGATTCCAAGACAGCCTTGACTTCACCTTCTTTGGGTTTGGCCCGGATTTCCAATAATTGTTGGAGGGCCGCCGGGGGATGCGATCCGGCATTTCCAATTCGAAACCCGTTCCGAGCCAGATCCCGTTGCTCCTGGGCCTCGAGATTATTCAGGATCGTATCGACTTCGTTCCAGAGAACGTCACCCATCAGACGGTCGCCCGTGGGACGCTCGACGAACATGATCTCCAATTCAATGGAATCGGGAGGGACCTTGATGTTCGGCAGGCCGTTTTCCGAGACCGCCACCTTAGCGGGATTCGGACGAAAGACCTCGCAACCGACCAGCCCCAGCGCGCAATATCCCCAGCACAATAGCAGCAGCAACGAGCGCAGCGGCCGTGCTCGGTTCAAGAAAATGCTCCTGCGTGGATGGGGAAAACGGGGAAATTGCTGGACGGACGACCGTATTTGTCAAACGTGGTCGCGTACGACTCGGCAATGCGGCGAGGCATTGACGAGAAATGGAAACAGTCTTGGTAGTAGTCTAGGCGCGGGAGTCTATGAGGGACTGCAGTTTCTGTCAATTCGTATCTGTCGCGGGGACGCGATGAAAGATTGGTGAAGGGAGCGAAGCAAGGGACACCAAGGACGGAAGAGACCGCAGGGAGATCAGATTTGCCGCTTGAACTGAGCACTACCGACCGGTAATGTCAGTATTGAGACGATTCAAACATCCACCATGCTGCGCAGACTTGGCGCTCTGGGTTGCTTGTAGCCGCGTTTCGCCAGAACGCGGGCGAGTCACCGGCGAGGCCCGCACTCTGGCGAGATGCGGCTACGACGAATTGCTGTTGAGGGGATATCTAGAGATGCGGTATTCGATGAAGCTGTTCCTCTGTGGAATGCTGGTGTGCCTGGCCGGACTGACTTTGTCTCCGGAGCCATTGCATGCGCAGGCTAAGGCCAAACGTGGCAAAAAGGACGCGGACGTTCCGGGAGTTGCCGACTATCAGTCCAAAAACTTCATGGTGCGGACCGATTTGCCTCCCGACGATGCGAAGGATTTGCTGAAGCGTCTGGAAACGATGCTGGCGCTGATCGAAAAATACTTCGAGCAAAAGCTGAAAAGTCCCATCGGCATGTTTGTCGTCAAAGACATCAACGCCTGGCCAAAAGAGGCCCTCAGCCAGCTTGATCCGGCCGGATTGAACAGTGTTCAAACCGGGGGAGGCCTGACGATCGGGCAGACTCAGACCTCGAATGCGACCGGCCAGGTTCTGGATGCAAAGGCGGTCGTCTACGCCGTTGCCGATCGCGGGACGCCACAGCATGAAGCGGTGCACGCCTACTGTATTCTGTCGTTCGGACGAACGGGGCCGACCTGGTACGCCGAAGGGATGGCTGAAATCGGTCAGTATTGGACCGATAAGGGATTAGGCGTGCATTGCCACGACATCGTGATGAAGTACCTGAAATCGCAGGAACCCAAAGAGCTGACCGAGATCGTCGATGTCGCCGACTCGACCGGCGACTCGTGGGAGAACTATGCCTGGCGCTGGGTGCTGTGTCACATGCTGGCCAACAATCCCAACTATGCGCCCCGTTTCAAACCATTGGGACTGGGTCTGCTGAATGGTAAGGACGTCACTTTCGAAACGGTCTACGGACCGATGGCCAAAGAGATCAACTTCGAGTACCAGTTCTTCCTGCGACACATTGATCAGGGCTATCGAGCCGACTTGTGTGCATGGGACTGGAAAGCCAAGTACACCCCGTGCAAAGGCAGCACACCCTTCACGGCCAAGGTCGACGCCAACAAGGGCTGGCAGCCGTCAAAAATCTCCGTCGAGTCGGGCCAATCTTACGATTACTCATCCAGCGGCACATGGAAGACGAGTGCCACTGGGACCGCGGTCAACGCGGATGGTGGCGAAGAGGGCGCAGGTCGTCTGATGGGGATTATCTTCGACGAATACAAGTTGAGTGAACCCTTCAACCTGGGGGCTTATGGATCCTTCACCCCACCTCAAAGTGGCAGCCTGCTGCTCCGTTGCGAGGACAAATGGCACGAACTCGCCGACAACAGCGGCAAGATGCAGGTCCGGTTGAAAATGACCGGGAAGGGGAATCCATTGCCGATGCCGGACGTGAAGGCGAATGCTAAGGACGCGCCCGCCAAGGCGGCGAAGACAAAGTCGGTGGAGGCGGATAAATCGAAGTGACG
This sequence comes from Planctomycetaceae bacterium, assembly GCA_021732415.1. Classification (GTDB taxonomy): domain Bacteria; phylum Planctomycetota; class Planctomycetia; order Planctomycetales; family Planctomycetaceae; genus JAKFVC01. The sequence goes on from JAKFVC010000152.1 coordinate 9,050, forward strand.
TCGGATCATCTCGCAGACGATGGTCAAGGCTGGCCCATGACACGTTCAAACCAATCTGGGACTCGATCGGATTTTAGAACCACGTCCTTACCGTTCGTAACCTCTGCAAAATAGCACGCGTCATCGGTGGTATCAAAAAAGAATGCACGGTCGGTGTGTCGCACCGCTTCCGGTAAGAGGTTCAAGGTTCGGTAATACCGCGAGATGATTTTCTCTTCCGGAACATCATGTCCCCCCTCAGCAACTCGAATTCTGACACGGCGAACGTTAATCGCCGGATCCTCGGTTGCTACATAATAGAGATATGTTCGGAAGCCCCGTGAACGGGCTTCTTCTAGCAGATCGACCTTGTCGCGGGACGACATCACCGTTTCAAAAGAAAAGGATTTTGAGGACTCAACCGCTTTCCTGCGAAGGAAGTCGGCCAGAACCGAGGCGTAGTATGAGTTCATCTGTAGGCGACTGAAATCAATGGAGCCCCCAAAACATTCAATCTTGGCGGCAGCTTCAGATAGATGATGGCTCTGGAGGAAAGTCGACGACTGAAAAAAGCGTTGGACCTCTGCGGTATCGCTTGTGAATCCAAAAGGCTCTAAGGGTAGAGTCCCTGTTTCTACGATAGACTTTTCGATTTCGTCCGGATTGATGTAGATTCCGAACCAATCGGCCGGACGAGAAAGACCAATTTTTACGGTCGTCTTTCCCGATCCATTTGGTCCCGCAAACATTCTCAGACGTGGCGGCGAGTTGCTCACGTCAATGCTCATGGGTTAGGTACGGTGAGATTCTGACGCGGCGGCAGTCTCTTAAGGACCGTTCGACCTTGGGGACCAATCTCGACCAGTTCGTCGCCCTCGCGAACGACGATTGGCAGTCCGGATTCGATGGCGCGCCTGGTGGCAGCATTCAGCGCAGCCACCGCCATCTGCGCAACTTCTTCGTCGTCATCTCGTTCGGCTTGCGAGTTTGGTTCAGGCAGTTGCATCGGAAGCATCCTTTATCAGTTTGTTCTATCCACAATCATATCAGACGAATCACTTCTGTCAGTAGTTGTTCTCCTGCTGTTCCCAAAAGAAGCCGCAGTTTGCACATCAAGCCAGTTTGCGTAGCGTTTGCGGTCGGATATCATTACAGGGTCTATTACTTGCAAGTTTTCGGGATTGTTTCGAAGTTGCTCGACCGACTGAAGATTTTCTGATCTGGCTGGAGTCGATTCCAAGGAGTCTCATTGAACCTGAGATTCTCTGCAGCGTCCCAGCACTGTCAGTGTTTCTAAAGAGAGATGCCCATGCCACGGCTGCGCCTGATGTTGATGGGACTCAGCTTGATTGCCCTTGTGTGGTTCGCCCGGGGGGCACCGCCCAGTGCTTTTGCGCAAGTCCCCAATGCCGGTCAGAACAGTAACGGCGTGGGCGCTTCGATGGGGCTGAATGTGGCGGATCGGGAGCTGGTCCGCACCCTCACCGATGCCGAGAAGTTTCTTACCGCTGGCGACGACGTGGCCGCGGTGGCGCGTCTGGAATTTATCTTGAGTTTGCCTCAGGATGGATTCTATCGTCCGCAAACTGATGAAACGACCGGACGGTTCGTCAGCTTGAAGCAACAGGCCGAAACGCTGCTCACCAAGGCTTCACCGGCGACCCAGAAAATCTACGAGCAGCAGTATGGTGCTGAAGCTCGCAAGCTGTTTGAGCAGGCGGTTGCCAAGCGAGATCCGAAGGCCGCCCAGGAAGTCATGCGGCGGTTCATGCATACTGCGGCCGGAGCCGAGGCCGCCTACTGGTTGGGTTCCTATCATCTGGATCGCGCTGATTACTCGTCGGCGTTGCAGTGCCTGGCAAGGTTGCGGCGGCTGCCGGCTGCGAAGAATTTCGAGCCGCTGCTGACGATGCGTGTCGCGCTGTGCCTGTATCGAACTGGCCGGTCCGATCGAGCACAGGCCCTGATCCGCGAAGCGGCCGCGACGTCGAAGTCTCCGATTCAGATTGGCGGCCAGACTCTGAAGCCGGGTGACACCGAGGCCCAAGTGGCACTGTGGCAGAAAGCGGTGGCTCCCCCGCAGCAACAACTCGCCGCAGAACCCACCGGGTGGATGATGCAGCGCGGAAATGCCGAGCGAAACCTGTTGCTGCATTCCAGTCCGCCGATCGGAAAGAGTCTGTGGCATATTCCGCTCAGCTTGTGGAAGACATCCAGTGACGGGGATCCCGATGACGAAGCCACCATCAATGTCACGCCGCAGCTATCCGGCCTGAAGCAGGTCCATGCGGACAAGGGGTCCTTTCCACTGCCAGCCGCTGCGCCGCTGTTGATCAATAACGTCGTGGTGAGTCGCTTCTATGACCACCTGTCGGGATTTGATGCGAAGACCGGGCAGGAGATCTGGCGATCAGCGGAGAATGACCGCATCTTTCAGTTGTTGCTCAAGAATCTCCAGAGCCCGGAAAAAATCGGGAATGGATTCAACAACCGGATGCGGTCGCCGCGCGAGTATTTTTCCCTGCTGCTGCGTCAGCGGACTTGGGAAGACCTCACGTTTGGCGGGCTGAGCAGCGATGGCGAATATGTTTTCAGCATCGAGGATCTGGGATTGCTGAATGATATCAGCCTGCAAATGGGCGGGGCGATCCAATCGCACCCGCTCATCATGCGCGATTACAACCGCCTGTGTGCGTACGAAGTTCGCACCGGCAAGTTGAAATGGGAACTCGGCGGACCGCGTGGAGATGTCACGCTCAACCTACCGGGAACGTTTTTCCTGGGGTCGCCCCTGCCTGTGGATCGTCAGCTGTACTGCATCGTGGAAAGTCAGGCCCAGACGCTGCTGTTGTCCATCGACGCACGGACGGGTAAACAGTTGTGGTCGCAATCGCTGTCGCAGCCAGCGGACGATTTGATGCGTGAACCGAATCGGCGCCGGGCGGGGACTTCGCCTGCGCTCATGGGGGACTTGCTGATCTGCCCGACGGGTTCGGGCTTGGTTGTTGCCGTCGATGTGGCATCTCGTGCGCTCGCCTGGGCTTATCAATATACCGCCGCTCCGAGCACCGATCCGCGCGATCCGCGGAACATGCGTCGCCGGATGGCGATGTTGGGCATTCCACAGGTCGAGATGGATCCTCTGCGAGGCGCGGAGAGCAATGAGTGGCAAGATGGAACGCCGATTGTCTCGGAAGGCCACGTCATTTTGACACCGCGTGATTCGGGGGAAATCCACTGCCTGACACTGGAAGAGGGCAAGACGGTGTGGCGTCATCCACGCAAAGATGCGTTGTACGTCGCGGCCGTGCAGAGTGGCCTGGTGATTGTCGTCGGATCGCGTAGCGTCGAGGCACTCCACTTGGCGACCGGCAAGCCCGCCTGGCCGCCCGTCGCTTTGATGAATCAGTCGGGCCGCGGCATCGTCACGGAAAAGCACATTCTGTTACCGCTGGTCACCGACGAGGTCGCCACGATTGATTTGAAAACGGGCCGTCCCTTGTCGCGGGCTCGCGTTCACGAAAAGGGGGGACTCGGCAATTTGATCCCCGGGCCGGGGATTATCGTCTCGCAAACCGCGGAAAGTCTGTCGGTGTTCCGAACGCTGGATTCGGTGTCTGAGGAAACCAAGGTCCGACTGGCGAAAAATCCCCAAGATCCCGAAGCACTTTCTCAGCGGGGTGAGTTTCGCTTGAGCCAGGGAGAGTTGGCCACCGGGCAGGCCGATTTGCGGTTGTCGTTGAAGCTGCGGAAATCGCCCGATACCCAGACGATCTTGTTCGAGAGTCTGCTGCAGACCCTGCAGTCTGATTTTGCCACGCAGCGTCCGTTACTTGCGGAACTCGAGCAACTGGCTCAAACGCCCAGTCAGTTTTCGGCACTGTATCGCACCTGGGCCGAAGGCTTACTGGTCGCTGGTGAACTGGCTCCGGCCTTCGACGTCTTGCTCAAGCTGAGTGATCCGGGTGTCGGTGCCGCCGAGCTGGAACGGATTGACGGTCATCGGTCTCTGCGTCGTGATCGCTGGGTGCGCACGCAACTGCAGGAGTTGACCGCAAGGGTCGATCCGGCGACTCAGCAGCGCGTACAGACGGAGTTGCAGCAACGATTGGATAAGGCCAAGGCCGATCCCGGCGTCGAGCCGTTGCGAAATTTCATTCAGTTCTTCGGATCCCATCCGTTGGCCGATGAGGCCCGGCAACTGCTGGTTGATCGACTGCTGGCGACGGAGTATTCCATCGAAGCCGAGCAACTGCTGGCTCAACTGCGTCATAGCCCTCAGCCGCAGATTGCGGGTCGTGCGCTCGCCACAATGATTCGTGAATTGGTCAAGATCGGGCATGCCGAGGATTGTGAAGTCCTGCTGTCCGACCTGGTGAAAGGCTACGCGGGCGTCATCTGTCTCGACAATAAATCCGGCCAGCAACTGGCAGACGGCTGGAAACCACAGGTCGAGGCGCGAGCAAGGTTTGCACGTGACTGGCCTGCCGGGAAAGTCGAAACCGATCGCAAGACACTCGTTCTGAAGAATATCTCCTGGACATTCGACGTCGCATTGGAAGGTGATCGCGGTCCGTTCTTCAAGCATTCGAGTTTCAAGTCGATGCAGGACTTGTTGCGGGTCGTGGGAATGAATGGTTGGGGCGCGCCCAGTTGGTCGATACCTCTCAGCGAATTGAGCCCGAATAACAATACCAACATCAACGGGTATCGCGCTCAGGTCCGCAATCACCTGGTCTTTCTCACGACCGGCTTGCAGGTGATCGTCCTCAATACGTTAAATGAGGGGACGGTGATTCGCGCCAAGACGATGTGGAATTCGCCGTTGGTGGAAGGTCCGTTGAGCGAACAGAATCAAGTCTTCCAGATGATTGTGAATCGCCCCGGACTCGGCCGCCCGCGTGGCGGAATTGACCGCTGGCAGAATCCGATCGGCATGGTCGCGGCCATCGAAGACGATTCCGTCGCTATTTTGCGAGGCCGGCACTTGATTCTCGCTGATCTGCTGACCGGCCAAGCGCTCTGGAAGCGGACCGATATTCCGGGGGGCAGTGAGATCTTCGGTGATCGGGACTCGATCCTGGTGGTTCCTCCCGATGGCCAGGAAGCGATCCAGATTCGACGTGCTGACGGGGCGACCCTGGGCAATCATCCGATGCCTCAAACGACGACCCGTTTGTTGACGTTTGATCGTTCGGTATTGGCCTTCCAAAAGGATGTCGCGAAGAGTGCCCTCACATTTCAGCTCACAGACATTCCCACCCGCAAAGTGAGTTGGGAACGCAGCTTCAGTTTGCTCAGCCAGTACATGGTCTTCTCAGAAACGGAGCTGGCCGTCCTGGAGCCTTCAGGCATGCTGTCGCTGGTGTCGATCACTGATGGGCGGGTCGTGTGGCAGCAGCAACTGCAGTTGTTTGCGAATTATAAAGAGATGTGGGTCATTCCTGATGGCGACCGTTTGCTGGTCATTCACGGAGAAATGCCGCCGCGTAACTTCCCGCAGGCGGCGATGTTTATCGGCAACAATCAAACGATGATCGATGGGCAGGCCGATTGCGTGGACCGGGCGACCGGCAAGGCCCAGTGGTCACAGCGCATTGAGCGCTATGCCTTGGATTATTCGTTGCCGCAGTACCTGCCGTTCTGGATCTTTACGGTGCGTACGCAGTCAGTGCAGCCGCAGAATGTTCTGAAGCCCGAGTTCCAGATGCTGGTGGTCGACAAGCGGAGCGGTCGAGTGCTGTTGAAGGCGACTGAAGCCAGCCATGTGGGCAATATTCAGGTCCAGATGGAGGAGAGCCAGAAGCTGGTCAATATCACGATGATCGGGGGTCCTCAACCCGTATTGCACACGTTGAAGTACACGGATCAAGTTGTAGAACCGTCACCCGATCCGACTAAGGCGAAGTGATCCTGTAGCCTGACTCTCCAGAGCCGGGCGATATCAATTCTGTAAAAGGAAGCGTAGCGACAGTCGCTCCCCTCGCCCTGGCCGGAAAAACGAACCGGGCGGGGAG
>JAKFVC010000292.1 GCA_021732415.1 Planctomycetaceae bacterium
GAGTACCAGGGCGAGGGGAGTAAAGTTTTATCGTTTTCCCGGCGATTTCGTTGATCGTACGCGGCTGTCCCTCACGGCAAACCCTTCCAGCGTCGCAAGCCCCATTCTCCGATCAGACAGGCCACCGCCACCAGAAATACCGACGACTGATGCCACAGGGGATACGTCCAAGTCTCAACGATCGGTATCTTGCGATTTGGCAGACTACTGACAAACTGATCCAGCTTACTGACGTCAATCACTTCACCGCCGCTCTGCTGAGCAATCTGATCTAGCAACGGACGATTGACCGCCAACGTTCGGAACTCTTCCGTTTGAGGTTCCGCCGTCCATCCAATCTCGCGCTGTCCAACTTCGCTGCCATCCGGAGCTGCCACGGTGATCTTTGCTCGATAAGCCCCTGGCAGCCGCGGCGCGAACAAGGCCGCATATTGTCCAGCGGATTTGTCGCTGCTCTCGGCATTGAGCTCGATCTCCCGTTTGTCGGGAGTTTGAACCTTGAGAGTCACCGTCGAGTTATCCAGCGGCTCGAAATTCTGATCTCGAGCTCGGACCAGGATCTGGACCGCCGGGGCGGCACCAGTCATCGTGCGTTTCGTTTCCACGTCCACTCGTCCGGGAACATCCGATACCAGCCACCGCACCGTCTGACGCCACGATTTTTCCAGATCGCTTTCGGCACCTTCAGGACGTCGCAAATTCCAACGCCACAAATCACCGATCAACATGGCCGCCGTTCGACCACGGCCAAACTGCTGCGCGATCAGGGCGGGATGCTCAGTGCCCTCGAGCGACTTCACTTCCGCGAGGACCGCCGCCCCTGGCTTAATTGCTCGCACGTGATTGAGGCTATTGAACAGAGGCATGCCGGCCAGACGTTTTTGTTCGTCCTGTTCGTTGGTTCGCAAGCGGATCCACGACTGCAACCAGCCTTCCCGTGTCAGAGACAGGACATATCCACCTTCCACTTTGGCGTCGGCCGTCCGATCGAGATAGACCGGGAGCATCTCACCGATCGCGGAACGCTGATAGTCCCCCTCAACGAACGAATCGCGGCCACCCAGCATCAACAGGGCCCCACCACGGCGACTGACGAACTGCTGCAACAACGACTGTTGATCGGGGGTGAAGAATGCCGCTTCGATATCGTCCAGGATCACCGCCTGATAGCGAAACAGGTCTTCGATACTCTTGGGAAATCCACCGAGCAGTTCATCCTTGTCGTTGATTCCCAGCCGCAACAACACTGGCTGGTCATATTGCTCGGCTTGTTCGTCCGACTGATTGCCGAAGCCGCGGAACAGAGGATTCGTCCGTTCTCCCGACCGGCTGAGAAACTTGAACTTCGGTTCCCGCTTGGCGATCCGCACAAGCCCCAAGAGTTGCACCTCATCATCTTCGGCTAACGCTCGCCGCAAGAACTTATATTCCCAGTTGGGACGACCAGAAACATAGAGCACACGGAACGGCCCTGTGCCGCGATCAACGGTGACGATGCGACGATTGTTCGCCAGGGTGGCCTCACGAGATCCACCATTTCCATCGACCAGTTTCTCTTCTCGAGGCAAAAATGCCTGCACGGTATAGAAGCTGACGCCCGACTTTTCAGGCCGCACCAGAAAGCGTTCCACCAGCGCCTGACCTTCCGCCGGCTTCGCCAAATCGCGGCGTTCGATCTCTTTGCCCGATTCGTCGAGCAATCGCAGACCGATCTTGCTGCCGGGAATGGCTCGGCCTTCGACTGTCGCCGTAATGGTGACGGGTGCCGCTTCGAAATTCGTCTGGCTGACTGCCACCTGCGTCACGGACAAGTCAACGAGACCACTTTCCGCACCAATCATCACGGGATAGATCGGCGGCGAGCCCGGCGCTGCCAGTGCGCCTTCCACCAGATCTGTCGCATTCCCGTCAGTCAGGACCAGGATGCCCGCCACAGGCTGACCGCGAAACCGATCCGACAACGCCGTCAGCGAATTCTTCAACGACGAAGCTTCTCCATCGAGGGCCAACTCGTCAAACGATTTGACCGATCGCAGGTGCGTGTCAAACAGATAGCGGCGGACATCGAAGTCTTGCCCCAGGCGCACCAGCCACGAGGCATCGTCCTTCAATTGTTCCCGCATGATCTGGCCGCGCGACTGGCTTTGGCCTTTGTCCGAAAGCTGCAGACTGCGGCTGTTGTCGGCCACGACGAGGAACAGATTGCTTCCCGGACGTGGTCTCGTCCCGGTATAGAGCGGTTCGATCAGACATGCGGCCAACGCAACAATTCCCAGCCCCTTGAGTGACGCAGCAGCAAACCGCCACCATGAGCGAGGACCCCCGTGACGGTAGGATCCCACCAGCGAGACGATTCCCACAACCGCCAACAGGATTGCCCCGGCCAGCCAATGCGGAGCCCCTAAGGTCAACTCAGCGAAAATCATTTGCCGCTCCCCAATCGCTCGTAGTAGCGGCGAGTTTTCTCAGAATACTTCGGGGGAACGGGATCTCGATCCAGCGGCACAATCGCCTGCTTGGAATTGCGACGCAAGAGTTCATCCGCCACACGATTCGTCAATTCAGCCAGCGGCTCTGCGACATTGGCGCGCACCAGCTTCCAGTTAGGGGTCTTCGAGTGCCGCTTCAATTCCGCGCGAATCGACCGCGCCTGATCCCGGATCCGAGCCGCTTCAGCCCGCAGTTCCGGATCATCGACCATCTCCTCCACATCCCGCAGGCGATCTGACCATTCGAGGAAATCGTCCCCGGCAATCGGCGATGACGTCTCTTGCATCGCTCCTTCAGCCAGTCCGCCACCACCACTCAAGCCCCCCTGATTTGCCCGCGGCTGCCCACCAGGTTGACCTCGCTGTCCACCCCGTTGCGGATTTTGTCCTGGCTGCTGACCTGGCTGGCCGGCTTGGGTGCCTTGCCCGTTCTGTCCCGGTTGTTGACCGGGCTGTTGCCCTGGTTGCTGACCCGGAGTTTGCCCGGGTTGTTGTCCACCCGGTTGACCAGGCTGCTGCCCCGGTCGTTGTCCCGCCCCTTGTCCCTGACCTGGCGGCATTGGGCTGCCTGCCTCCTGCGGCTCGTTCTGCGGCTGTTTGCCATTTGGCGTTGTACCGGGTTGGCCTGCTTGAGGTGACCCGGGCATCGGTTGAGAATTCCCCTGCGGTTTTTCCGCCGCCGGACGTTGTCCTGCTTGGGCTGCTCCCGGTTGAGATTCACCGTCTGGTTGCTGCCCGTTTTGTCCCTGGCCAGCCGGGCGAGGTTCTGCCTGAGTCTGTCCCTTCCCAGCGGTTCCGGGGCGAGGTTTGCCATTCGGATTCGGCATGGGGTCGCGACCTTCTCCCGGCTTCGCGTCTCCACCTGGCTGTTGCGCCGTCTGTCCGGCTTCTCCCGCAGCGGTGGATTCGCGACCGGGGATCGTCGGCAACTTTTCTTCAGGCGCATTCCGTGCGATTTCTTGATTCAGCTCCTGAGCCAGATTCTTAAGCTGCTCGCGAGCTCGTCGCAACGCTTCGGTCTCATCTCCCAGCACAGACTCCGCAGCCTTTTCGATTCCTTCTTTCAGTTGCGTGATTCCGCGACCGGCGATCTTTTCTACTTCCCGAGCGTCTTCTAAAAATCCTTGCCGAGCCGATCGCCCGGCCACGTCCAGAGCTCGTTCAACATTTTGATCCTGCAGATTGCGGGCTGCGTCTGCGAGTTTTTCCGTCAGCAACGGTTCGGTTTGTTCCGCTTCCTCAACGGTCTGCTTCAATCGTTGCGACAAGTTGGACAACTTCTCTTTTTGCTGATTCAGGCGATCGGCAATCGCCCCCGTCTGATTGCTCTTGTCATCGTCTCGCAACGATTTCTTTTCGGGTCCAGGCTCCGTCGTTGCGGCCAACTGCTCTGCCAGCTTCTTCTCTTCCTGATCGAGTTCCCGTGCCTCGTTGCGCATGTCACGCATTTGCTCGTTGAACTGTCCCGAGGCCCGCTTGCGGAACTCGTTGCGGAGCTCTTCGAATTCCTTTTCGGCACGCGTCCCCGATGCCGCGGCCTGCGTGACCTTCTCTCCTTCGAGGGACTCCGACGCCCGCTGGACTTGATCGCGCGCCTGCTCCAGTTGCTGCCGTTCCTCGGCCATCCGCTCCTGGTTTTCTGGGGCTTGCATGCGTGATTGCAGTTCATCGGTATCACGCAGCACATCACGCTGTTCGTCCTGCAGACGCTTCAATTGTTGGCGAATTTCTTCTTTCTTTTCTTCGTTCGCCGCTTCCTGTAGCGCGGATTGCAGATCCTTCAGCCGTTCATTGAGATCATGTTGCCGCCGCGCCAATTCACGCAGCCGATTGAGCACTTGCTTCGTCTCGCGGTCTTCGGGAGTCTCTTGCTGCGCCTGAGCAAGCCGCTGGGCTTCGTAACGATTTTCTTCGTTGGTCAGATCCAGTTGCTGCATCTGCTGTCGTTGCTGCTGCGACCGACCGGCCTGCTGACTGCTGCTGGGACTGCCCGATTGCTGTTGCTGGCGGACGACTTCATGCTCGCGAGCCCGCAGTTTCAACAAGGCCTGGTAGGCGGATTGTTCGGCGGCCAATGCCGGCTGCAATTCGGAAATGCTGGACTGGGCGTGAGCAGTCTGGAGATGTTTAACCGCTTGCTGCATCGCCTCCAACACGGCCAGCAAGTGAGCCTGCGATTCCACATCGGTGACTTTCTCACCCATTTCCGTGGCCTGCTGCAAGGCATCACTTTGGGACTGAGAAATCTGATCGAGATCATCCTTAAACGGGGCCGTTGGTTGGGCGCCGGTCTCGCGGCGGATCAGGTTCCAAGTGGCGTTGATGATGTCCTTCTGCATCTGAGCCAACTTCTGAGCCATCTCCGTATTCTGATTTCCTTGCTGCTGTTGCCGCTGCTGTTGTTGACCGCCGGGTGGCTGCTGTCCCTCGCGAAAGATCTCATCGAAGTGGCGAACTTCCGCAAAGTACATATCACTGGCCGTACGTCGCAATTTCCCGTCGGAACCAATGTCTTCGGCCCAGAAGTGATAGGCCAGCAACTGATCGGGCTCAGCTTTCAGGTCTTCAAAGCGGATGACGTTCGCGAGTTCATGTCTCTGCCGGGCCGCAGCATTCTCACCCAGGACAACGTCCGTCGCAGGCTTGCCGGCGAGTGCGAAGTTGACCCCCATGCGCTTCACGCCGTAGTCGTCCCAGGCAGTTGCCTTAACATCCAATTCCTCCAGCGGCGAGACTTCCAGATCGCGCCCGGGAAAGGCCAGCTTGAAGGTGGGCGGCTGATTCGGAACCACTTGCACGACAATGACTGATTCTTCAGCGTTCTTCCGGCCAGCTTCATCCACCAGTTCCAGTTTCAAGCGTCGAGTCTTAGCGGCATTGAACTTCACCTCATAAATGTTGCCGTCCCGGAGAGCCAACGGCAAATCAGCCAGCACTGGATCCGACGCGGGCTGCGCGGGTTTGGCTGGTGCGAGGGGATCGGTCGCGGGTTTCTGCTCCTTGTTGGCTGCGGCTTTCTCGACAAGTCGCGCCGACTTCACTGGCTTGTTGAGCTGACAGATCAACGTGACTTCGGTCCCTTCGACGACCGACAGCGTGCGGATGTCCTGAATGAGTTTCTCTTCCAGCCCCGTATACGTGGGATAAACGAGCTTCGCGTCGGCGCGTTCCAGCTTGGGATATTCGAACACCGTCACGCGATAAGTCGGAGTGACATGACTGCCGAGCTTTACCCGGTATTCCAGCGGTTGAGTCACCGTGGCGACTCGCCCGCCGAAGATCGGATCATCGAGACTCGCCGACATCGCCAAACGGGTGGCATCACCTGACGCCGAACCATAAATCAGAGTGGCCTCTGCGGGCAGTGGTCCCTTGACGCGAGCCAGCACCAGCAGGCTGCTACCGCGTTCGATCTCGGTATTGCCGGGTTCTATCGTGACCGAGAGCTCCCCGCCGGCCGCCGCTGCCGCACGCTTCTGAGCTTGCTTGGCGAGTGTCGCTTTGGAGGGAGGCAGCAAGATCACCAGACTGGCCAGAAACATCCCCAATGTCGCATATTGAGAGATCATGGCGAGGGCCATGCGTCTCCGTGAGATCACCTTCCACCAGGGATGAGCCTCGGCATGCGCCACCGCTTGTTCGATGACGGCCTCTTGCAGGAATCCATAGCGTCTTCCCGGCAGTGTGGGGATTTGCTCCACTGCCGCCAGCAGGCAGGTATTCAGTTCCGGATACTTCTTTTCAATACGTCGAGCCACCGTCACAGGGCCCGGAGCCGAAATGCCAAGGCGCCAGATCACGGCGGCAATTGCCGCCAATCCACCGGCCAGCGACATCAACACGACCGGCGGCATCCGGCGGACGTTGAGATTCAACCCGCCGTAGGCCAATACGACAGCCGCAGCGGCCAGCCAGAACGCCGCCAGTACCTGCCAGTAAAACAGGTGACGGTAGCGCTGGGCGACGTAATTTAATTCGCAATCAAGCCGGTCCTGAATCATGTGCGGGGACCTTATTCTAATTACCGAATGTCGCTGATCGCTCCGCGATCAAACGCCCTTCTTTCCTCTCCGTGTTCTCCGTGTCTCCGTGGTGAATGTTCTGATTCATTGCACCACGGAGACACGGAGAACACGGAGAGGACAACCTGAGCATGGTGTTCAATTTGGATTTCTAAACGGATCAACGACACTCATCCAGCCGCTGGCCGCAATTGCTGCGCGGCTTTGCCCGCCAAAAAACTCTCTAAAATCAGCGTACCAAGTGCCACGACCACCAACCAACGCCAAATCTTCTGGCGGCCTTCTAATTCTGTATCGCGATGCTGACGGACTCGTTCCAGCCGCTCATTGCTTGTCAGTTCAACCCCCATTTTGACTCCGCTTTGAGCCAGTTGGTCCAGATCGAGCGGGGCCGTGTTGCTTTCCGCTGCTGCCAGGTTGACGGCAAACCGAGTCGGTTGAGGGCTCGTCTTTGCAAGATAGATCCCCGGACGATCTGTCGCGGCAAACGAGGTCTGGCCCGCTTCCAATCGAGATTCCTGCTTGCCCGGCCCCACGACCGTGATGGCGCTCTTCCCCTTCTGACTCGGCAGCGCGACGGGTTCGTGGATGCTGACCCCTGCGGCGACTTCCGAATCCTTCCCGGCCAGATCCAGAATCGCCCCGATGAACGGGACGAATTTTGTTGATAGAGCCAGTTGGCTATTCCCTGGCTGCCATCCGCTGGTGAGGGCCATTACACGTCCTTGCCCCGATAAACGCTCCAGCAGCGCCGGCTCGCCATTATCAAACCGGGCGACGACATGCGTCTTCGTCGGCGTCTTCATGGACAGCGAAAAATGCTTCCAGAAGTGAATCTTGGTGAAGTCGCTATACCGAGGACTGGCGAACGGTGCAAACACCGGATGAGCAAAGTCGATCTCGCCGAGCAAGAGGTATTTTCCCGATGCTGTCGCGAGTGATTCTGCGGCCGTGAGTTCTACATCATCGATGAAGGCTGGGATGAGTTGCGCAGCATCACGACTTTCAGGTACGAGCAACAGCAGGCCGCCCCGTTCGACGTACGATTTCAGCGACGTCTGCCACTCCGGCGAGATCGTTCGCGAGACCACAACCGCACCGGGCGGCGGATCAGTGGGCGTAAGTAGTATCTGTTTGTCTTCCACCAACCGTACTTCGACCTGACGCAACGGATCATTCGCCACCGCCAATCGTAAAAAGTACTGCAGGCCCTCGGGGCTATCGAGTTTATCGCTCCCCACATACAGCATCGTCACCGCCTGCTTGCGCGGCGGAACAACGTAATAGGCGTTATCGAATTCCTGATCGTCCCCGCGCAGCACGATGCACTCCGCGGTCAGGTCATCGGCTCCCCGCGGCAACTTGATGACGCGACTCTGGCCAGCGGGCACATAGACGCCAGTCTCATTGGGACGCTTAACGAATGTCGGTTCCTTGGCCCACGCCAGGAAGAACTGATCGACATTGGAGTCTGCCGCATTGACGACCCGGATCCGCGTTTCGGTCAGTTCGTCTCCTTCTTCGTTTGGTAGGATTTGGGCGGTGGCGTTGGTGGGCTTGGCGAGGACCACTCGATGAGCCACGACCGGCACCTGTTTGGGCCACTCAAACGAGCGCAACGCTTCAATCCGACTTCCGGCCTGAAAATCGCTGATGACGACGATCTGCGGTTCGAGCGCCGATTGCTGCACGTCACTCGTGGAATCAATCTCACCCGCGACAGCGACCAATGCTGTACCGAGATCGGTCGAACCCCAATCGGGCTTTAACTGCTTCAAGCGGGTCCGGACGACTTCGGGCTTATCGGCGATTGGTCCCGCACCCTCTTTGGCAAAATCGATGATGGTTAGCAGCCGGTCGCCAAATGCAAACAGGGCGAGGTCATCCTGAGGATTAAGGTCGTCGATCTCCTTCTCGGCCTGCTTGACAGCCTGCTGCCAAAGATCGCCGCGACGCATGCTGGCACTCGTGTCGATCAACAGCGCCACCCGTCGTCCAGAGAGATCACTCAACGCCAACAGCGAAGTTTCCCGCAGGAACGGCCGAGAAAAGGCAAACACCACGAGGGCCAGTGCCGCCAGTCTCAACAGCAGTAACAGCAGTTGATCCAACCGACTCCGGCGTGTGAGTTTGGGCACGGTCGGCGACAAGAACATCAGTGAACTAAATTCCTGACGTCCGCGCGGGGTCCGCCGTACCAGATGAAAGATCAGCGGCAGCGACAGCGCCGCGAGACCAGCCAGGTAAATCGGGACCAACGCTCCCATCAACGACCTCCCGGGGTGGAAGATCGAGACGCTCCCTGGCGGCGAGCCACGGGTCGGCCACGTCGCAGGCGGGCATTCAACAAGTCGAACAACGCCATATCGAGCGGCTGGTCGGTGGTCAGTTCATAATAGTCCATGCCATGGCTGCTGCAGATGCGTTTCAATTCATTCGCATGAGCCGCAAACTTGGCCTGATAGCTGGCTCGAACGGCATGCGGATCGACGTACAATTCGCGGCCGCTTTCCAAGTCGAAGAACAGCGATTCTTCCTGAAACTGAAAGTTGACTTCGACGGGATCGAGAGTCCGAATCAGCACGACATCATGCCCTTGAGACCGCAGGTAACCCAGCTTCGTCTCCAGCATCTCAATCGGCGCGAGCAAGTCCGACAGCAACACCACCAGGCCCCGCTTGCGGGCCGTGCGTGCGATCTGCTCCAGCGGCAGCGTCAAGTCGGTCGCGGTCCCCGCCGGGGCCTGTTCCAGACACATCATCAGGCGATGCATGTGCCCCGTACGAAACCGTGCTGGCAGGTAATCGCGGATCGCTTGATCAAACGTAATCAACCCGACGGCATCCCGCTGCAACGTCAGAAAATAGGCAATCGTCGCGGCGACGGTCTTCGCGTATTCGGCCTTGTTGTACTCGCGCGGGGCCGAGCGAAAACCCATCGAGCGGCTGAGATCCACCAGGAGATAGCATCTCAGGTTGGTTTCGTCCTCGAACCGTTTGAGATAGTAGCGATCCGAGCGGGCAAACAGTCTCCAGTCGAGAAACCGCAGATCATCGCCGGGGGTGTATTGGCGGTATTCGGTGAATTCGACCGAGAATCCATGATACGGACTGCGATGCAATCCACTGAGGAAACCGTCGACAACTGCCTTGGCTCGCAATTCGAGATTCTTGATCCGCATCAACGCCGTGGGATCGATGTGCTGCAGACCACGAGCGCCACGGCTGGGGCCGGCTTTCGATTCATCCGAGGGTTGGCGGTCGAGCGACATGAGTCATCCAGTCTTTGGACCCCCTTGGCAGACGCTGCTAGCGTCTGAGTTCAGACGCTAGCAGCGTCTGCCACGGGGGCTGTCATTTACTTCGGTGGTTCAATCGTCTCCAACAACCTTCGAATCACTTGATCCACCGAAATCCCCTCGGCTTCGGCGCGGTACCCGACCAAAATACGGTGCCGCAATACTGGAGCCACCAGCGCCTTGATATCGTCGGAGGTGGCGTGACTGCGGCCATTTAATAATGCGCGTGCCTTGGCCCCCAATACCGCATATTGAGCGGCCCGGGTGCCGGCTCCCCAACTCACCCAATCATTAATGAATCCAGGAGTCGTCGGTTGACCGGGGCGACTGGCGGCGGCCAGTCTGACCGCGTAGCGCACGACGTTTTCGGCTATGGGAACCTTCTGGACCACATCGTGAAAGCGGCGGACATCTTCGCCGTTAAACAAGGACTTGATCGGCGCGGGTTTACGCGAAGTTGTCTGCTGAACGACGGAGACCTCATCGTCTTCAGGCAGGTAGTCAATCAACACGTTGAACATGAACCGATCGAGCTGCGCTTCGGGGAGGGGGTAGGTCCCTTCCATCTCGATAGGATTTTGTGTGGCCAGCACGAAGAAGGGTTCATCGAGCGGATACCGGACGCCGGCGATCGTCACCTGATGTTCCTGCATCGCTTCCAGCAGGGCCGCCTGGGTCTTGGGGGGCGTGCGGTTGATTTCGTCCGCGAGAATCATGTTGCCGAAGATGGGCCCTTTCACGAACTGCATCTTGCGATGCCCGTCGGCGGCTTGTTCGAGAATCTCTGTCCCGGTGATGTCGGCCGGCATGAGATCGGGGGTGAACTGAATCCGCTGGAACTTCAGGTCGAAGACTTGAGCGATCGAACGGACCAGCAGCGTCTTCGCGAGACCGGGGGCACCGGTAATCAGGCAGTGCCCGCCAGCGAACAGGCTGATCAGCATCTGCTCGATGACATCCGACTGCCCGATGATGACTTTCGAGAGCTCGGCGTCAATCCGTCGGCGGCTGCCGCGAATCAGTTCTACAGCCTGCTGCTCCAACGCGAATTCGTCGAGTTCCTCGGTCACGGTGTCTGCTTCCCCTCTCGACTATCAAATGTGGTATCCGCTGTATCGTGGGACGGGTCTCCAGGCCCGTCCGTCCCCCGCCTAGCATCTCAAGTCACCAGATGACCACGAATAACACGAATGACACGAATTGAAATTCTAAAAACTGAATGCAGAGGATCAGCGATCCCTCTACCAAATTCGTGTCATTAGTTTTATTCGTGGTTAAAAAATCCCCTCGTTCGCTCTATCACCGATAAGCACGAGTTCTCGGCTTTGATAGCCATTCTCAAACTTTTATTGTTTCACTCACTCTGCTGGACGGACGGGCCTGGAGACCCGTCCCACGGCCACAGGTACTGTGGTCATCTCGGCCTGTCTGGTTACCTCATTAATGCGTCATCGCGTAGGTCACGATATTAATCCCCAGGGGATACGACCATTTCTCGGAAAACTCCTTGAAATAAGTCGGATCCTCACCCTCGCGCTCCCACCCGTCGCCGAGATCGGTGTTGTGGCAGATGATGGCCATCATGCGGCCTTTGTCATCGAAAATGCCGCGGTAATGCGGCTCCTTCGCGTCGGGACGTCCCTCGTCCAATTGACCGCTCATCCAGGCGTGGATGTTCGGGATTTGCGGCTTCTTCTTCAGGTCATAAACGCAGTGAAAAATCTCATGTTCCAACGGCAGTTCCTGGGGCTCACGATCGGGAAAGACGCGCTTGATGTTCGCGTAGAAATTCTCCCATTCATATTCGCCCCAGAAGTCGTCCACCATCAAAAAGCCGCCGTTCAACAGATAGCGGCGCAGTCCGGCGACTTCCTCGTCAGACAGATACATCTGACCGGGTTCGATCATGTAGAGGAACGGGTAGTCGAAGATCGCCTCGTCGGTGAGTTCGACGATCTTCCCATTTGGATCGACCTCGAGAGCCGTCAGTTCATGCAGACGATAAGAAAAATTCAAATCGCTATCGGGGTAATCGGTGAGCCATTTGCCGCCGCCCCAGCCGCCGCCTCCGTGCGACGAATATTTGACCCGGGCAAACGTAAACAGATCCGACTTGAACTTCGGATCGGTCTCCCAAACGGGAACCCCATTGCGATCGACATTGCTGAGATCGATGTTGTTCCGTCGGCGAAAGCCACGCTGGGCAATCGCTGTCGTCGAGACGATGAGCAAGAGGACCACGGGAATCAGCAGACGAGTGGTATTTCTCATGGCTCGATCTCCGTGGGCAAGGGTGGTGGCGGAGGACTGTCAGGACTCGCCTGCCCAACCGCTGCGATGATTTCTAATAACTGACGATGAGCCGCTCGAAATCGGGGCGCTTCTTCAACCGCCAGCAAGGCATGACGTTTTGCCTCAGCGAGATCACCCATTCGCTGCAGCGTCTTCGCCATCTGCAAATGGAGCTCGGCCGCGTCGATTGGATCGAGCAACAGCAAAGCCCGATAGCTGTCGACGGCCAATGCATCGTCTTTCAATTTCTCTGCCGCCGTCGCCGCCAAGCGATGCGGAACCGGCTGCAGCGGATTGATCGCCAGCCAGCGTTCCACGTACTTTCGAGTCAGCTCCCACTCGCCGGCTTGAGAGGTCAATTCGGTCATCCGCGTGATCATCTCGAGGTTATCATCTGACAACTTCGAGAGACCCTCCCAGGCCGCTCGTTCGGCCGCGGGATCTTTCAGTTCCTTCGCGACCCGTGCGAGCAGCGGATAGAGGCTGTCCCCCCCTTCATCTCCGGGATAGAGCGATAACATCTGTTTGAGCGTGTCCTTGGCCGCCTCCCATTTCTTCGCGGCCACCAGTTGCCGCGCGAGTCGCTGGAGCGCCGCGTAGTTCTTCGGGTGCTGAGTCAACCAGGCACTCAACTGCGACGGATCCGCTCGAGTCGGCAGTTCAGGAACAGTCCAGTCAGCAGCCGGCGCCATGGCCTCGGCGTGCGCGCGGGCGAACTCGATAAACGCCGCATTCAACTCTTCCAACGAACCCGTGTGACGATCGAGCGATTCATTGATGGTGATGCCATTGCCCAGATCTTCAAGGATCTTTTTCAGAACATCGATCCCGTGTTTCTCGATCAGGAATTCGACGACCAGCGACGATTCGAAATAGGCGAACTGCAAATGCTGAGCACTGGCGGGACGCAGGAACGCACCGCTCAGTTGATCGACCGGTGTGAGTTCGTCGCCCAGTAACATCTTGCGGAAGAGCGGATTAACCGTCTGTCCCCAGGTAGGATCGGCCTGCCGTTCCTCGTAGACGGAAATCCCTTCGCTGAGCCACCGCGGCATGCGGTTATGGGTCTTTTGCAACGTCACGACGTGGCAGAACTCGTGCCACAGAGTCGATTCCCAACAGGTTGGACTGCCACCTTGCGACGCAGGACTATTCGCCGTAATCACCGTCCCAAAGCAAACCCCGAGGAAACCCGCTCCACCCGGCAACCCAAACGTCCGGATCGCGAAGTCTTCCTGCTTGGGGAACATCTCCACGATGATGGGAGACTTCAATTCCACGTCGTACTTGGCACACAATTTCTGCTTGGCCCGCTTCAACAAGTCCAGCACGCGGTGCCCATAAATCTCAGCTTCTCGCGCATCCATGCGAGCAACGATTCCGTCGCCTTCTAATGTGCGAAACTGATTAACGCTTTCCTGCAGGGTAACCAAGTTGTGTGCGACGACGTTATAGCCATCCGCCTTATTCACCTCTTCGGCCAATTTCCAGCCTTCGACTTCTCGCCCCAACCGCAACAGATCCTGTGCTAGTTGCATCTTCGCGGGCAGAAATTTCGGATCGAGCAACAACGCCGCGCGCTGATGTTCGGCACCCTCTGCAAAGCGATACTTTTGCGACAACTTCTTGCCGATTAAGTGATCGACTTCGGGATTCGTTGTCCAGAATTTCAATCCCGCATCGCGGTGAGTCCGTTCCAGATCAGGCTCATTCTGCAGATGTGCAATAATCGCCCGGTAGGCAGCGGCCCGGGGCTGATGCGGGTTGGTCTCGGCGAGATGATCCAGCACGGTCTCGGCATCGGCATAGCGTTCCGAATCGACCAGCGAATCTACTGTCAGCAACAGCGCCCCGCTGTGATTGGGATTGCGAGCCAGCACGGCCTTCAACGCGGCGTCAGCTTTCGGCGCATCACTGGGAGCGTACGCCAGTGCCAATCCAAACTGGGCTTCGGGTTCCTTCGGATCGAGCTTGGCGGCCTTCTCGTAGGACTCCGCAGCGAGGGCATAGTCTTGCTTATCGAGAGCCAACTCGCCACTCGCCAGATACGCGGGGACATAGTTCGGCTGCTGGCGTTTGATAATGTTGTAGGCACCATCCAGGATCCTCTTCGGATCGAGCCCCTCACTCAGGAGAAAGCGGCCCACGATGATGCGATTGGGGGCGTCGCTGTAGTAGCCGGGGGACTGTTGAACGAGACTCCCGATTTGCTCATCGAGCTGGGCGACTCGTGGGAGTTGATTGGTGTAGCGACAGACATCGCGTCCCCACCAACGGATCTCAATGCTGCGCGGAATGGATTTCAGAGCCTCTTCAAAGGTGACTGCCGCGTCGGCGTAGCGCCCCAGTTCAAGTTCCGCCCGCAGCTTCAAGACACGGTAGGATTCGTTGTACTGGCTCGACTTGATGGCCTCCGTGGCGGCCCCAACGCAGGCTTCGTATTTGCCCGTGCGAAAGAGTTCACTCAAGTCGGGTGCATCGGCTGCGGGTACCGAAGGAATCGCAACAAAAGCGAGCAGGCTCGCAAGGAAACAAGGCAGCAGGCGAGAGGAAACCAGCCCAGACAAACGCGGAGAATGGAAACAAAGTGCCCGCTTACTCGCATTCGGCGAGTCAAAGTGCGGAATGGCACTGTGATGTCCATTCATAGGCCAAGCCCCCCTAGTAGCACAGAGCCGACAGTAGGACAGAGCTGAGAACCGGCTTGATCCCGATCACATCCCTGTGGATTGCGTGGTGTTCTGGACGCGCAGACCTTATCTTACCCCAAGTGCAACTTCAATGCCAGAAGCGCCCGTGTCAGAGCCATTTAGAAATGTCATAGGGTATGGCAATATAGAAATGTCACATTCCCTCTTGGACGTGTGGGGCCCGCTTCGCGCAGGTGAGCGCTAGCGAACCGTAGCGAAGCGGGCCCCACACGT
>JAKFVC010000040.1 GCA_021732415.1 Planctomycetaceae bacterium
CCGCTGCTGCGGCATCCTTCGCATTCGGTGGTGGCGGGCGGCGTGACATCAACGTGCATTGTGACGACGTCGTGGCCGAAGCGCAACCTTACAACTTCGTTATGGAAAATCCCGGACAGTATTGGGCAAAGCCAGTGGCACCCCGATTGGGCCGTATTGAAGCACACGGACCTCGCCAGAGAAATCGTGTCGTGCGCTGCGCGAAGCTCGTGGAAGTCGATTCTGTATCACGTCCAATGTTACAGGCTCAGACGGGCCTGGGGGCCCATCCTACGGTTTCATCGCGTGCTCTCTGATGGTTCCCATCGCCACCCATTGCGTGTTACAATCCTGACGCTCGCCCGCCTACTTGCCTCTCATTGAATTGTCGACGTCAGACGAATTGACGTTGCTGATTTCAATACTGTTTCACCGACCCCGCGTCGCGTAGAGAGAGTTTCATGCAACAAGTTTCGGCGTTGCCGCTGGTTTACGAGTTCGACCGTCATCTCGCGCCACGAGCGACCATCAAGCCGGGCGAAACGATCCGTGTCGAATCCGAGGACGCCCTTTCGGGACAGATCCGCGCAGCCGGTGATCGGCGTGATAAGAGCAAGGTCCCCTACAGCAATCCGGTCGCGGGACCGATTTTTGTCGAGGGAGCTCAGCGCGGTGATTTTCTCGCCGTCACCATTCACGAGATTCAACCTCGCGACGGCCAGTGCTCCACATATACCGGGGCTCCGCGACAACTGACCGAATGGTTGGGGGCGGACGTGCCTCACGGAGCCCATGTTTGTCCGATCCGCGATGGTCACATTTTCTTTAATGACAAGATCGCCATACCCTACACGCCGATGCTGGGGTGTATTGGGACGGCCCCCGATTGGGGCGTGCCATCGACGGGGCCAGCTGGTCCGCATGGGGGCAATATGGATCTCGTCGAAGTGGCTCCTGGCAACACGCTGTTCCTGCCCGTGTTCATACCTGGTGGTTACCTGTTTCTCGGAGATGCCCACGCCGCGATGGGGCATGGTGAGTTGTCAGCCACGGGCTTAGAGATGGCCGCTCAGACTACGGTTACTGTCGATATCGTCCGCAGATCTCCGCTGACCGGAGTCCGCGTTGAAGCCCCTGATTTCCTGATGACGGTGGGGACTCAGGGCACGATTGAACGTGCGATTGCGGAAGCCTACTCGCGATTGATTTTGTGGATGGAGGCCGACTACGGCTGGAATCGCTGGGAGGCCTATGACCTGCTCACTCATGTGGGAACGATTTCGGTCGGTCATTACACGAGTGGAACAGTCGGAACAAAGATCGAGAAGCGGTATTTAGGAAAGTAACCTTCACGCTCCGCGTGAAGTAAGCCGAGCGCGCGGACGAAGTGATAAGACATTCAACGTCAACCGCGCGCCCGGCTATCTTCACGCGGAGCGTGAAGGCTACATTGAAGCCAGCGAGATCTCTCACTTGCCATACGACACCGAGCACACCAACGACCAACCGCAACTGAGCGCCGAGGTTCTCGTGCGCCGGTTGCAATGGGCTCGTTACGGAGTGCTCAGCATTCTGGCCGTCACCGTCGCGAGTGCCTACTTGACGCGGCATTGTCTGGCAGTGGCCAATACCACGATGCAACTGGAACTCGGCTTCAACAACGAGCAATTCGGTTACTTGTATAGCGCGTTTTCGATCGGTTATCTCATCTGCCAAGTCCCTGGCGGCTGGCTGGGGCAACGTTGTGGCACGCGTTTCACCATCCCCCTGCTGAGCCTGCTGTGGTCCTGCATGACGTTGGTCACGTCGATCGCGTGGACTTTCCCAACGTTGCTGTTGGCACGCTTGGGGTTTGGTTTAACTCAAGCGGGTCTGATCCCCAATCAGGCACAAGTGGTGAAAGACTGGTTCCCGACCGAAAGCCGCGGTTCGGCGAGCGCCGTTATCGTCATTGCGATGTCTGTGGGCAGCGTTGGCAGCCTATGGCTGACTTCCTGGTTGCTGCGATACTGCCATTGGCGGACGTTACTCCTGAGCTATTCACTGATCGGAATCGTCTGGTCACTCTTTGTCTATGTCGTGTTCCGTTCTTCGCCGGCAGACGTACGGTGGTTACGCAACACGGTATCGACCGACCTTCCCGATGAATCGGCCGCCCCGATCGCGGAAGCGCCTCCCTCGGGGCCATCGATCGTCGACATTCTGCTCAACGTGAGCTTCTGGGCGATGTTCGTCCAAATGATTTTTAAGGCGGCAGGCTACAACCTGCTGATGACCTACTTTCCGGCCTATCTGGAATTTGCGTTTGAGGTTTCGAACGAGCAGGCAGGCCAATTGACGTCGTATTCGCTGATGGCGGTCGTCTTCGGTTCGCTGCTGGGAGGCCGCTGCGTGGATGGCCTGCAGCGTCGAACCGGCAGTAAGTGGGTCAGCCGGTGTGGAGTGGCTTCATCATCGATGTTCCTGACCGCCGGCATCATGTGGGCTGCAACCTTGACCAATACGGCGACGGAAATGGCCGTGGCGATTGCCGTATCATCATTGGTCATGGGGCTGTCGAGTCCGTGTTCGTGGGCCGCGACCATCGATATTGGTGGTAAGAATACGGCCGTGATTATGGGCCTTCTGAATATGGGAGGCGCTCTGTCGGGAATTTTGCTCACACCATTGGTGGGGCGGTTGATCGACAATATTAAGCGTACTCAGGGCAATTGGGATCTGGTGATTTACGTGCATGCGGCGTTTTATGCGATCGCAGCCGTGTGCTGGCTGCTGGTCAATCCGGAACGAACGCTCAATCCGCGGGAGAATAACAATGCTGTTTGATACACACACAAATCTGATGTGGTACCCGGATCATTACTCCGACGAGTTCGTCGAATTTGCCTGGGAAGCGAAACGGGCGAAGATGAAGCTGTCGCAGGATGTGTATTTCGCCGGCGGGACCAGCAAACAACAGAACGCGTTTGATTCGCGACCAGATCAATTGCTCGAAGCGACCAAAGAGGCGGACAAGGTGATTACGTTTGCCATTAAGGCCCCGTTTTGCGGGATTAATGGCGACCAGGAATTGGTAGCCAAGTTTGTCAAGGAACACTCGGATCGCTTCATCGGCTGGTGTTCGGTCGATCCGAATGATGCGGATTGCGTTGAGCAATTGACGTACTATGTCGAGAAACTCGGACTGCGTGGGCTGAAGTGTTCGCCCATCTATCAGAACTGGGACCCGCAAGATCCGAAACACCTGCCATTGTTTAAGAAGGCCGAGTCGCTGGGCATTCCGGTCAACATTCATCAGGGGACTTCGTTCGTGCGGCCTGGTCCGCTCAAGTACGCCAATCCCATTCAGTTAGAAGACATCGCCATCGCCTGTCCTGGCTTGCGGATTGTCATCGCACACATGGGGCATCCCTGGGAAGACGAGTGCGTCGTCCTGATTCGTAAGCATCCCAATTTGTATACTAACATTTCTGCTTTGCACTATCGGCCGTTACGGCATTACCAGGCCTTCATGACGGCAATTGAATACGGAGTTGAGCACAAGCTCATTATGGGATCCGACTTCCCGTCAGCGACTTTGCCTCAGGTGATTGCCGGACAACGCAAAGTCAACGACATCCTGGAAGGGACCAAGTTTCCGCGGATTTCGGATGAGATCATTCACAATATTATTTATGAGAATTGGAAACGGTTCTTGCCGGAGTATGCGTGATTTGAAGATTGTAGGATGGGCACTACTGCCCTTCTTTGGGTTATAGGTTATGCAAAGCGTCTCAGTTTGGGGTCGGGCGTTCAAATTTCACAATTGGCCAATTTACTGGCAGCTTATAAGCACCCGAAGCGACTGGCCAATTCTGAAATTTGAACACCCGACCCCTGCGTCATTTACTCTCCCGTCTTAATTGAAAGGCCTGACATGCCCACAAGTTTGCGACTCGTCCTCGCGTGTGTTCTGACGCTTGCCGTCCTGACATCCGGTTTGAATGCTCAAGAAGCCCCTCCCGCTTATGAGTGGGAACTGATCACGATGAAGGCTGCGTTTGCGCCGCGAGATGGGGCAGGGGCTCTCTCTTACAAAGGAAAGATGTGGTTCCTGGGTGGCTGGAATCCCTCTCCCACTTTCAAGGCGGCCTACTTTCCTTTGATTTGCAATAACGAAGTCTGGTCATCGGAAAACGGGGCTGACTGGTCGCTCGTCAAGCCGAATACCTTCAAGGATAAATCGTTCGATCCGACGTCCGACTGGGAAGGCCGCCATACTGCCGGATATGTCGTCTATAAGGACAAGATGTGGATTATTGGAGGGGACTGTAATCAGGGGCACTATCAGAATGATGTCTGGAATACCGAGGATGGCAAGACTTGGACGCTAGTCAATAAAGGCAAGCCGGCTCCCCCGTGGGCGAATCGAGCCTTGCAATACACGGTCGTGCATGACGGCAAGATCTGGGTGATCGGCGGACAGACCATGCCCGCCTTCGCCAAGGCCGAACAAGCCTTCTATCGCGATATCTGGACGACTACCGACGGCATCGAATGGAAGGAAGTCGTGCCCGTTGAACCCTGCTACTCAGCGCGAGGCATGATCGGTGGCTCGGCGGTGAAGGATGGCCGCATTTGGATGCTCGGCGGCGGTACTTACGACACTCCCATGATTCCCTCACGCAAGTTCCATAATGATGTGTGGAGCTCGGCCGACGGAGTGCATTGGAAGGAGCACACGAAGGCCGCGCCCTGGAATCCCCGGCAGTATCATGATGTGGCGGTGTGGGACGGACAGTTGTGGGTCATGGAGGGATATCACAAGGACGGCGGGAATCGAAAGGATGTCTGGTATTCTCCCGATGGAGAGAAATGGACCGAGATTCCCAAGACTCCGTGGGCCCCGCGACATGCGGCCAGCTTGTACGAATTCCAGGACTCGCTGTGGATGGTCGCCGGCAATAATATGCAATCAGACGTCTGGCGGTTGCGGCGCAAGAAGTAGTCCTGTAGAAGAGTCTATAAGACGTTGCTTATGAGTGCCGCGTTCCACGAACCTCAACCTAAGAGCTTTTGAAAAAATCATGGACACGAGACCGATAACGCCTGCCACTCTGGCTGGCTCTGTGATTGCGGTTCCGCCTTTGGCCCGCAATGCTGACCTGACGTTAAATCATGCTGAGAATGCTCGGTTGATTCGCTATCTCGAAGCGGGTGAAGTCACGACGTTGCTGTATGGTGGCAATGCCGTGTTGAATCACGTTTCGATCAGCGAATACGCGGAATTGCTGACGATGCTCCGCGATGGTGCCGCTGAGGAATCCCTGGTAGTCCCCTCAGTGGGGCCGGGGTTCGGGATGATGATGGATCAGGCTGCGATCCTGCGTGATTTCGAGTTTCCCACGGCAATGTTGCTGCCGACTCGAGATGTGACGACGTGCTGTGGAATAGCCACCGCGACACGGAAATTCGCTGAGCGGTTTGGCAATCCCATCGTGTTGTACATCAAGCACGATGGAGCGGTCGATGTGGAGACGATTCAGAGTTTGGTCAAGGACGGATTGGTCTCGTGGATCAAGTACGCGATCGTCCGTAAGAATCCGGAACAGGATCCGTTCCTGCGGGATATTATCCAGGCCATCGGCCCCACGCAGATCGTCAGCGGCATGGGCGAGCAGCCCGCGATTATTCACCTGCGTGATTTCGACTTGCCCGGGTTCACGTCGGGCTGTGTGTGTGTCGCCCCGCAGTTGTCGACCGATATGTTGAAGGCCGTCCAGGCGAAAGATTTTTCGACTGCGGAGCGGATTCGAACCCAGTTCCGCCCGCTGGAGAATCTGCGCGATTCGATCAACCCCGTGCGCGTGCTGCATGCCGCAGTGCAGTTGGCAGGAGTCTGCGAGAGCGGTCCGATTCTGCCGTTGTTGTCGCCAGTTGACAGCAAAGAGATTCCGGCGATTGCAGCGGCCGCCAAGGAGTTGCTCGGGGTGCCGGTGTAGTAAGTGCGGCCTGACAGTCATCGAGTTCCAGGAGTGCGCCTGCTCCTGGAACTTTCCTTTTGTTACATACGAGGAGCGACGCGTGTTAATCGGGTATGTCAGCGACGAACGTTTTGTGGCTCTGGCCGACGTGCTGCTGGAGTTCCAACAGGCCGGAAAACTGGCCGCGGTTGTCCGTTCCACGCCGCGCGGTGGCATCTATGCTGACATCTCCCCGGGCGATTATCGGGTGACTCTCGTCAAGGATGGGTTTGGTTCGAAGAGCGTGAACTTAACTGTTGCCGCTGGCAGTCCGCCTTATCAATTTCGCTTGCTGTCCGACTGCATTTTAGGGTATGTCTGGCCGCGGTCGGTGAAGTCTGGTGAAAAATCCGAGTATCGGGTGCATTCGTCTGAGCCCTATCGGTTGAGTCTCTGGCGCTACGGTTGGAAGCGCGAGATGGTGAAACTGCTAGGCTGGTTTGATGAACATGGTCCGCGGGCGGTGATGCAGATCACTCCCGATGGCGACTATACGCAGACCGGTATGAATTGGAACAAGATCGGCTATGGCAGCGCCCATCACACGCAGTTTGTGACGGGTCCGGAACGTTCCGGGCTCTACTATCTGCATGCCAAGGGAGAGAAGTCGGGGGAGTTCTTCTCGTTCCCGTGGGTCGTCGCTCCTGCCAAACCAACGGCGAAAATCGCGATTTTGGCGTCGACCAATACTTGGCTGGCCTACAACAATTTTGGCGGCCGCAGCAACTACATCAATGCGAATTGCCTGCCGCCTGAGCCTGTGGTCAATGCTCGACAGGATCTGATTCGCTACACGAAGGCCGGTTCGTTCAACGTCTGGGGATTTCAGGACGACGAGTACCTGCCTCTCTCCTTTGAACGGCCTGAACCGGGTAATGTGGTCCGCGAGAACGAAGAAGTCACCGATCCGATTGAGGGCCGTTTGCCGTGCGGGATGGCTCCGGCGGAATGGCGTCTCTTGGGTTGGATGGAGCGTGAGGGATTTGCCTACGACTATTACTCGGAGGGGCAACTCCACGACGGAACGTTGGATCTGGATGCCTACAAGATTTTGATGATCAGTATCCACCCGGAATACTGGTCGCGAGAAATGTATCAGAGCGTCAAAGATTGGGTCCACAACCGCGGTGGCAAGCTGATGTATCTGGGGGGAAATGGTGTGAATTGCGAAGTGGAATTCCTCGATCAAGATCGATTGCGATTCAAGACGTACCTGGCGCCGACGACCGGCGGCGCGCTGGGGATGCCGCATCCCGAGAATCCTGATTTCTACTGCGACAGCCGGATGGCCCGCACGCTGGAGTCTGAGGCCAATTTGTTAGGTGTAGTCTGTACTGAAACCGGTATCATGACGGCCGCGCCGTATAAAGTGCTGAACGCGGACCACTGGGTGTTTGCCGGGACCAATCTAAAGAACGGCGATCTGTTTGGCGAGAAGAGTCTTCAGGAACGAATCAACGGCGGTGCGTCAGGCCACGAGACCGACAAGATCAGCCCGCATTCGCCGGCGAATACCGTGCTGTTGGCGAAGGGGATTAACCAGGACGATGGCGGAGCGGAGATCGTCTATTACGAGACGGCGAGCAAGGGGGCGGTGTTCTCGGTCGGCTCGATCACCTATGTGCCGTGCATCCTGGTAGATGACGCCGTTTCGCGGATTACGGCGAACGTGATCACTCGGTTCTTGAGTGACGAGTAGCGATTCCTAATTACGACTGGTGAGCCCCGTCCCGTAAGGGCGGGGCTCACCAGAATGCATTGCGCTCAGCCTTTAAACCAGTTCCCGGATCGGTTCGCCATCATTCAGGATGGGGATCGGCCGGCCGGCGAAGTCGAGGAACGATGACTTGTAGTCGATTCCCAGGTGACGATAGATCGTGGCCAGCATGTCGAAGGGCGTGTATGGACTGGCCGCGGGGTACTCGGCTTTCGAATTTGTGGCTCCCACGACTTGGCCCATCTTCAGGCCGCCTCCAGAGAACAATGCCGTATAGGCTTGAGGCCAGTGGTCGCGGCCGGTGCCTTGAGTGTTGTGGCTGATGCGGGGCGTACGGCCGAACTCGCCCACGACGACTACAAGGATCCGGCGATCCAAGGCCTGGGCGAAGATGTCTTCAATCAGAGCCGAGAGCGCCTGGTCGAGATACGGCAGTCGTGTTTTCATGTAGCCGGCGAAGTGGCCCGGTCGCCCGGCGTTGCCGATGTGGTCATCCCAGTTGGTGAACTCGGGACCGGACTTGGGTTCGTTGATATAGATATTGACGACCGCGGACCCGGCTTGGGCCAGCCTGCGGGCCATCAGACAACTTTGGCCCCAATGATGCCGGCCGTAGCGGTCTCGAAGGGCTGCGTCTTCGCGAGACAGGTCGAAAGCATCGGCGATTTCAGGGCTGGTCAGCATGCGAAAGGCGACCGATTGAAAATCATCCATTGCAGCCAACGAGCCACGCTGATCGGCCCCCGATCGAAACCGATCGAATTGTTGTAAGAGCTGACGGCGGTTAGTCAAACCTTGTCCGTTGACTCCCGCTGCCAGCTTCAGGTGCGGCAGTTGATATTTTACCGCGGAAGGATCGCCCGCTTCAAACGGGGAATGACTGAGGCCCAGGTAGGCGGGCAAAGTCATATACGGCTTGCTGGGTATCGCCACGTACGGTGGCATCGCGCTCTGGCCATAGCCGCGTACTTTGCTTGAAACAGATCCAAAATCGGGATGTTCGCTTTTCGAACCTGAAGTCGGGTCGAGCTTACTCGGCCGCTTCCCGGTCAGGACGATGATCCCGCCATCGCTGTGGATGCCAATGTCATGGTGCAGCGATCGAACGAGCGAAAACTTGTCGGCGATCTTCGCCTGCAGCGGGAACAGCTCGCAGATATCCATCCCCGGCACATTGGTGGGGATCGGTTGAAAGAGGCTGCGGTATTCGGTGGGGGCGTCGGGTTTGAGGTCGTAGGTCTCGAGCTGCGACGGACCTCCGTGCAGATAGAGCATGATTACCGAAGTGTTTACGTTCGGTGTCCCCGCGGCGGCACGGCCGGCGAGAACCTGCGGCAACGTAAGGCCCCCCAGGGCCAGCGCGCCGGCTTGCAGGAAGTCCCGTCGCGGGACCGGTCCAGTGCAGGAGATCGACTTCAATGGAGACTCTCTTATGGATTTTGCGCGCGCGCTTGATACTCACAAGATATAAACGGTTATTTATCGGTTGTCAATTGAATCTTTGTTTTGCTTCTGATTAGGAATGGGACTTATGAGAACGCCAATCTATCGGACGAGAGCCATCAGCCGCTGGGCGTTCGCC
Source organism: Planctomycetaceae bacterium (assembly GCA_021732415.1). Classification (GTDB taxonomy): domain Bacteria; phylum Planctomycetota; class Planctomycetia; order Planctomycetales; family Planctomycetaceae; genus JAKFVC01. Next base: position 9,281 of record JAKFVC010000040.1, read on the forward strand.
CACGGTTTGATCAATCGTCGAGTTTGCTAAGAGCGCTCGAACCGGACGCTAGCGCGGGCCGGCTGATGGGGCATGACGGAAATTAGCGTGTTCGTCGGGGCGGTTTGATGATTTTGCTGGGTGGGGCACCGGCGTCCTTGGTGGGGCGGACTTTGTAGTTGCCGCGGGCTTCGTCATAGTCGAGTTCGACCAGGCCCATTTCTTCGATGTCTTCCAGTAAGTCTGAAAAACTGTGATAGCCGAAGTAGCCCTCGTTAAATCCGGGGAAGACACGGCGAATCGCTTGTTTGAGGAGCGAGCCCCACAATGGGTCGTAATCTTGCTCGACCGAGTGCAGCACTTCCAGAACTTGATCGATCGCCTGCTGTTTCTTATCTTCCTTTACGGGGCCCACTCCAACTTTGGGCGGCGCTTGACTCGCCTGCGTCTTCTTGGCGACCCGGATCAGATCGTCGTAGTAGATGAATTCGTCGCAGTTGCCGATCAGCAGGTCTGAGGTAGAACTCTTCACGCCGCAACCGACGACCCGCTTGTTGTTCTCTTTCAGCTTGGAAACCAGTGGCGAAAAATCGCTGTCACCGGAAATCAGCGCGAACATGTCGATGTGCTGCTTCGAATAGCAGAGGTCGAGAGCATCGACGACCATGCGAATGTCGGCGCTGTTCTTGCCGCTCATTTTGCTTTGCGGAATATCGATCAGTTCGATTCCCTGGGTGTGGAATTCGCGGACCGAATCTTCGTAATTACGCCAGTCGCAGTACGCACGTTTGTAGACGATGCGCCCTTTTTCGAGCAGCCGTTTCAGCACCAGCGGGATTTGAAACCGTCCGCTCTGCATGTGGCGAACCCCGATTGCCAGGTTCTCGAAGTCGATAAATACGGCAATCAACGGCTCGTCAGACATGGGATTTCCCGTGTGTCACTGAATGTCAGGGGGATTTGAATGCCATCAGATTGGACCGCTGCGGGATGGCACCGTCGCCGCAGGTGCGACAATGGTAACCGATTGCTCGCCAGAATCGAAGTTGGCTGGTAATTCGACTGGATGGGAGGGTGAGGGGCCGACGCCTATCAGAAGAGCCATCTAAACAGAACGTACACGCACAACAGGAATCCCACGACGAACCACCAGGGCTTCGCTGCGGGTGGTGCGTCTTCGTCGGAGACGTAACGCTCGCAGTACGGACAGCGTTCGGCCTCTTCGTGAATCTCGCGGCGGCAATAGGGGCAGGGAATGGTGTCGTCGGTCTCGTCGCCGTAGTCTTCGCTGTCCCAGGAAGATTCGCTTTCTTCCCAGGAGGGTTGGTCATCATCCCAGTCGTCATCCTCCAGCACGCGACGACCCATGAGAGTGTTTCCTGGTTTCGAAGTTTGTCGAACTAATTGGCACGCAGAGAAATTCAGGCTGTTGGCACCATCGCATCAGGGCGAAATTCAATGGCATCCACACTCGATAGTACTGAAGATGGCAGCGAATTAAAGGAGACAGCGAATGAAAGCAGTGACGTGTTGCCTCTTTAGTCATTGGGATTTGGTCATTCGTCATTCCCTCGCTCCAGCGTTCTTTCCAGTCGTTCTTGATCGATTTGCCGACTCCGAGTAAGATCCAAGCCACAAACCGTTTACTTCAATCTCACCTAGAAAAAAGTCTCTCGCACGCCGATCATGTCGAAAGTTACCGATATTCGCATTGTCGACGCTGTCTGCTCGTTTGAGCCCATCAAGTTCCGGACTCCGCTGAAATTCGGCGGCCGGATCATTGAAAGCTCCGAGTTGATCAACGTCGAGATCAAGGTCGAGACCCGTAACGGGCGTCATGCAGTGGGTTTGGGCAGTATGCCCCTCGGCCAGATCTGGGCGTGGCCCTCATCGACCGTGTCCCCCGAGCAAGCCGCCGGCGCGATGAAGCAATTTGCTCTCGAAGCCACGGATATGCTTGCGGCGTATCCCGATTTCGATCATCCGCTGGACATCATCTATCGCACGTCGGCCGAGTACGCCCATCTGGGGCAGAAGCTCTCGCGGCAGTTGAAACTCCCCGAAGTCATGCCGCCTCTGGCCGAACTGGTGGCTGCCAGTCCGCTGGATGCCGCCGTGCATGATGCTTACGGGCGAGTGCTCGGAATCAACAGTTACAATGCGTTGTCCAAGGAATTTGCGAACTGCGACCTGTCCGAATACTTGGACGAGAAGTTTGCCGGCGAGTACCTCGACAAATACACGCTGCGGACGCCGAAGGCCAAGCTGCCGCTGTACCACTTAGTTGGTGCTGTCGACCCGCTGACGAGTGACGAAGTTCAAAAACCGGTCGGCGATAAGCTGCCGGAAACTTTGGGGCAGTGGATTGCGACCGACGGTTTGACCCATCTGAAGATCAAGCTGGCCGGCGACAACCTGCAGTGGGATATCGACCGAGTTCTGGCTGTGGACAAGGTCGCGACCGAAGCCCAGGCCAAACGGGGCTGCGTCCAGTGGTTCTACTCGCTGGACTTCAACGAGAAGTGCGCCAACGTTGACTATGTGCTCGAATTCCTGAAGAAGATTCAGGCGCAGTCTCCGGCAGCTTATGACCGGATTCAGTACATTGAGCAGCCGACAAATCGGGACCTCAAGGCACATCCTGAAAACAAGATGCACGCTGCGGCCAAGTTGAAGCCGGTTGTCATCGATGAATCGTTGATCGACTACGAAAGTCTGCTGCTGAGCCGCGATCTTGGATACTCCGGGGTCGCCTTAAAGGCCTGCAAGGGCCATACGGATGCACTGTTGCTTGGCGCGGCCGCTCAGAAGTTTGGGATGTTCCTCTGCGTGCAGGATCTGACCTGTCCCGGTTTTTCGTTCCTGCACTCGGCAAGTCTCGCGGCCCGAATTCCGACGGTCGCAGCGATCGAAGGCAATGGCCGGCAGTATTGTCCCGGTGCGAATCGTGCGTGGAAGCCCCGCTATCCGACGATGTTTGACATCAAGGATGGAACGGTGGGAACGGCGGCACTCGATGGAGATGGCTTGGGATTTTAAGGTCGTAGGCGAGCGTCCGACGCTCACTCGCTAGCCATCAACTGGCCAGAATCCAATGCCATCTCGCGAAACTGCGTTCCCCGATCGACGAAATTCCGGAACCAGTCGTAGCTCGCACATCCCGGCGACAGGAGCAGGATATCCCCCGGCTGGGATTCTGAAACGGCCCAACTAAACGCCGCTTGAAAACTCTCACAGATCGTCCGGCGAACGCGTTGTTCGGGATCAAACAAATCCAGCAACTCATTTAGGCGTGGTCCGGTGGTCCCCATCAGAGCCACTGCTTTGACCGGTTTCGCCACGATAGCACGAGCCATCTCGGTGAGATCGCTCCCTTTGTCATAGCCCCCCGCAAACAGAATGATTGGCTGCTCGAAAGCCGCTAGCGCGACAATGGCCGATTCGGGAGTCGTGGCCAGCGAGTCGTTATAGAACTGGCGACCGGATACCTCGGCGACCAATTCCAGCCGGTGAGGCAGCGCCTTGTAACCGCGTATTCCACTTTCGATTGCCGCATCCGGCACGTCCAACGCACACGCAGCACACGTCGCGGCGAGGGCATTCTGCAGATTGTGAATCCCGGGCAGACTGAGCCACTTCGGTACCGTCAGCGTCCGCTCGCGCCCTGCGAAGCGAAAGACTGCACTGCGTTGACCGGTTAGAAACAATCCCTCGCCCCCCATATCCTTTAGGCCGAAAAACAACTTTCGGCCGCGGGTGGGCCACGCTACAACATCGGCGTCGTCCTGATTGAGAATCGCGAAGTCCGTGGGAGTTTGCCAATGCAAGATCGCTTGTTTGGCCAGGCGGTAGTTCTCCAGCGTCCCGTGTCGATCCAGATGGTTGGCCGAAAAATTGGTGATGATCGCGACGTGCGGACTGCGTTGCAGACGGTCGAGATCTTCCAACTGAAAACTGCTGAGTTCGAGCACGACCACGTCCTCAGGCCGAATCTCAGCGACGTGTGGCAGCAGGCTACGGCCGATGTTGCCGCCCAGCCAGCAAGTGCGGCCGGTCGCGTTGAGAATCGCGTGCGTCATCGCCGTCGTGGTCGATTTGCCGTTGCTTCCGGTCACGGCGATCACGCACGCGGGATTCAATTCCCAAAAGAGATTCATCTCGCTGGAGATGGTCACTCCGGAGTCGATCGCCAGCCGCAAGAAGGGGTTACCTTTCGGCACGGCGGGGCTCACGACGACCAAGTCTGCCGTTGAGAAATCCTCGCGCTGATGGCCACCCAGGTGATAGGTGATCGAGGGAATCTCTGCCAGTTGTGCCAGGGATTCGGATAACTCGGCCGCGGACCGGTTATCGGTCACTGTGACCTGTGCGCCCCGCTGGGCGAGAAATTGAACCGCACCCAAGCCACCCCCGAAGCTCCCCAGGCCCATCACGGTGACGCGTCGGTCTTGCAGATCCATGTCAACGACTCTCTTGGCGTGGGCCGGAGCGTTTTAGCCAATTACTCGCGGAGAGGGAGTGTGTGAGAGTACCAGAGTGGGGGAGTATGAGAGTGATGAATAATCCTGTTATTGGAATCCATTGCTCCCTATTACCCTCACACACTCATACTCTCACACTCCTTCGATCGCGCAAACATTCGGTGAAACCGCTCTTGGACCTCGCCATCTTATCTCGGTCCGCGCAATAAAACACAGCCCGCTTGGGGGAAAGCGGGCTGTGGCAGGGACGAGTCGGCAGACTCTCCCCAAAGACGCAGACTTGATATGGCAGACGGTTCGACCAGGGTCGCCAACTGGTTTACGCCGCCTTCTCCTGAGCTGACATCGTGTGTTCCGCAAAATCGGGTCGCGCCAACCGCAATTGCGGCCGGTCCGCCAGCTTCTGAGCCTGTTGAGCGGCCGGATTCAAGTACTTGCTGAAGAACATGATGCTGCCTGAAAGTAGCAATGCACCGCAGCAACAAGCTAACGCGATCGCATCGTCTGACGCATGCTGGAACAAGTCCATCACAATCCATCTCCTTGCGACGAAGGTCCGCGCGTCCCATCGCGTAACCTTCCAAACCTTCACGGGAGGAACATCCCCAGGGAACCAATACGACATCATTCTGGTAACCAGAAGTCCTTCGTACCTGAAGTATCTTCGGCCAGATTTGGAACAAGCCTTCAATCGGGTTGCGAAACTGTCAGGTGAATTCGTGAAGCTTGAGATCTATTCGTTGCAGTCGTCCGAGGCAGGCGTGACCGGTTCATCTTGCGCAACCAGTGCAGCGAAATCTCGCCAGAGTTCCGCCGAGCTGCAGGTACTGTGTTTATTAGATTGATCTAGGCGAGCTGGGCGGCGTAAGCCCCTGGATTCTTCACTCAGATTTGGAAACACAGAGGCACAGAGAACACAGAGATGCGACAATTCCTCTGTGTTCTCTGTGCCTCTGTATCACAAACATTGAACTTCTTTGTGTGGCTCAAAGATTCTATACAGCCAATTGCGTAAGTTGCAGTGTGGTCGCTTGTTGCGCGGCCAGGATGGCGGTGATCTGAATTCGTCCGGTGGCGGAGACCTGATAGCGGTGACTCTGCCTGACTTTGCGGATCAGTCCGTGTGCCC
>JAKFVC010000234.1 GCA_021732415.1 Planctomycetaceae bacterium
AACCCCTCTCCCCGGAGTACCGGGGCGAGGGGAGATAGATCGACGTCGTTGTAATCAGGTTGATACGGCAGTGATTGACAACGTCCACACCATCACCAGGACACTAAACTCTATGAACATGAAACACACATTTGTTGCTTTCGCGACTCTGTTATTGGGAGTCCTCCCATTTGCCACGGCAGCAACTCCGCGGGCTCTTCCGGCTGGCACGCTGCCCAATGACGTCCGTCTGCAACCGCCGAAAGATTTGAACGGTTACTTCCCCTTCAAGCCGCCGGAAACGAAGGCGGAATGGGAGAAGCGGGCGGCCTATGTCCGCCGACAGATCCTGGTCTCGCAGGGGCTCTGGCCGATGCCCACCAAGACGCCGCTGAATGCCGTCCTGCACGGCAAGATTGATCGTCCCGAATACACCATCGAAAAGGTCTACTTCGAGAGTGCTCCCGGCCTCTTCGTGACCGGCAATCTGTATCGTCCCAAGAACCCCAAGGGCAAAGTACCGGGGGTGTTGTTTGCTCACGGTCACTGGGCGAGTGCCCGATTGTCCGAGGAAAGCGACGCCAACCTGTTGCGTGAGATTTCGACCGGCGAAGAGCGCTTTCTGCAGGGTGGCAAGAGTCGCTTTCAATCGATGTGCGTGCAACTCGCCCGCATGGGGTGCGTGGTCTGGCAATGGGACATGCTGAGCGATTCCGACGCCATTCAATTCAGCCGCCAGACGGTGCATGGCTTCGCGAAGCAACGCCCCGAAATGAACAAGACGGAAAACTGGGGCCTCTATAGCCCACAGGCTGAAGCTCATCTGCAGAGCATTATGGGCCTGCAGACGTTGAACGCCGTCCGTTCGCTCGACTTCCTGCTGAGTCTGCCTGAAGTGGACCCATTGCGAACCGCGATCACCGGTGCGAGCGGTGGCGGCACACAAACGATGCTCCTGGCCGCGATCGACCCGCGAGTCGCGCTTTCATTCCCCGCAGTCATGGTCAGCACGGCCATGCAAGGGGGCTGTACCTGTGAGAATTCCTCCTTGCTCCGCGTCAACACCGGCAATATTGAGTTTGCCGGTCTGTTCGCTCCCAAGCCCCAGGGGATGACTTCGGCCAACGACTGGACGAAAGAGATGTCCACTAAAGGCTTCCCCGAGCTGAAGCAGCTCTATGCGACGTTAGGGGCACCGAGCAACGTGATCCTGCAACGTGGCGAGCATTTCCCGCACAACTACAACGCCGTCTCCCGATCCGCGTTCTATACGTGGCTCAACCAGCACTTCGGTCTCGGCTTTAAAGCACCGGTGATCGAACAAGACTACGAGCCTCTCAAGCGAGCCGATCTGACCGTCTGGGATGCCGATCATCCTGCCCCGAAAGCGGACGACCCCGACTTCGAACGGGCCCTGCTAAAATGGTTCACCGAAGATGCCGAGTTTCAACTCCGGGCCAGCACCGATTCGGTCGAGCATCTGCGTAAGGACGTCGGCAGCGGTGTCGAAGTGCTGATCGGTCGCACGTACGACAAGGCCGGTGATGTCGAGTGGACTCGTGAGGACAAGAACAAGGCCGACCGCGGCACCTATGTTGAGATGACGGGCGTGATGCGCAATAAGACCTACGGAGAAGAACTGCCTGTTACCTACCTGTATCCCAAGGATTGGAAAGGCCGCGTGGTCGTCTGGCTGGATGATGCGGGCAAGTCGTCGCTCTACAACGCCGATGGCACCGTAAAACCTGCGATCCAGAAACTCCTCGCGGCGGGTGTTACCGTCCTGGGTGCCGATCTGTTGCTGCAAGGCGAATTCTTGAAGGACGGCCAGCCGATCAAGCAAACACCGGTCGTGGCGAATCCCCGCGAATTTGCTGGCTACACGTATGGCTATAACCACGCTCTGTTCGCTCAGCGGACGCACGATGTTCTCAGCCTGGTGAAGTATCTGCGGACGGCTGACGTCAGCGGACATCCGAAACCAACTTCAGTGGAAGTCGCCGGCTTCGGCACGATGGGACCGATTGTGGCCGCGGCCCGCGCGATTGCCGGCGAGGCCATCAGCCAGGCGGCGGTCGACACGAACGGCTTCCGTTTCGGCAAGCTGCTCGACTTCCGCGACCCGCAATTCCTCCCTGGCGGAGCCAAATACCTGGATGTACCGGGGCTGCTGGCCCTCAGTGCCCCATATCCCCTCTGGCTGGCTGGTGAGGGGAAGACGCCGGCTCTGGTGTCTGATCTCTACAAGTCGGCAGGAAAAGAAACCCAGTTGACCGTATTCACGGGAGATGCGCCGCAAAAGGAGACCGCGGCTGCCGAATGGCTGCTGAAGTAGTTTACAGTCAGATGTCCATTCAGCATGTGAGCATTATCGAAGCCTCTCTTGACTATACGTCGTGAGGGGCTTCGGTGTTCTCCGGTAAGTCGACCATAACAACCATTCATCGGTGGATGCACCTAGCAATATCAGGCGAAATCGCCCCCTGCTTGACACCACATTCCTGCAGGTGTATACCCTTTGAGAACGTAAAATTTAGCCAGTACTAAACGACAATTTGTCAGTGCTCTGAATGGCTAGGCACAATGTCGTCACTGAGCTTTGAAGTCGTCAAATCAGACCAGTGGGTTCGAGCTAACTGAGCCACTGAACGTGATGAGGACTATGAGTCGCGCGCTGGCACATTCGTTGATCGCGATCCCGCAGGTACCCGACTTTACTCTACGCGCTCAGAACGTGTTCCGGATCAAAGAGATTGTGATCTCCCTTTTGGACGATCACGAGACGGGTCGCCGTTTTAGCACGAGTGATAACGTTGTTCCGGACGGTTAATTTCATTGTCCTCGCACGCGCTAACCAGCGTGTTGAGTGCATTGATGAGTTCAAAAGTGAGTTTGATTGGGCCGGTTTCGTGCTTCACTTCGCGCACGGTCCGCGTGAGCACGATTCTCTAACAGACCGCAAGGGGAAGAAATGAATCGAACTGTGAATTTGTTGTTATGCCTAGGGATTCTCGTGGGCGGAGTCGTCTTGGAGGCACCCGCTGAAGACCCCGCTAAGGCTAAGAGTGATGCGCCCTGTGCCGGCATCGCTAACGCCAGCAGACCCAAGACGGGTGTGCTCTCGGAATGCTTGCAGTATCTTCTCTACGAAGACCTGGAGGCGAACATCGCGTTATGGTCAGCGGACGAGTATTCCGATGACGAATGCGCGATGCTTCCATCCGAGGTGTTTATGTGGACGACCGCGGACGTTGCCGCGCCACAATATTGCACGGCGGAACCAGGGTGTATGTTGATCGAGGGTAAGAGGTTCAAAGACGAACTGAAAGACGTGAAACTTGCGAAAAAATTGCCCAAAGATGAGACCTACATTGAGCAACTCGATGATACGAAATTGGTGCCCTATCCGGGATTGACAGAAGACGACAGGTGGGATGCCAAAGACGGGCTTGGCGATTTCGGCGAAGCGAAACATGACTATGTGAAGATTAAAGGCGTAGATGAAGGCGGCGCTGACACTTGGATCGTCGTCCGACTCTCTGCCGGCTTTGCGGAATTCGAAAAGGTTGCTTTCCCAGCGGGTGCGTTTCCGCAAAAGCCCAAGATCGCCAACCGCAAAATTGCAATTGGATTCGAAGCCGAGGCACCTGAGGCACAAGGCGAGCCTACGATCGGAGCCATGGACGAGGTGGCTGCCGTTGTTTGGAAACGATATAGCGAAAGCAAAACGGCGTTTCGCGTTCGTTACAAAAAGCGAACGTATTATGTCACGACGATGACCCCCGCCAAGACAATACTGCCACAATTACCTCGAGACACTAAAAACAAAGCCGCACCTGCTTCCGGGAAAACGCCGCCTGCTCCTGAGAAAAGCATCCCGACTCCCGCCAAACCAACGACCAAAAAGCCGTAGATGAAGAACTAACCTAAACGAAGTTAGAGGAGGCGACTTGTGTGTTTTCCACATAAGTCGCTTTTTTTATCACATAGAAATGTGGATAAACGACTTCTGCGACACTTGCGGGCTGGCATCAGACCGGAAATCGTCACCCAGTTGACGTCACGAACTACGTCAATCGAATAACGCCCGCTGTATGGCAGAAGCCCCTGAGAAGGCCGCACCAACTGGTAGCCTAATGTTGCGCGAACGGCTTAGATTTGATGTTCGGACTTCATTTGCCTGGAATGTTGTCATTCGCAATGATGAAGTCCTGTGGGCGTCGACGAGGCTTCGAACTGCGGATCCCCCTCACGCCTGCTAAAATAGGTTCATGTACAGCCTTGAATCCCGTGCGAATCTTGGGGTCACTCGGCCCACAACCAGTCATTCGTAAGATGATTTCTTGGCTGATCGTCTCCGGTGTGAGCTTCATCCCGCTAAATGGCCCCGACGGCTTTGTGGTTGTCCATTCCCAAGCTCCCGAATGCAGACCGGTAATGGAACTTTGATCTGGTAGTACGCACGTGTCTGAGATGTCCTGTTTGTTTGCCGCTGGAGGGCAAATGACATTTGACAGATAGTAAAGCTCGGCGGCCGAGGGAAGTCGTTTGCCTTGTCTTTCCACGCGCCAAACGGCATCGTAAAAGCGGTACTGAGCATGTGGCCCCGGCCCAACCCCCGGAAAGGGCGGGACCCGGGCCTTCAGCGCAGCCCATTTGGCTGCCCCGTGCTCTTTGAGACCCCAATTCTCCACTTCGTCAGTAGAAGTCTCGCTGAGGTCGACAAAGAATGATGGGATCTGATATTTCCGCTCTGGATTTGCGGGGTTCTTAATCGGTTCAGCCAACCAGTCCGATTTCTCGACCATGCCCATCCCGATTGTCACGTCAGAGCGCGGAATTCGAATCTCCTGAACGCTTAGGACTCCAGAAGAGCTGACCTTCCAGTGCTTTGATCGATCACCGAAGGGAACGGATTCCCCTCGTGCTGGGACATTGCGGTAAACCTCATGAAAGCGCGTTTCATCCAGTACTGCGACGACGAGATAGTCGCTCGCGGGTAACTGCATGACGAGTGGGCTGAGCCCTTCAGCGCGCTGGATCCTGCTGGGATCCGGATCGCCTGTTTTCGCATCAATAGGTACGACGGTAATCTCGCAACCCTCAGGGTTAGTGGTAAACTCCACTTCCCGCAGATCGAGCGGAATGGGTTTCGTGCCCCGGAATTGCCAGGCGAAGGCGCCGGCGACCGTCACTGCAAGCAGAAACGTGAATCCAATGGCGACCACAAATCGCCGATGCCGATTGAACCACTTCCACATGCGATTCGGAAGGGCAGCCGGGATTCCGCGCAGGGTTTCACCGGCCAGATAGAGGTGTAAGTCCTCGGCGAGTGCCGCCGCTGACACGTAGCGCTTGGTGGGATCTTTCGCCAGGCATTTGAGACAAATGGCTTCGAGTTCTCGGGGAATGTCGGGCTTGATCAGTCGGGGGGCCTCGGGCTGACTGTTTTTCACCTGCTCCAGGATCAGGTGAAGTTCCCCCCTGAAAGGCCGCTTTCCCGTGAGCAATTCGTAGAAGATCGCTCCCAGGGCATAAACGTCGGTCCGGGGATCAATCGCGGCATGGTCGCCCCGCGCTTGCTCGGGGGCCATATAGGCCGGCGTACCGATGATCTGGCCGCTGACCGAAATCGATTCTTCACCTGCCTCGCGTTTGGCGAGACCGAAGTCGGCCACGTGAGGCTCGCCCTGCTGGTCGATCAGCACGTTGGCGGGTTTTAAATCACGATGTACGATCTTCTTGTCGTGGGCGTGATGTACGGCCTTCGCCAGTTTGGCAACCATTTGAGCGACGGCGTCGGGTGTTAATTTGTTCGACTCGAGCCAGACCTTCAAACTCACCCCTTCAATCAGCTCTGAGACAATGAAGATCTCGGAGTCATCTTCGCCGACTTCATGGATGGCAATGATATTCGGGTGACGTAACTTCGCGGCCGCGCGCGCTTCACGCAGGAACATCGTCCGGTCCGACGCCGCGATCCGGTCGGATCGAGGCACCTTGACCGCGACATCCCGCTGCAATCGCATATCACGAGCACGCCAGACGATGCCAAATCCGCCACGGCCGAGAATCGATTGCAGTTCAAATTGCTTGATGTGTCGGCGCGGCGCTGGTTTGGTGTGGTCGATCGTTTCGATCTCTGGATCGAAGCCCACCGCCGGAGACTTCAGTTCGGACTTACTGGCAACTCGCAGTTCCCAATCCTTCTGCAAGTCATTCAACAGCGCGGTCGCTTCGGGAAACCTGCGGTGATATCCCTCGAACGCACCTTGCGGTTTGTGGATGTCAAAAGTGAGGGTCTCACCTGTGCGGTACAATAGATCGAGTTCCAGGCCAATCAGCTCACGGAGCAGAGCCAGGCGATCAAGTTCCGGGTAGCTTGCCAGAAAATCCTCGATCTGTGGTGCGCGGCCGTCGCGGATGGCGGCTTCAAACCGATCGCAGACGCGATCGATCCGGGCACTGGGCGACTCCAACGGGAACTCATCGGGTGACGGAGGTGAATCGCTCATGAATCCAACTCCCGGGCCCAGGTTTCGCGAATCAGATTGAATTTGCGAATCACAGTACGCACGGTGACCCCGAGCTTCTCCGCGATGTCTTCGTGAGTGTGGCCATCCAGTTTCCACAAGGCGATGGACCGCAAGTCGTCGTCGCGCAGCATCTTCAGCAGTCGCTCCTGCTCTTCCTCCAGGATCAGGTTCAAGTCCGGTGCGAGTTGATCTGCGTCGGCAATCAGATCCGCGCGGGCAACGCTGCCGGTCTCATCCACCCCCGAGAGCGAGACGGTGCGATGGGTGCGTTTTTGGCGAGTATTGTAGGCGTGACGATTTAAGGCCTTACGGCGTGTGATCTTCAGCAGCAACCACCAGAGATGCTTGCGATCCTGAACGCCGTCCAGCCGACCGTCTGTGGCGCTGGTACACAGCGCTTTAAACACGCTCTGCACGAGGTCCTCTTCATCGGAGATGGCTCCCAGCGCGCCAGCAAAACGACGACGAGAAAGCTCGACGAGTTCTGGGCCATAACGGTCCCACAGTTTTTTCGCCGCTTCCTGATCGCCCTTCGCCAACTGCCTCAGCCAGACCGTGACGGAATGATGGCCCACAAACGATCCTCGGGAGGAAAGAACCGTAGTCTTGTATGAGCAACATCTTACGATCATTCGGCCCGTTCCGCAACTTTCTTACATGAAAGGAGTTTCGCTGACAAATCGTCTTGCAGGCAATCGCGGCGAAGGCGGCCCCGTGGCAGACGCTGCTAGCGTCTGAATTCCGACGCTGGCAGCGTCGGCCACGGGGACCGTGAGGCCATTGAACCGTTTTCAACTGTTTCACCTCCAAACAGAGATTGTGGATAGGTTTGCGTTGAGGAAGCTCGTGGAAATGGGGTTCGATAGTAAACCAAAACTGGGGGACTCGGAAGTCTGGGAGAAATTTGACGGCAGCGCTACGCGGTCGGAGGCTAATACGAACCCCCCACCCGCCGTGGAAGTCTGGTGATTCTGGGGCATTAAAAAAATGCGAAGAGCGCTGTCACTACTATCAAGGAATTGTTGATTACCTTGAGAGACGATCTCTCTGGGCCACGAGTGAGTTTCTCATGAAGATAAAAACGATTTCCGATCTGACGACCCTAGTTTACTCTGGGCGCATCGACTCGATTCTGATCGTGCGTTCGCCACGCCGCCCTGAAATTGTGAAAATCCGCATGCGACGCGGAAACCGCTGGGACGAGCTATGGATGCACTCCAGCACATTCGAGCCCGGCGGAAATGGCAACAAGATCCTGCAGGACGCCTTGAAGACAATTCTGGATCAGGTGTCGCCAGGTTGAACGATTGACCTGGAGTGAGTTCCACGGTCGAAATAGGGAACCAAATAGGAACCAAGGGGGGACTGATCTCCGTTCAACCCAGTTTCCTGTTGCTGCAGCGACGGCGAACTCGCTCCAGTCAGGCGGGACACACTTAGGTATGCACTTGACATTCGCTCCCCGTCGAGGTATCAGGATGTAGTGTCAATCTGCGAGAAGCTGTTCACAAGATATTGGTTTTGACGCATGCCAGTTCCTGTCGCCGTCGTAGGGCCTCGACGTCGCCGCGGTCAATCGTTGGGCTTTACGCTCATCGAGTTGCTGGTGGTGATCGCGATCATTGCGGTCCTGATCGCTCTCTTGTTGCCTGCTGTGCAAATGGCGCGCGAGGCAGCCCGGCGTACTCAGTGTAAGAATCAGGTTAAGCAGATTGTCCTGGCTCTACACAACTACAATGAGGCGACGAACGCCTTCCCGATTGGCTCACGCAATCATACCAGGCCACTCACACCAGGATCACCTATCATGGTTGCGGGTGCGGGGATTTCATTCTGGGTGGGATTGCTACCCTACCTTGAGCAACAGGCCCTCTATAATTCTCTCAATATCACGAGTGGTGCCAGCGGTGACCTGACTCAAGGTGCTAATGGTCCGATCATCAACGGCGTTTCATTAAGTTTCTTGATTTGCCCTTCGAGTCCGATGCCGGCAATGGAAAACATTACCGCCGGAGCCAATGTCTACTCGGTGGCCATGCCCTCTTATGTGGGCATTTCGGGTGCTTCGATTAATAGTGTCGGAACGGGATATGGGGCGTTTGGACCGACATTTAATAAAAATACTCCTTCGCCTTGTGCTGGTATCACGGGCGAGGTGTCCTGGAGCGGCATGCTCGTCAACAATGAAGTCAGAAAATTTAGCGACGTGACCGACGGCGCCAGCAACGTGGCGATTATCGGAGAATCTTCTGACTATGTGGTGACCTCCAATCCGGTCAAGTGGCGCTGGGATGCAGGTGGTCCGACTGGCGGTTGGATTCGAGGTAACGTGAGTGCCGGAAACTACAATACAGTGACCACGCCCGATCGAGGTTACAATCTGACGACTGTGATGTTCCCGATCGGATCACGTACGACACCCATGGGCAACACGTGCTTAAATCCCTCGCCGAATCGTCAACTCATTTCCGCCCATACCGGCGGAGCACACATGGGCCTCGTTGACGGATCGGTGCGATTTCTCAGTGACGAGTTGGATCTCACCGTGTTAAAGCAATTGTGTACACGCGCTGATGGCGCGGTCCTGGGTGATCTCTAAACGGTTTCTTGACGTTGCTGGTCGCCAGATTTGTCCGTATGTTCACAATGCCTGTCTGGCCATAATACGGGGATCTTCCGTACCGTCTCTCCAGCTTGCCATCTCTGCCTAGAGATCGTTGCTGTTGGATTGAGATCATTTGAACGGAATCGAGTTTTACGTGCTAACTTTTAGCACGATCTCGATTTCGACCTCAATTGTCACACAAAAAAATGTCGAGAGATTCTACATCCTATCAGGGGATGAAACGGAATTCGGCGTGTTGACTTTTGGAGTCAATCTCCTGGCGATGCTCGTACTCCGTTGCCTCTCGTCTGTTCAAATTGAATGACGAACCGTAGCAAGTTTCGAGCATCGCTCCTTAGGGCCCTTTTGGCTCGTGTAGGGTGCCTTCCGTTTCATTTGCGTCTGTCCGCAGAAACGCGAGCCCCCGGAAAGACCGCGGAGAGTTGCGATGACTCGAAAATTTTACCTATTGCTGTGCTTGGGAATTCTCATAGGCGGAATTGCCCTCGAGGCGCCCGCTGATGATGAAACATCGGAAGGCAAGCCCTGTTGTAAGGAGACGAAAACCAAGGCGGACAAAGATGGTGTTGAGGTGATTTCGTATTGCCTGCAGATACTTGTTTATCAAGATGACGAACAAGCATTGTGGTTGACAGATATTTACACCGAGGCGTCGTGTTTGGATGTTCCGACAGAAGATTATATCTGGACGTCACTTGGACAAAGTGGACCGCAGTACTGCACCGGGGATCCACCATGTTTGCCGGCGCCTGAGGCTGGGGGGAAGTGTCCTGTCCTGCAGCACTCCCTGCCTAAGGGTAAGGGTTTTCGTGATGTGCTGACCGCGAGTGTCCATTTTCCAGGATTGTCGCCTGACAAGACTTGGGATCCGAAGGATGCTCTCAATGATCTGGGCGAACTGAAAACCTCGTACGTCAAAGTGAAGAACGCCAATGGTCAGTATTTTGCAGTCAGGTTGTCGGCAGGAGTTGCTGAGATGGAAAAGATCCGATTTCCCGCGGGCGCGTTTCCCACTCGTCCCAAAATTCCGAACCGTAAGATCTTGATCGGATTCGAAGCAGAGATGGATCCCGCGCAGATCGATCAGTTACCAGAGGCGATACCGTCTCCTTGGGCGAGCTATCGAGATTGTGCGACAGCATTCAATGTGAAAGTCGCGAACTGTGAGTATCACGTGACGGTGACAGCGACGAATGCTGTGAATCACGGTGCCAAAGTGGCTATTGTAACTCCCGCGCACCCGGTGGTGGTGCCAGCGCAACCCGCGAGCGCACCCATCCAAACGATCTTGGTGCCTGTTCAACCCATTGGGAGAAAGGCTGCCCGCAGAGGTTTCAACCAGTAGACTCTAGTGCGGCCTCTTGGTTAGTCGGTAGGCTGACAAGTGCAAAGCATTGAATTTTCGGGTTTGAACAGTCCTCACGAACTCAGGGTTGCCGTTCTCACCAGCAGCAGCCCTGAGCCATTTTAGTGGCTGGCAACAGGCGTCACCGGGAGCATAAAGTCCTCCGGCTTCAAGCGTGGTCGGGCGCTGCGGGCGCCACGCATCCCAACATCTTCCGAAACGGCTGTGATCATTCGCATTCCAGTTGGCAGGAGTTTCTCAGAATTGGCGATGTGGCCACAGCCAACAATCCTCACCAACGAATCCGTCAGGGCATTCTGAGAAAAAAAATCTGTGCCACTGAACGGTGCCCCCGGTCTGGCTGCGGTCCATTCCATTGGCTCAGTATGGAGTCCTAAAATTCGGCTGCCATCTTGCAGTAAGCAAGTTTCTTCTTCCATTCCAGAGTTGGCTACTCTCGGGCAGACGACCGCGGACAGATAATAAAGTTCCGCGGCAGTGGGCATTCGCTTGCCTTGCGCTTCAAAAAGCCTCAAACATAAATGATAGTTCAGGTGTGCGTATGGGCGGTCATCGAATCCCGGGAATTTCTGCTTGTCCCTTTTTCGACGCCATTCTTCCGCACCATGCTTTTCGATCATCCGCTTCTCCATCTCCGCGCGAGTAAATTCTCTGGTGTCGATAAAGTACGCGGGCAGACTCCAGGTTTTGGTCGATTCATTCTTTCGCAATGCGGAAGGCTCAACGAGCCGGTCTACTTTTTCTACGAATCCCATACCGACCGTGACATCGGGGCGGGGAATCTCAATGGCGGGCATCTTTAGCACACCTGCTGCGTCGGGAATCCGGGCCGCATGCGGTAGCAGTGTCGGGTCAACCACGCCAGTTGGCGGCACGTTGCGATAGACTTCGTGGAATCGAAGGTCATCCAATACTGCGACGACCAGATAGTCGCCGGCCGCCAGATCCATGTTCAACGGAGTTCGCCCCTTAGCCTTCTGGATCCTGGATGGATCGGGCTCTCCCGATTTCGTGTCCAAAGGGACGACGGTAATTTCACAGCCCGCGGGTTGAGTCGTAAAGCCGACGCGACGCAAGTCGATGGGAATGGGCTTCGTGCCGCGGAAGTGCCAGGAAATTCCCCCAGCAATTGTGAGTGACAGACAGAACGCCACGGCGACGGCAGCGACGCTGCGCCGATGTCGACGGAGCCACTTGCCCACGCGATGGGGCAATGCCGCGGGAATGCCACGCAGTGTTTCGCCTGTTTGATACAGGTACAGGTCTTCCGCCAGGGCGGCAGCGCTGGGGTAACGTTTTGCCGGGTCCTTAGCTAGGCACTTCAGGCAAATCGCCTCCAGCTCCTTGGGGATTTCGGGCTTGATTTGGCGGGGGGCTGGTGGCAGGGAATGTTGGACCTGTTCCAGCAAAATGGACATCTCTGCGCGGAACGGGCGGAGGCCCGTCAGCAGTTCGTAGAAGATGGCTCCGAGGGCATAGACATCGGTGCGCGGATCAATCAGGGCGTGGTCGCCGCGGGCTTGCTCGGGAGCCATGTAGGCGGGGGTGCCCATCAACTGGCCGGCAATGGAGAGCGATTCCTCGCCGGAGTCGCGCTTGGCCAGGCCGAAGTCGGCGACGTGCGGCTCACCCTTTTTGTCGATTAAGACGTTCGCAGGCTTCAGGTCGCGATGAATGATTCGGTGGTCGTGGGCATGTTGCGTTGCGGTGGCCAGTTTCGCGATCAGGCTGGCTGCGTCCGACGGGGACATCTTCTGAGTTTCCAGCCACGTCTTCAGGCTGACTCCGTCCACGAGTTCGGTGACGATGTAAATCTCGGACTCGTGCTCGCCGACTTCATGGATGGCGATGATATTCGGATGGTGCAGTTTCGCGGCGGCCCGGGCTTCGCGTAAGAACATCGTCCGGTCGGACAGAGCCAGGCGGTCGGGGCGCGGGACCTTGATGGCCACGTCGCGCTGCAGGCGTTTGTCTCGGGCGCGCCAGACGATGCCGAAGCCGCCGTGGCCGAGAATCGATTGCAATTCAAACTGCTTGATACGCCGCTTCGGATCACCCGCGGGTGGAGTTTCGGCGTCGGTGTGCGGGTCGAGGTCGACTGAGGAACCGTCGAGACGAGAACTGCCGCCAACCTGCATGGCCCAGCCCTTCTGCAGGTCCTTCAGGGCCGGAATCGCTTCCGGAAATCGGTGGTAGTAGCTGCCAAATGACAATTGCGAGTATTTCGTCTCGAGCCCCGCGGAATTGTCTTTGGTTCCCAGCAATTCCACTTCGAGAGCAATCAGTTCCTGCAGCAAGGCATTGCGGTCCAGATCCGCAAACTTCGCGAGAAAGTCTTCAATCCGTGGCTGCTGACCTTCCCGCATCGCCGCTTCGAACTGATCGCACGCCTCGTCGATCAGATCGCTCTGCAACTTGGGACGTTTTTTGTCGGCAGTCAGTTGTGAGTCGTTCATGTCTCCAACTCCTGGGACCATGTTTCGCGAATCAGATTGAACTTCCGAATGACGGTGCGCGTGGTCACGTTTAGCTTTTGGGCAATTTCTTCGTGCGTGTGGCCATCCAGTTTCCACAACGCAATCTGACGTAAGACGTCGTCTCGCAGCATGCCCAACAGACGGTCCTGTTCTTCCGCCAGGATCAGGATCAAGTCGGGAGGAGGCTGCTCGCTGTCGGCAATGTGATGTGCCGGCGCATCCGAGCCCTCTTCGTCCGGATTGCCCGTCAGCGACACCGTGGGGTTCGCTCGCTTCTGGCGGTTATTGTAGGCGTGGCGATTCAAGGCTTTGCGGCGCGTGATTTTCAGGAGCAGCCACCAGAGGTGTTCGCGATCCTGCACGCCATCCAGCCGACCGTCGGTGGCCCCGGTCCAGAGCGCCTTGAAAACGCTTTGCACGAGGTCTTCTTCATCTTCCAGGGCACCCAGCGCGCCACCAAAGCGACGGCGTGAAAGCTCGACAAGTTCTGGGCCGTAGCGGTCCCACAACTTTTTCGCGGCTTCCTGATCGCCATTCGCCAATTGGCGTAACCAGACGGTGACCGAATGCTGCTCCACGCAAGCATCCTTTTGGATATGAACAGAACTTACGTAACTGGTCAATATTCTATGACGAAGAGACCGCCTTCGCAACGTTGTCTTACCCAAGAGATTCGGCTGACACGCTACGTCTGTGGGATAGGAAAATAAAGAGGCAGCGAATGGATGCGACTGGGCCAGAATGATGCCGAATTGACTTGGATCGCATATCAGGAACTTTTGGCTCCTTGTTTTACGGAGGGAAGGATGGGGAATTTTTGGACCACGAATCACACGAATCACACGAATGACACGAATTTGTAAGACAGATCACAGTCGCTTCGCGTGCGATTTTCGGGATTTGGATTCGTGTCATTGGTGTGATTCGTGGTTCACACTCTCGTGATCAACTGAAGGTCTTGTCCGCTGTTTTTGTTCGCTGCCAATCAATGTCATGAAACTCAAGAAGCCCCCGAATCTGTGACTCGGGGGCTTCCATTGGAATTCTATCAACAATGTTGACTAATTCGTTGACTAATAGCGTTCTGGGCGTTGCCAATTAGGCCACGCGGACGGAAGTGGCACAGGGGCCCTTGTCGCTCTTGCCAACCGAATACTCAACTTCTTGGCCTTCGCGGAGCGAATCGAAAGTCGTGCCCACGACTTCCTTGGAATGGAAGAACAAGTCTTTTCCATCTCCCGCGATAAATCCAAAACCCTTGTCGCTGACCAACTTCTTGATTTTACCTGACGCCATGACAACACTCCGCGAAAACTTAAGCCGAAAAATTGGGACGGGCCAATCCGGACGGAAACGTCAGATTCAACCGATCCCCCTGAAACAGATAGCCGCACAAAACGAGAGGCACTTTTCGGCAAAGGCCCATTTCGCAGCATGAGGCGGGCGAGAACAACGCCCGGAGGGTGTCAGACTTGCATTTATCTCTGCTTGTCACGATTCATCGCAACGCGGGCGATCTTACCCGCGATGCGCTGTGGACGATAGGCTGGACAAGATTGAAGTTGCGTTTCGAGGGAGATGCGATTGGGTTAGGGCGTTTCGATACCGCCCCCGTTGGAACAAGTCCAACGGTATCTACGCAAGTGACGAAACCGCGGAAATCACCGGAAATATGACGTGGTTTCGCTCCCCTCGCCCTGGTACTCCGGGGAGAGGGGTCGGGGGTGAGGGGCCTTCCGAGCTTCATTCGATTGTCAGTTCCAAGTAGCTCTTTTTTCTGGGATCCCTG
>JAKFVC010000175.1 GCA_021732415.1 Planctomycetaceae bacterium
GCCGAGCCTAAGCGAGCTTTAGCTCGGAGTCCGCCGGAGGCATTACGTCAGCCTCCGGCGGACTCCGAGCTAAAGCTCGCTTAGGCTCGGCGGGAGCCTCGCCCTCCCATCTTCCCAATAGCGTGTGTGCCTGATTAGCCGACGACCGCCTTCTTGTGGACCTGAATCACCTGCGTTGCCGTCCCGGAAAGGCCGTCGGCTTTGGTGAGAGTTATGTGCAGGTTTCGCGTGGGGACCTTCAGCCCCTTGCCCTTAGTTAAGAACGTGATGCCTCGCAGCACGCTTTGAATGCCTGCCGCGGTGACCTGTTCGTTGAGGTCGATATGCATTGTGAGCTGGGCGTTGGCATAGACGAGACCGCTGCTCTGACCAATCGCGGCGAATGGCGGTATGGTCAGGATATCTTTGGACTTCTTCTTCGAGCCCACCGCGTTCATGCTGATCGACAGAGTTCCCCCCGCCAGACTGCCATTGCCGGCGACGATGACTCCAGGCAACACATTGATGGCGTGGACTGGACGGGTTTTGGTCCAGGTGACCCCCAGTCCGTCCAGCAAGACCTGCGGAGCTTCTGCGGTATCTGTGACGGTGATCGTCAGCGACTGTGTCGCGGTCAGCCCGTGGCCATCGTCGGCGGTCACTTGCACTTCGTAAACGTTGTTCCCGCCAGCGTCCGCAGGCGTTTCAAAGTCGGGCGCCGCTTTGAAGCTGAGTGCCCCGCCGCTCGTGATGGCGAACAGTGCCGCATCCGCGCCGCCGGTGACCGTGAAGCTGATTGTCTGGGTGGGTTTGTCGGCATCAGTTACTGCCACTGTGCCCACTACGGTCGTGTTCTCCGCGATCTGGAAATTCGCACCCGACGCAAACTGCGGGGCGTTGTCGTTCAGCGCGGTCACGGTCACAGCCAGGGTCTGCACCGCAATCTGGTTCAGTGCATCGGCGGCACTGACCTGCACGTCATACACATTGCTGAGGTCCGCGTCGGCAGGATTCTCAAAATCCGGTGCCGTAGCGAACGTCAACGCACCTGTCGCCGCATCAATCGAGAACAGGCTGGAATCGGCTCCACCGGCAATCGCATAAACAACAGGCCCATGAGCATCAGTGGCACTGACAGTCATCACGGCAGTCTCGTTCTCGGCCACGGTGCTTGCGGTGGGTGTCGAGAACCCTGGCGCGGTGCGATCCGATGCCACCGTTGCCGAGGCCACGTCGTTGGTGTTGGCGGAGAGATCGCTCACCGTGGTCGCCGCCACAGTGACGATCACGTCGCCATCCGCCGTGGGAGTTACAGCCAATGTGTAGGTGTCGGCATCGGCAAAGGTCAGCGCGCCGGGCGTGCCATTGGTCACTTGAATGTCGCCCGCTTCAAAGCCGACGACGGGTTCCGAGAACTGAAACGTAAAAGTGATCAATCCCGCATTGGAGACAGTCCCGTCCGGTGTAATGGTGAGCTGCGGGGCGGTCCGATCGCTCGTGATCGAAGCGGTGGCCGAGGTACTCACGTTGCCAGCCGCATCGTTCGCCACGCCGGCATTGACGGTGACCGAAACCGGCCCGTCGGCTGTCGCCGAGACGATCAACGTGTAGGTGTTCGCGTCGACCGCGGTAAACGTCCCCTTGGTCTCGTTGGTGACGGAGATGTCGCCGGCGTCGAACCCGTTCACGTCCTCGTTGAACTGGAAGGTAAAGGTTGTCGTGATGACATTGGTTGTGATTCCCGAGGGAGTAATCTCGAGACTCGGCGAGGTGCGATCGCTGGTGATCGAAGCATTGGCCGACGCGTTCCCATTGCCTGCCGCATCCGCCGCAGCATCAGTGCTCACGCTGGCCGAGACGACACCGTCGGAGTTCGGCGTGACGACCAGCGTATAAGTATCTCCATCGACGGCTGTGAAGGTCCCCTTCGTGCCATTCGTGAGGGTCACATCATCCACCGTGAAGTTGGCAACGGATTCCGAGAACTGGAATGTGAACGTTGTCGACACGGCATTGGTGATTGTGCCGTTCGGGGTGATGGCCAATGTCGGGTCGGTACGATCGCTGTTGACGGACGCGCTGCTCGCCGAATTGATATTGCCTGCGAGATCGGCGGCGGCGTCCGCATCGACGCTGACCGACACGATACCATCGGCGGCTGGCGTGACGACCAGCGTGTAAGTGTCACTGTCGACCGCGGTGAAGGTCCCCTTCGTACCATTCGTCACCGTGACGTCATTCGCACCAAACCCAGTGACAGTTTCCGCAAACTGGAACGTAAAGGAAATCGTCCCCGCATTGCTTTGAATGCCGTTCGGCGAGATATTGAGCGTGGGAGCGGTACGATCGCTAACGACCGACGCCGAAGCGGCGGTATTGCCGTTCGTCGCAATATCAATCGCGACTCCCGCCGGTACGTCGATGCCGACAACACCGTCCGCGACGGGCGTGACCACTAACACGTAAGTGTCGCCGTCAATCGGTGTGAATGCTCCCTTCGTGCCGTTCGTCACATTGATATCGCTCGCCGTAAAGCCGGTCACAGCGGCTGTAAACTGGAAGGTGAAGGAGATCAGACTAGAGCTGCTCAAAGTGCCATTGGGAGTGATCGCCAACGACGATGCCGTGCGATCGATGGTAATCGCAGCACTCGCGGCCACGTTACCGTTCGCCGCGGCATCACTGGCGGCATTCGCTGCGACACTGACGTCAATTTGTCCATCCACATTCGACCCGACCACCAGCGTGTAGGTATCGCCATCGACTGTCGAGAACAGCCCCTTCGTCCCATTGGCGACCGTGATGTCGCCGGCATCGAAACCCGTGACGGTCTCGCTAAATTGGAAAGTGAACGTGGTCTGATTGGAATTGGTCGTGGTGCCATTGGGGGTGATGACCAATGTCGGAGCGGCGTTGTCGACTGCGAAGGTTTGATCAATTGCGGGCTCCACATTGGGGAGCGCATTACCCACCGCATCGGCGATCGTCGGAGACGCGAAGTTGAGGCCCACCGTCCCATTCAGACTGGCCAAATTTCCGCCTGACAGCGTGACGTCGTAGACCGTTGAACTGACCGGCGAGACACTAATCGTGGCGGTGGTCCCAGTGGCCGCAAAGTCGGCTAAGTCGACTCCCGTGACCGCTTCACCAAACGTGACCCGGAAAGTCAGCGTGTCGGCATTGGTGGTCGTGGCACTCGGCACTTGGCGCGCAAATGAGGTTGTTGTCGGAGCAGTGTTATCCACCACATACGTCTGGTCCGTGGACGGTTCGACCTTTGGCAAGGCGTTTCCAGCCAGGTCCGTGATGGCTGCCGTTCCCGACAGGTTCAGGCCGACGGTGGCATTCAAAGTTGCCAGATTGCCGCCGATCAGAGTGATGTCGTATACCGAGGCGCTGACACTGGCGACGCTGATGGTCGCCGTCGTATTGCTCCCCACAAAGTCGGAGAGATCGACTCCACTGACGCCTTCACTGAAGGTCGCCCGGAAGGTCAGCGAATCAGCGTTGGTCGGAGAACTGGCCGGCGTTTGCAGCACAAACGACGTCACGCTCGGAGCGGCGTTGTCGACGATATAGGTTTGATCGGTGGCAGGCTCGGCATTGGGCAGGGCGTTTCCGGCCAAATCGCTGATGCTCGGCGACGCTGCGAAATTCAGCCCAACCGTCCCGTTCAGGCCGGCCAGGTTCCCACCGGACAGCGTGACGTTATAGACCGAGGTACTCACTGCAGCGACCGCAATCGTGGCCGTGGTTCCGGAAGCAGCGAAGTCGGCCAGGGCCACTCCTGTCACCGGGTCACTGAACGTCACCTGGAAGACCAGAGTGTCGGCGTTGGTCGGAGTGCCGGCCGGAGTCAGTCTGACGAACGATGTCGTCGAGGGAGCCGTATGGTCCACAGCATAGGTCTGGTCGGTCGTAGGTTCGGTGGCAGGGAGTGCGTTGTTGAACAGGTCCGTAATCGTCGGCGAGGCGGCGAAATTCAAGCCCACCGTACCGGTTAACGTTGCGAGATTGCCACCACTCAACGTCACGTCATAAACCGAAGAATTGACAGCGGCCACGCTGATTGTCGCCGTCGTACCCGAGGCGACGAAATCGGCCAGGTCAACGTTCTGCACTGCTTCACTGAAGGTCACGCGAAACTTCAACGTCGTGGCATTGGTGGGACTCGTGGAGGGCGTATTCAAGGCGAACGAAGTGGTGCTGGGTGGCGTGGTGTCGTTCGTATTCTCATACCAGGCAATTTTGTTGGCAGATAATGCAGCTGCGGCCACGTCGAGATCACCGTCCCCATCCATGTCAGCAGCCACGACGGACTGCGCGCTGGGGGCCGCCGTCGTCACGACAGAGGACGTGTAGGTGCCGGTCCCATTATTCTTAAACAAGACGACCTTACCATCGGTGCACGCGACGACGAGATCGATATCACCGTCGCCGTCCAGGTCACCGCCCGAGACAAACGTTGGTCCTCCCAAAGCCGTTGTCACCGAGTGAGGGGCCCAGGCGCCGGTGGACGGGGTACCGTCATTCTCGTACCAGGCCAACTTGGTGTCGGTAAATGAGACCACGGCCACGTCCAGATCGCCATCGCGATCAATGTCGGCCACAAACACGGACTGGGGGCCATTGGATAGAGTCGAAATACTGCGGGTTGTAAACGACTGGCTGCCGTTGTTCTCGTACCAGTTGACTTTGTCGTCGCCGTTCGAGGCCGAAATGATATCCATATCACCGTCATGGTCGATATCGGCCGCAGCGACGGAGATCGCTTCGCTGGCCGCATTAGTAACCAAACGCAACGTAAACGTCTGGCTGCCATTATTCTCGAACCAGAAAACGCTACTCCCGGTGGCCGCCGTGGCCAGTACGTCGATATCGCCGTCACCGTCTAGATCTGCCGCAAACAACGAGTTGGCGCTGTCGACAGCTGTAGAGATCGAATGCTCAGTCCACGCACCGACCGCTGGCGTGCCGTCGTTTTCGTACCAGGCAATCTTGTCATCGAACCGGGACGCCGAAATCACATCCAGATCACCGTCACCATCGAGATCAATGGCAAACACGGCTTCGGCGGCATTAGCGGCCAGGCTAATGGTATGATTGGCCCAACCGCCGTTGAGTGGAGTTCCATCGTTTTCGTACCAGGCAATTTTATCATCGTCCGTCGAGGCCGACAGGAGGTCCATGTCGCCATCGCCGTCGATATCGGCCGCGAATACAGAATCGGCTCCAGTCGCCCCGAGCGTCACATCGAGCGGTGCGGCGAAGACGCCCGTCGAGACGATCGGATTCGCGATCGTGACGGAATAGTCCTCAACTTCACCGTCGGCCGCCGCTCCTCTGACACCCAGATTCCCGGCCGTGCTCAGGCGGAAGCGGGCGTAGGTTGTTCCCGGAAGTGATTCCGCCGGCACATTGATCACCAGCGTGTTATTGCCGTTGACCATGGTGACATTGTTGGCGATCTGCTCACCCGGCCCACCCCAGGCACCGTCGCCGTTGAAATCGATCCAGGCATCGAGCTTCGCCGTGGTCGTGATGCCCTGCACATTGACGGTGATCTGCACGCCGAGATCGCCCACGCGGATCGTTGCTGGAAACGTCACGCCGTCCTCGTCGTCCGATCCGGCGGTATCATCTCCCGTGGCACCGGCTGAATGAACTCCGTTGGCTTCCCCATCGCGAGTCGCCCCCAAAGTGGGACCGACTTCCGCGTGCTGAGCACCGCTTTCCGCGATCAGGGTCGGGTAGGGGGCAGGGGCGTCGCCAAAATCCGTCAGCAGCACGCGCGTCTCAAGCAGTTCGACATACTTCGTAGAGATCTGCCGTAAAGTCAACTGCCGTCGAGCTTTGTTCGCCTTTCGCTGCTGCGTGATTCTCTGCCAGAGACGATTCCAGGAATTGTCAAACGACGAACCGGCAAACCAAGAAGTCGACACGGAGGGCCCTCTCCAGTGGGGAGTATTGCAATAGGATCATATACCGCCGACAGACTAAACGCCCGCATCGGCCTACCCAGACTAACGGCTTTACCTAACCGTTGCCAATCCACATTGAGTAATTAACCTCAGGGGGGCCGGCAAATTGACGGACGCGAATTATCGGTGGACTAGGAGTCTATTCTTCAGGCTGATTGAAACGCATGGTGAGGGATGCAACAGCATCACAAATATTGAGTTCCTGCTAATATGGAGACTCGTTTGGGCAGACCCCGAATCATCTCTGGAATGTTGTGACAGGAGCCGGTGATGCGATATCCAGTGCGGAAACTTTGGCCGGGACTCTTACTGGCTGGCATTCTGGTGAGTGCGTTTATCGCCGCTGAACCGGCAACCGAAAAGAAGCCAGCCGAGACGCTCAAGGGGATGGCGTTGCCTGAATACGACAAGGACGGAAAGCTGCTGCGTCCCACTGGCTTTGAGAAGTGGGTTGTCGTGGGCACGTCGATCGGACTGGGATACTCGGACGGCGGGCCGAGGGACCCGAACGATCCGGGAACATTTCACAATGTTTACCTCCAGCCTCAGGCATTTGATCATTACGTGACCACCGGAAAATTTCCCGAGCAGACGGTCTTCATCGTGACGAACAATCAGTCACGACCGGCGAAAACGAAGGGAACGGTTTCTCGATCTGGCTTTGTCGCCGCACCCACGTCTGGACTGGAAATCGCGATCAAAGATTCGAACAAATATCCCGATGGCTGGGCATACTTCATGTTTCATGACCAGCCCGGCAAGTCGAAGTCGCAGACACGAACCGCCGAACGGGCCTTCGAGCGAAAGGACTGCTTCGATTGCCATGCGGAACATGCTGCGAATGATAACGTGTTTACACAGTTCTATTCTGTACTGACTGACGCTCGTGAGAAACAGGTGGCCAAGGATGCCACTTCGAAATGAGCCGCAGCGATCGCCGTTTGTATACTCAGTGCCAACACAAACCATGTCGTGATCTGCATGATGCGAGATTGCATCACGCGTCCTCGTGATCGTCATCATGCTGCATTTTATCTGCATACGGGGCAGCGAATCTTGGACGATTTAATCAGCCCCTGATCAGACGCTCTGACAATTTAGAGCACAAAAAGAATTCTGATTGACTTTGCAATCTAGTGACCTAGGGTCTT
This sequence comes from Planctomycetaceae bacterium, assembly GCA_021732415.1. Taxonomy (GTDB): domain Bacteria; phylum Planctomycetota; class Planctomycetia; order Planctomycetales; family Planctomycetaceae; genus JAKFVC01. The sequence goes on from JAKFVC010000175.1 coordinate 7,112, forward strand.
TCTACAGGGGGTTCGCTAGTCATATCGGAGGACTACGCGCCGGGCTTCGTCAGTTCTGTCGATGTCCGGGTTGTTGCTGAATTCTCAGTTCGCAACATCAACATCAATCGCGCTTCTTTGCGACCCCAAAGCCGAATCAGAGGGCCTTCGTCATGCTGCTTCGATCATGGTTCTTAAGCTGGCTGCGCCGTACGAATCCTTTCCATAGTCCTGTTTATAAATCTCACCATCTGCGACGTCGGGCCTACAAAAGTCAGCCCGTTGTCGAAGCTCTCGAACAACGTTGTCTTCTAGCAGCGGTCGACCTGGGAAGTTTGGGAATGGGAGGCATAACGCTGTATGGCGTGGATGCGGACGATCAAAGCGGCAGTGCGGTGTCGAGCGCAGGGGATGTGAACGGCGATGGCTACGATGACATCTTCATCGGAGCATTCGGCGGCGACGGGTCTGGCAATGGTAAGACGGACGCTGGCGAGAGCTACGTCATTTTCGGTGGACCAGCCATGCCGCAAACGATCGACCTGGCCAACCTGGGCGCGGCCGGGATTACGATCTTCGGCGCGAATGCTGATGACCTGAGCGGTAGCTCGATTGCCAGCGCGGGGGATATCAACGGTGATGGCTTCAACGATCTGATCATCGGGGCGCCGGCTAGTGACGGCGTCGATGGAGCGAAACCCGACTCCGGCCAAAGTTACGTCATCTTCGGCGGATCATCGTTGCCCACGACAATTGACCTCGCCAGCTTGGGTTCGGCCGGGATGATCATTTATGGTGCGGAATCGTTTGACGGCAGTGGCGGTTCCGTGTCGAGCGCCGAGGATGTCAACGGTGATGGAATCAGCGACTTGCTGATCGGGGCCGCGGGAGGCGACGGCTCAGGCAATCTCAAGGATAGTGCCGGCGAGACCTACATCATCTTCGGCGGACACTTGCTGCCAGCCACGATCGACCTGGGCAATCTGGGCTTGTCTGGCGTGACCATCTTCGGTGCCGACGAGGCCGACGAAAGTGGAATTTCAGTGTCGAACACGGGGGACGTCAATGGTGACGGGTTTGACGACATCGTCATCGGGGCACCGGGCGGAGCGGGAGCCGATAATACAGCCATGGGCACAGGTGAGAGCTACCTGATTTTCGGTGGAGCAACGCTATCGGCGACGCTCGACTTAGCCACGCTAGGTTCGGCGGGCATCACAATCTATGGTGTGGAGGCAGGTGATCAATGTGGTATTTCAGTGTCGGGCGCAGGTGATATCAATCACGACGGCTTGTTCGACCTGATCATTGGCGCGAATAAGGGAGATGGCGAGAATAACACGAAATATGCATCGGGAGAAACCTACGTCATTTTCGGCACGGTCTCGCTGCCGGCAACGATCAACCTGGCGACTCTGGGTGCAGCGGGGATGACAATCTTCGGCGCGAACGCGAGTGACTTTACGGGGAGTTCGGTGTCGAGTGCCGGGGATGTGAACGGTGACGGCTACGATGATCTGCTGATTGGATCGGGACGCGACGGACAGTCGGGCGACTCACGGTTATCTGTCAGTTGGAGTTATGTCGTGTATGGGGGCGCGTCACTACCAGTGACCCTCGACCTGGGCACCCTGGATACAGCCGGGATCACGATCAACGGCGTCGACCTGGGTGACCACAGCGGTCAGTCGGTGTCCCGCGCTGGAGACGTCAATCAAGATGGCTTTGATGACTTGCTGATCGGCGCCCCGACCAGCAACGGGGATGGAAACGCCGTATTTTCAGCCGGTGAGAGTTACGTCGTCTACGGTAACGGCAATCATTCGCCCGTGTTCACGAGTTCGACGGCTGTCAGCGTGGCCGAGAACCAGACTGCGGTCATCATCGTCGCGGCCACAGACGCTGATCTGCCGACTCAGACCCTCAGTTACTCAGTCACCGGCGGGGCCGATCAATCGAAGTTCTCCATCACCAGCAGTGGTGTTCTGACATTTATCACGGCACCCGACTTTGAATCTCCGACAGACACCAATGCAGATAACATTTACTTCCTGCAAGTGACTGCCAGTGACGGGCACGGGGGATTGACCAACCAGAACATCACGGTCACAGTGACTGCCGTGAATGAGCCACCTGTGTTTTCCACACCTGCGACATTCAACGTCACCGAGGATTCCACCGCGGTCGGTGCCATCGTCGCCAATGATGCCGATCTGCCCGCCCAGCCGGTGACCTATACGATTAGTGGCGGTGTTGATCAAGCCAAATTCTCAATAACCAGCGGTGGGGTGCTGACGTTTATCTCGGCCCCCGATGCTCAATTCCCCACTGATGCCGATGCGAATAACGTCTATAACCTGCAGGTCACGGCCAGCGACGGGGGTGGTGGAGTCTCAGTTCAGAGCATCGCCGTGACTGTGACTTCCTCGAATTTCCACGCTCCGGTGTTCACGTCAGCCTCAACATTCAGCGTCGCTGAGAATACGATCGCGGTAGGAACCACGGTCGCGACTGACTCCGATACCCCAGTACAGACAGTCCATTTCTCGATTACTGGCGGAGCGGATCAAGCCAAGTTTATCATTACGCCCCTCGGTGTGCTGACCTTCGTCTCTGCTCCTGATTTTGAAAATCCGACAGACGCCGGTGCGAACAATGTCTACAACGTACAGGTCACGGCAGACGATGGTAACGGTGGCCTGACAGTGCAGCCCATCGCGGTGACGGTTACGGATGTCGATGACGCCCCCAAACTGACTCTCGGCAGCAACACCATCCACTGGACCAATCGGCAAGCGCCCGTGTTGATTATACCACTGATCACTGTGAGCGGTGGCTCCAGCCTGGCAGGTGGCACATTGACGATCAGCGTGAATGCGGCTGGCTCGTCGAGAAAGCTGTCGGACGTATTCGCCTTCCCATCTTCAAGTGGACTGGGTACCACTACGGGAGCACATTATGCCAATGGGCTGTTGACCCTCCAGATTCAGTTAAGCGGCAGCGTCTCCAGCAGCGCGATCCAATCGTTCCTGAGGGGGATCACTTTCTCTACCAAGAGCACCGGCTTGAAAGCCGCAACTCGCTCGTTCCATGTTACGTTAGCGAATACCGGAGTTCCTTCCAGTTCGATCACCCAGACGATCAATGTGCATCGGAGATAATGGGGCAGTGCAGTCCGGGGTCGGGCGTTCAAATTTCAAAATTGGCCTTCCATCGACCATGACATCGAAGGCCAGCTGACCCGCCAATTTTGAAATTTGAAGGCCCGACCCCAATTTGACAAACTTCGCAGCACACTCGACGCAACAAAATCGGAACTGAAAACCCTGAATCGGTTGAACACGTCAGGCACAGCCCGACCGACAAGGCTAGATCACTTGATACTACATTGCACCGATGCCTATATCTACTTCTCAGCGCCTACCTGCTCGATTGCGACGAGATCTTCTTGCGTTTGACGCAACTTCAACTTCACGTCATCGATCATGGTGCTTAACATTTTGACTTTCAGACATTCCTCCAATAACCTCTCGAGGAGCATTCTGTTTTCCTCAATTATCAACAACGCGAGTCGATGGTTCGAAGTCTGGAACGCAAACTCTCTCATCTCATTGGTGCGTTTGGGTACTTCCCTGTACTCAATAATTCCGCAACCTAATTTTCTTCTGTACGAATCGCGATTCTTGTCCCATTCCAACAGCTGAATACGCTCTTCAAGAAGTCGCTTTCTTCTTTCGCCCGCAAGAGACAGCTTATCTCGTTGAACTCGAAGTTCATTCGATCTCAGTAATAGCGCTGCGTTTTGCTCGTTAAGCAGGCGAGATTGAGCAACGAGGTTCAGTAATTCGGCCTCTGCCTCAATGACATCTCGCTCTGTAGTGACTTGAACTTGGAGTCTTGCATTGATCTGTTTAAGCTGCAGCTCTAACTTATTCAGCACTTCCACGTCTGCCGACCTCGAGCAACCGAACAAAATACTTACCGCAAAGCAGATTAAAGAAATATCCGTCGCGATTTGCTGACAACTTCTTTGCATCCGCTCGGACTCCGCGACATAGGGTGTGCAAACATTTTTAATACGGAACAATTGACTTTTGGGCGAGTGCCATTGCATGCAGTCTGCGACATCTTATGTTGCGGACTCGTCTTGGGCGAAAGCATACTAGCACACAAATACGATAACTATCTGCCCTGAAATTTCTTCTCTATCGTTATTCTGTCTTGACCATTCTGTAGCAAAACAACTTCAGCTCGCTGTGCAGCATCCACAAGTCCCTTCCTCCGAAGATCAGGCATATCAGAAAGCGCTCTACTCGTAGTGGCCACTTCCAATTCATATGACTCTTCAAGGAGACGTTTATTTTCCTCAAGCATGGCAAGCGCGAGGCTGTAACTGGAAGATTGCAACGCTCGCTTCCGAACTTGCTCCACCCGTTCCTTAACGGAAACCGAGTCGGGAAGAACGATTTTGACGGCAGCGAGTTTCGCTCGCGTAGATAGCTGCTTTCGAAACAATTCGGACTCTGCTTTCCATTCAATCAACTCGATGCGCTGGTCCGCCACCCCCTTATCCGTCGCCATTTTGTCGACGGACGCACTCTTAAGTTCTTCTACGTCCTTTGTGAGTTCATCTACTTCTAAGCGAATTGCTGTATTGGTCGCTTTGAGCGATTGAATCTGGAGTCCGATAACTTTAGATTTATTACGAGTTTCCGCAACTTTAACCGCATGATCCATACGAGTAGCGAGAGCAAGATTTGCCGTTGCGATTTGAGATTGCAATTGCGTCTCAGTGCCCTTGTCTCCCGCACCCGAACAACCGGAAAATAGGAGCAGAATGACCATGAGGGCGCTCAATCCGATTTGCGCCCCAACGGATTCGACGATTCTGCCGAGCACTATTGCCTCCCTAGTACCGTATTTCTGGACTTGTCGACTTTGAGCCTGGAACGTCAGGCACAGCCTGACCTACAAGACGGTCACACCGTGTCATAGCTCCACGGCTTGCGCATCTCGCGACTCAGCCAGCGATTGGCTTCCTCATCGCCCTCGAATTTTTCCGCAGCCGGATCCCATTTCAGTTTCCGGCCCAGCCGCAGTGCGATCACTCCCAGATGACAGACCGACGCCGAACGGTGTCCAATTTCCGCTTCGCAGATTGCCGGCTTACGTGACTTCACGCAGTCGAAGAAGTTGGCCATGTGGTTGTCGCTGACGTACAGGCGGGTCGCATCCGATCCCAGCGGCGTGGTCAGGAACTCCGGATTGCTGGCTTCGATCTTGCCCCGCGTCACCCAGATCCAGCCGTCGGTTCCTTCGAACTTAACTCCGTGCTGCTGTCCCTTGGGATCAATCACGGCACCGTTCCAGGCATTGGCCGGAGTACTGTGACACGAGTGCGTGACTCCATTGGCATACGCATATTCGATCGCGTATTCATCGAACGCGGTAAACCCGTTGGGAATCATCTTGGCGTCCGTCTTCGCCTCGATGGAAACCGGCCCGCTGCGTTCCAGCCCCAGTCCCCACAAGGCGATGTCATTGTGATGAGCTCCCCAGTCGGTCATCGTGCCGCCAGAATAGTCCCACCAGTAGCGGAATGTGAGATGGGTTCGCTCTTTCACATAATCAACATCCGGTGTCGGCCCCTTCCACAGGTTCCAATCAAATGTGGCGGCGGGAGTCGACGTGACAAACGGACCCTCTTTACGTCCCTTCGGCAGGAAGACGCCCACATGCTTGAGCTTGCCAATCCGCCCATTCCGCACCAGTTCGCACGCCAGCCGGAAGTTCTTATCGCTGCGCTGTTGTGAACCCGTCTGCAGGATGCGCCCCGTCTGCTTCGCGGCCTTCACGAGATGCTGACCTTCTTCAATCGTCAACGTCAGCGGCTTTTCGCAATAGATGTCCTTGCCACTCCGCATGGCAGCCAGCGACACCAGAGTATGCCAGTGATCCACGGTACCACAGACAATCACTCCGACATCCTTCCGCTCCAGGACTTTGCGAAAATCCTGATAGCCTTCAGCGTCGGGCCACTTCTTCTTGGCTTGAGCCACGCGGTCACTATCGACATCGCAGACGGCCACCATCCGACCGAAGTTGGCCGCTTCATTGGCGACACCGGTTCCTCGTCCACCACAACCAATCAACGCAATCCCAGGACGATCCTTCTCGGGAGCTGCACCCTGGGCGGCATCGGCAGTCTCCTCCAGAAACCAGTGGGGAAGCGTCGAGGCGGCCGCCAGAGCGGCGGAAGATTGCAAGAACTGACGGCGACTGTGCTGCATGCTCGAACTCCAGTGAACGCGTGAATGAAGTTGAAGATCCGGATTGTCCCGCGCGATCGCTCGCACCACAAGCGTCAATCCACACAACCCGTAGGATGGCCGCCCCGGCCGTCTGCCCTGCCGGACCGCTCACCGAATTCACGCGACGCCTTTGATCTCTTCGCCCCCTTCGAATTCTTTGCTCCCTTCGTTCTTTGAACCTTCAGGAGTGAGCGGCACGGCGCTAGCCGCCGGTTTCGCGTTGCGACGGACAAGCAGAACCGGTGGCTAGCGTCATTCCGCTCACGAACAAAGTCACCCACCTCTTTGAACTCTTCGCCTTCTTCACCCTACACCCTACGCGACTTCTTTGAACTCTTTGACTTCTTTGATTTCTTCGTCCCGTCTTAAGTCTACTTTCAACTCACTCCCCTCTACTCTCTCGCCGCAGGCGTCCCAGAACCACCGCCCGTTGGCGGCCGATTCTTTATAACACCGTATCCCCAGTTCCCACTTCGCGCGCTTGATCTGCCCGGTCGACCAACCCGCAGCTCCGGCTGCCGCGAGCACATCCTTGGCCGGACGTGCTTCCCCTGCCAGATAGTTTCGCAACCAAGCAGCCTGCTCCTGCAGTTGCCGGCAGTGCGCATGGCGGGCCGAGGTCCCGCGTACCCGAGACTCGGTCGGAGCCTCGCATCCCTGCGACCAGACCACTCCGACGTCAGTGATCCGGAAGCCCAACCCGTCGGGCAGAGGACCGCAGTTGTGCCTCACCGGCACCCAGCAGCGAGCTATCGCATCGAGCACCTCGCAATCCACCCGCCACACATGCTTGACCGGCAGCTCACACTTGGTCGCCGCCGAAATCACCACGATCGCCACACCACAGTCGGCCGCCAGTTTCGACAACGAGGCCACCAGTTCCCGCAACTTCACCCGATTCGAGCCCACCTTCCCGAGGTACGCTTCCCACGGATCGATAATCACCAGCCGGACATTCCCCAACGTTTCAATCCGCGACCTCAACACCGGCAGATCCCGCCCCAGATCAAAACCCCGAGCCGCAGTTGCCCCACGAACCGCAGCAACCCCACCAGCCGCGGCTCCCGACGAACCGTCCTTCGCCATCGCCTGCATGCCAGCAATCACCGAGATGTTCTTAGGGTTGGCCCCGCTACTCGTCAGCCGCGGACAGATCGAGTCCCCCACAGGATCCTCGCCATTCACAATCAGTACGCGTCCCGCCTCCGGAGCCCCAGCCCCATCCGGCCAGCTA
>JAKFVC010000341.1 GCA_021732415.1 Planctomycetaceae bacterium
GGCGGTGGTGGTGGCGGCGGTGGATACCGCGGCGGTCGCTAAGCAACCTGCCCTTGCCGGTAAATCATCAACGGCAAATCATAAAACAGTTCAAGAGGCCACGTCATTAGACGTGGCCTCTTGGCATTTCTGGCGTATCGTGGGACGGGTCTCCAGACCCGTCTGAGCCTGTCACATTCGACTTGATAAACAATAAGCCCTCGCGAGCTTCGCGCAGCGCACGACTTGATTTTCGTAACGAGGTTCGCGCGCTTCAATAAAGCCAGAACCCGGGTGCCACTGGCTGTGCCAGTGCGAGTCGTTATTCGACGCTCCGTCCCGCAAAGCACTGGCACAGCCAGTGGCACCCAATCGAAAGAGCTTGATGCAGAGTCAGGCCGTATTGATTGATGCGAGTCGTGCGCTGCGCGAAGCTCGCGAGGGATGTACGCCATTTGAATTCGGTTGTTACGGGCTCAGACGGGTCTGGAGACCCATCCCACGACGCTTTACCGAGCTCGCCACCAGCGCCACGCTGCCAGTGGCGGGCACAGCAGCCATAATCCGGCATTGAAATTCCAGGCCAGCAACTGCTCGACGAACAACAGATACAGCACGATATACAAGAAGCTGCGGGCCAGATCGCCTGATTCCGACGCGCTGCGAGTTGTCTGGCGTTCGAGTTCCGTCCAGTCGATCAGATAACGAAAATCGGTGCCGGCGAGTAAGTCGCGCTCGACTTCTTCTCGCTCCAGACGGGTCAGATTGCTTTCTCGCGGATCAACGTTGACGGCAAAGCTTTCCTTGCGATTCAGCGGCGGACCAAGCTGCAATTGATAGGCCCCGCTGCGATCCGTGCGGTCGTAATGAAAGTCGGTCAAGTTGGCATTGGGAGAACTGCGAGCGGGCTCTGTTTCTCCATCGGGGCGGGTCACCATCGCATCCACTTCGGCCCCGCGCGTCTGCAACGTACGCTGCCACGGTTCTCCGACGAGCAATTCATCGCGAGCTCCTTCTGTCGAAACGGCGTAGAACGTCAGCTCTTGAATGAGCGGAAGAAAACTAGGCCAAACGGCCCAATTGCCCCATGATTGATCGAGTGGCGTGGTGATCAGGATCGACTTTCCGGCTCCGACGCGCGTCTCGATAATCGCGGGGTCGCCGGAACTGAAGGCCAGCGCGACACGGCCCGGATTTCTCTCCGACAATTTCGTCCGAAAATACTCATAGGTCTGAGTCCGCTCCAGGCCAGCTTCGGGATTGCCCTGAAAGACTTTGACGATTGGATGCTGGAATTCCAGCGGATCAAAACCGAACACTTCTTTCTGCTGGACCGCGTTTCCGTGTCGTTCCAGGATCTCGGCGGGAAGAATGCCCTCCCCATTCTTGAACAGCAGGCGGTTATAATTGGCGACGTCGACACGATCTCCCAGGCACCAGACGACAGCACCGCCACCCCTCAGAAAGGTCTCGAGCAACTGGGCTTCCGAGACGTCCAGGGCGCTAATATTGCAGAGAAAGACGCAGTCATACTGGCTGAGATCGAAGCCGCGGAGTTCCCCATACTTGATCACTTGCGGCTGGATCAAGGCCACCGCGGCCGATTCTCCCGGGCTGGGAGACAGGGCCAGTTGCAGGTGAAACGTCGCGGTATCTTTTGCTCGGCCCGCCAACTTTCCATTCACGCACAGGATTCGTAACTGCTCTTTGACATGCACGACCAACTGTCGCTGATCATCCACCGGCAGTCCGTCCTTACTGAGACGGGCCTGAATCAGATGGTCTCCACCGGTCGCAAAGGTATAGGCGAAATCCTCGGAGACCTCGGTGAGCGGTTCCAGGTTCAAGGTACGCGAGGCCTGCAGCTTGCCGTCCACGAAGAATTCGAGCTCGGTTTCTGCGGTCATCCGCGAGAAGGTTGTCGCCGCCACTTTGAACCGCGCGGCCTGTTTGACCGTATGAAAGTCTTCCTGAGCCCGCAGGTCGGTCAGTGCATGATTCTCCTGCCCACCCTGTCCGACATCGATCAGCACCAGGCGGGCAGCCGCACCGATCTTCTTGAGCAGTCCCCGCACTTCGACCGGTTTTCCGGCACTATCCGGCTGCCAGCACGACTGCTGGAAATCCGAGATCACCAGCACTTCCTTCTGGGGAACCTCCGGCAGGGCTTGCAACAGCTTGTCGATTTCCAACAGGGCCGGATGAATCTCACCACGCTCGTCGGGCAGCTCCAACTGTTCAATTTCCTGCAGCACTTCGTCCGTTTGAAACGCCGGCTTGCGGACAATCACCCGCGGCTCCGAACCACAGATGCGGACCAGGTTGAAGGCATCCCCCTGGCGCGCCGATTCGACGATCCGCCGGGCAATTTCCTGGGACTGTTGAAACCGGGTGGTGGCCGCTCCTTGGAACCCCATGCTGAATGAGGTATCCATCAGAATGATGCGGTGAGTCGGAACGTTGGCCGTGAACAACCGACCGAACGACTGCAACTGTGGTTGAGCCAGCCCCAACACCAAAACCGTCAGGATGGCGATCCGGACCAGCAAGAGGATGAGTTGCTCAATCCGCATCCGGCGTGAGTTCTTACGGACCGCTTCCGCCAGAAATCGCATGGCGGCCCATTGGGTCTCACGGAACCGGCGACGATTCAGAAGATGGATCAGCGGAGGCAGCGCACTGAGAAAGAGCCCCCACAGCAGCCACGACGACGCGAAGCCGAAGGCGAGCAGCGTTGGAGAGGGAATGCGATCCATGCAGGTTCTTGCGTTTGCTGATCTGGGGAAAGGAACGTCCTTCTTAATGTATTCGGTTTGGGGGTAGTGAGCCAGAGTTAAGGGGAAATGACGAATGACGAAATCCGAATGACGAAAGAATGACCAATTACTCAATGACGAATTTTCGCGTTGAGCAGTCCAACTGCTAAGAATCGCGAACAGAATCACCCCAACTCCACCGTAATGCACACCACAATTTGCAGTCACCAGTTCTTATTCGTGTCATTTGTGTGATTCGTGGTTTTCTCAGGAAGCTCTTAACCACGAATCACACAAATGACACAAATAAGAACCTGAATATCGGGTAACAAAGTGTTTTGTCAGTGACTCTTCGGGGTTTGGTGAGTCGTTTCGCGATCTTGGCTTGGTCTTTGGTCATTCATTCGTCATTCGGATTTCGTCGTTCGTCATTTCTCTATCCTCAAAGAATGCAAAAGACCGGCCGAACCCTGCAACAGGTTCGGCCGGTCTGTGGAAATTACTCTCAATCACTGCGTTCTAGATTAGAACGTGATGACGAAGTCGGTCGCGAAAATCGTTTGAGCGTTCTTCAGACCATCGTCATAAGGCTTCAACTTGCCAGGATTGGTGTTCGGGTCTTCATGCCCTTGGAACCAGTCGAACCGCAAATTGGGGCGGACCATGAAGTTCTTGGTCGGGGTCCATTTCGGTCCCATGGTGATCTGGTAGAAGTTACCAACATAGCCATAGCGTGAGGTCGACAGACCGCGCACTTTGGATCCCGGAACGGCATAAGTGTTGGGGAGGAAGCCACCGACGCGGTAGCCTTCTTCGTCACGGAACCATTCGAAATTGGTACCCCAGGCCCAGCAGTCATTGAACTTATAGAAGGCATACTGGTTCAAACCGTACCAGAACGCGTTCTTGCCGGTGGCGGCCATGGCATCTTGCTGATAGCCAAAGTCCGACTGGGCAACATAGGTCCATTTGTCGCTGATATTGTTCGAGTAAACCAACGTTTGCAGATAACGCGGTTTGAAAATCAGGGACTGATTCTGCTCCTGGCTGTAAATACCGACATAGGCGATCGAGCTCTTGTCGTTGATCGTCTTGTTGATGGTGGCGATGGCTCCGAGATTGGGGTTTGTGTTATCGAAGTTATCCCAACCACGAACGATACCTGCACCGACTGACAGCGTGTCGTCCACTTGGACGGTCGCCGTGCTACCGGTATGGGTGAACGGTTCACCGTACTGATAGGTGTAAGGCAGTGTGTTGAAGAAGTTCTGCGACATATCGACGCCGAAGAACCCGACCGGTGAAACCCAGTGACCGGTCTTGAAGGTCACGTTATTCCACTTGGCGGTCAGGAAGAACTGCGGAATCGCCAGACCGTAGAAGGCATGGCTACCGTTGATATTGTCTTCCAGACCCGTCGAGGTCGTGAAGCGTGCATTGCTACCGTACAGGATGTCGACGCGACCACCGAGGTCATAACACTTGTCAGCGTCCAGAGCCTTCTCGAAATAGAGCCAGGTCTGGTTCATCTGCCATTCGTTCGAACGATCGGTCCAGGTGACCGGGCCGTTGAAACGATCCTTGGGAGCATCAGTATTGAAAGTCATACTGTTGATGATGCTACCGCCGATGTTATAGCCATTGTCTTTCAGACAGTTGGCACCGCAACCATCGTCAAACAGGCTGGTCGCCGACCAGAATTCACCCTGGTAGCAGCCATCTGTCGGACAGGTGGTGTTGTAGGTGTAACTTCCGGATCCGGCTTCGCCTGTGGCTGCCGCGTCGCTGGTCTGAAACAGGCTGGTTTGCTGAATTTCGCTCTCGACGATCTGATCGACCGTCCGAGCTTGCTGGCCGGTAGTTGGGCGAGGCGGATATGCGTCTTGTGCATATGCCGAATCGACCAGGCCAACTCCCCCGCTCCAGAGGCCAAGTCCGGCCAACCAGAGCTTGGCTTTCGCCATTTGGCTCAGTCTGGATTTCCGTATCACAGTCAACATATTGGGCTCCTTCATAGACTCAACTGGCGGTCACGCATTTCGGGTTTAGGGAGTGGTCATGGAATACCACGAGGAGGCGCAATCCCGTGATCTCCGCTGTGGGGCCTTCCAGCAAACCGGCACAGTCGCTGTTCGAGCCACGATTGTTCGATCCCCTTCCAAACGTGCCAACGGCGCGTTTGGGAGAATAGATCTGTCCGGGAGTATCGGAACGTTCGGGACAAGAGCTTGGAACGTTACGTTCGGAACATCCAGCTTTGGTTTATCCGCAGAAACGTTACAGTCGTTAAAGTCTGCCGAGAGGGGCCAGAAGCACTTTTGACACGACGTGGAGATCGAGAAACGACGACAAAATGAGTCAAATCGTTGCTGACGCTATTATCGGCAGGGCGAATGGCACTGGTCTTGGGAGATTTCCCTCAAGTTCTGCTCTTAACAGTTTGCCGGCGATGAATTCATACGCCACCGAACCATTAAGAGGTGAAGGATTCCGGCTGGGAGGGTGAGGCTCCCGCCGAGCCTAAGACGATCACAGGTCGGCGTCCGCCGGAGGCCCCGTTCGATGCCTCCGGCGGACGCCGACCTGTGATCGTGTTAGGCTCGGCAGGGTACCCTCTGGGTCCCTCGCCCTCCCATCCACCGGATTGCCAGATCTCCACCCTATCGAGCCCCGATTTTTCGATCTATGATCTTCAGACGCGGTCCGTATTTCTTCAGCCAGCGCTCTTCTGGAAAACCTGAATATGACTGAACTGACCCTGCACGACCAGCATTACGGTTCCCGGGCGCGCATTCTGCCGGGTGTCGGTTTCAACTGCTTCTCACTCCAGGTCCCCGTGAATGGAGAACTCGTCGAGGCTCTCGGCGCCGAAGCGGGGTTCGAAGGTGGAGCAAAACGCGGGACCCGCAGCGGGATTCCCTGGTTGTTTCCGTTCCCCAATCGGATTGAAAAAGGGCAGTACAGCTGGAAGGGGAAGGACTATCAGCTGCCCGTCAGCGATGCGTTTGGGAACGCCATTCACGGTTTTGTCATGGACCGGCCCTGGCGCGTCGTGGTGGCCGACAATCAGACGGCGATCGCTGAGTTTCAACTGAGTCTCGATGCTCCAGATCGCCTGGCTCTGTGGCCGAGCGATTTTCTCCTCGAGGTGCGTTACACACTCCGCAAGGGGTGTTTGCGGGCCGACATCCGCATCGCCAATGCGGGCGATCAGCCGTTGCCCTGGGGGTTGGGGACCCATCCCTATTTCAAGGCTCCGCTGGGCGGGCAATCCGAGCAGGGGCAGTGCCTGGTCCAAGTTCCATCAGCCTCCATCTGGGAGTTGCACGACTGCCTGCCGACTGGCCGCAGCGTTCCCGTCGAGCCTGCCAAGGATCTGCGTCAAGGTGCGGCTTTGCAGGATTTAACCCTCGACGATGTCCTGACAGGCCTGGAAGACACCGGGGGCAGCATTGTTACCAGCTTGCTCGATCCGGCAGCGGGAGTCTCGGTCACGCAGGTGACCGATCGCATCTTCCGAGAATGCGTGGTGTTTACGCCACCGGGGCGCCCCTGCGTGTGCATTGAGCCCTACACGTGCGTGACGAATGCGATCAATCTGGAGCAACAAGGAATCGATGCCGGCTGGCGAGTGCTGCCCGTCGGGGGAGAAATCCGCACCTGGATCGAGATCCATGTCGGGCCGATATTGGCATAGAACGTCGTAGTATGTCGTGGGATGGGTCTCCAGACCCGTCTGAGCCTGTAACATTCAACTTTGCACAGATTCGTCCCTCGCGATCTTCGCGCAGCGCACGACGCAATTGCTATAGTGAGGTCCGCGCGCTTCAATAAAGCCCAAAATCCGGGTGCCACTGGCTATGCCAGTGCGAGCCGTCATTCGATGCTCTATCCGGCAAAGCACTGGCACAGCCAGTGGCACCCGATCGAAAGAGGTTGAACCAGAATCAGGCCGTATTGATTGGTGTGAGTCGGCACTGCGCGAAGCTCGAGAGCGATGAATGCTTTAGACGTCGGTGGTTACGGGCTCAGACGGGTCTGGAGACCCATCCCACGACACAGGGCTACGCGTGCGGAATTGGCTCGTGCCCAACCGGCTTGGTTTCCACCTCTGGATGCAACTCAAACCGTGGCAGCATGCGGATCTCTTCGGCAAACAACACGGGCAGATCGCGTCCCTCTTGTTCTGCGGCCCACGCGTCGACCCAGCGTCGCCAGGAGATCGAATTCAAGTTGTAGATCAACGCGCGTGAGTCCAGATCGGGCAACTGATATTCGCGGGCTACACGGCGCGGACGTGGGGAAATCAGGCGACGATCGTCCAGGTAATAGCGAACTTCCACGTCGAACGCCTTATCTGGCCACACGACCAGGCCCTGATCGGAAACATCATACCGCATGTCGCGCGGTGCGAATTGTGACGCGATCTGTTCCCGAATCAGGTCGACTCCACCCAGTTTGTAGATTCCTGCAAGTGCCAGTTTCAGGCACTCGAGTTGAGACTCGTTCAATTTCCACACCCAACCGGAAGTGGGCAGGCTCACCAGCAACCAACCCGACTGTTCTTCGAAGGCCAGCCGCAACGGCGTACCGGGCAAACTTGGGCAGCGAATATCGATCCGCAAACTGTTCGAGGCGGCTTCGATATGGCAGAGCTCGAGCTTCAGCCCACCCCATCCGCGGCTCTCGTCCAGCAGCATGAAAAAGTCGCGTTCCACGAAATGACGGACCGATTCTTCGACGTGATGGAGTTTCTCGATACAGACTGCCTTCGCATTCTTCCAACGTTTCAGATGGGCCTTGCGTTCGGCTCGCCGCAGCTTGCTATAGAGCTTGGGTAAAGTTCCCGAATGCAATCCTGGCTTCATCAGACGGATCAGTGTTTCCCCGTGCGAACCAATCCGTGCGGGGAGCAGTCGCTTCGAACGATTCGCCGCGAATAGACGCCAGTTCTCTTTCAATTCCCAGACAATAAAGCCGCAAGCCCCGGGCAGCGACAGCAAAATCATCGTGACCAGCGTTCCGGAAAAGGCTGGACTGAACTGGAACCCCTTCTGGAACAACGTCTGCAACGGAAGTGTCAGTGTTGTCAAGAAAATCTTGTGAGAGACCGTGACCACGGGAAAATGCTTGATCGGATTGAATTGTGGTTCGAGCAGCAAATTGACCACGAAGCGGACGACGAAGGTGACCGCTCCCCAGACCACCCCCAGCAGAGCTTTCGCAATCAGAGTCAGATCAGACTCGCCGCTCTTGAAACGCAACCATTCGTCGACGGCATACAACAAGCGCTCGATGAATTCCAGGACGCGTTTGAAACTGTCCATGATCAATTCAAACAGCGACAGCAGGAACCGCACCCCGATCCGATGAATCAACCGCATCACGTACTCGGATGAGACTTCCTCGAGATCACGTCCCATGCGCGAGTTCAAGATGATGCACAGCGCCAGTCCCAACACGCCCGTGCTGATGCCCCAACTGTTCCAACTCGAATAGAACGGCATGATCACCAGGCTGAGCATCACCGTGGCAATCAACGGCAGCAGAAAGACCTGACGGAAGAAGACGACCGGTTGGCTGCGTAAAATACTTTGGACGACCGGCAGCTTGACCAGCCACACGGGAGTCTCGTACAGCGAAAACCGGAGGATTTTCCAGACCAGACGCAACAATTCGACCACGCCCTTGCGAAAAGATGCGACGTGGATCAAGGCCATCAGGAAGAAGCCCAACCCCAGAAAAGTGGGCCAGGACATGAAGATCTGATTATGCGCCGCATGTTCCGCAGCTGCGGGGGTCACTGCATGTAATACAGGTTCAACGGGTGTCGTGTGATGCACGAACAGCCCCGTAACAGCATGCACCAGATGATCGAGGCCTTCCAGAATGACGACGGAACTGCCGAACGGAATTGCCACATACTGCGTGATGAAACGGCCCTTACGCGTGCCAAACGCCAGTGAACTCACGCGCTGCAGCCAACGCATATAGAATTCGGCCGGGTTGTAGACGCCATCTAACTTGCGCGACAGCTCGCGGTCAGCCCGCAACAACTGATCGCCGCGCAGGAATTGTTGAAATGTCTCCAGGTCAAACAGCTTGAGATTGTTGCTGGAAATCGAATCCCGCAGGTTGCCGATCGTCAGAAATCCACGGTGAACGACCACGTCGCTCAGCTCTTCAACCAGCTTCCGACGGGCCACCCGTTCCGGCAGGTTCTGTGGTTCAAGACCGACGGTTTGGAGAGCTTCGCTGATCAGCGGACGCAAACGCTTTCGCAGTTGCTCCTCGGCGGAGTTCGCGGCGGAATGGAGTAGTCGCGACAAGATCGCCCGTTGTGCCGGCGCGAGATTGGTCGTGGGAATCCTGCCTGTGGCGCTCCGCAGGTGCTTCGACATCAGCACCTCACGCTGATTCGGCAGCGGTCGACGGAGCGGTTGGCGTCCCAATGACCACGCCCAGCCCACTAAGTCGACGACGGAGATTTCACGCTCGTGATCGACGCAAACTTTTTGCAAGTCAAACAACAGCCGCGCGTCATTGTTCCAGAACCCGTGCAGGGCGTTCCGCACGAGCAATCCCAGCGAGGCCTGCCAGTCGCGGGCGTCGTTCTCGTCGAATCCCAGGGCGACTCGCAAGCGTTCCGTCAGGCGGGCGATTTCCGAATCGACGAGTTCCAGGATCTTGGGCTGCTGCTCCGCCGAAGAATACTTGCAAGCCTGGGTACGCAGGATTGCCGCGCGTACGGAATTCCCCTGAGCCGCCAGCTTTTCTGCTCGCTTCAGCAAACTCTCCATGAGGCGTTCAGCGCGACGCGATCCAGTCTGGACTTTCCGGCTGGGAGCAATGGGGGCTGCAGTCGGTCCCACGGGTTCGGATTCGACGACGCTCACCGGCAGAACGGGGTCGGCAGCCGCTGGCAGCCGGGTCGCGGCGAACAACTCATCGAAATCCAGGTCCTCGCGGACAATCTCGTCGATCAGATCGAAGTCATGAATGGACGGGAAATAGGAACGCCGCCAGCCGGGCGAGAATTTTCTTAACTCACAATAAACGGCGACAAATTCCGCGTAGACCTCGAGAGGATCCTGCTGCGGAAACAGGAAGTTTTCGCGACGCAGAACCGCACGAACCTCATCAAATTCGGATTGGCCGATCCGGTCAATCCGCAACCGGATGGTCGCCTGCGTCAGTTTTTCCGTCGCAATCAAGTTGTCGAGCACTCGATGGACATGACAGTGAAACAGCAGCCGCCAGACGTAGGTCTGCAGAGCGGCCGCGGTCAGTTCCGGCAGATCATCGCGATCAGGCCGCGAGATCAGAATCACCTGCTCAGGGATGGTTTGAACTTGCTCCACGCCCAATTCGTCGGGGGCCACATACCTCAGGAGTTGCTCGCGGGAGACGAGGTAGCACTTGCGGTGAGGTACGTGCCAACTCAGCCCCGAGATCTCCCGAACCTGCAGCACAAGGCGACGCAGAACCCGGGGCAACACGAGGTACGCAGAGGGATCAACCGTCTGCAGTGCCTGCTGGCCTGCTGCCAGCACGGCTTCCGAAATGTCATCCTGTGCCAAGACCCGATCCTACTAATTTCACGCTGGTGGCGGTCTGCCACGATTGGTGGGAGTTGATGATCCGTGGGAGCGTAAAACTAGTATAGCATTTTGCAGTTCCGTGCGCTGAGAGGGAACGGGGAGGGAAATGACGAATGACGAAACCCGAAGGACGGCATTACCATTTATCATGGCTTGGAGAGACAAAGAACCAAAGAACTAGAGGTCCCCACCGCCCCCGTTGGGCTTGCCCCAACGGAGCGATGACTGGCCAGCTACCAATGGGAGGTAAGACGAATGCTCTCCGTGGGGCTTGTCCCCATCGGGAGCGACGACTGACCAATTTCACGATGACAATTTCGAGCGTACCGCCTGACGATCATATTTTCCAAATGTTCCGATGTAGTAACTAAACTTGAACACAGGCTTCATCTCCTGAACTGACGCCAGATTATTCAACAATGATAAAGCAACTGCTTGAGGAGATTCGGTCATGCCGATTCCCAGAAGGATGTGGATGTGGTCACTTAGCAGACCGATCCGCGACAATTGCCAGCGTTTCTGTTTCGAAGCGCGAATAATCATCTCCCGCGTTGCCAGGAGCACATCCTCGCGAACCTCATTCCAGTTGCCAGCATTCTCCAGTACGACTTGAAGACAATTTATAAACTGTCCGTAATTGCCCGTCCGTACCTCGGCGAGATCGATCGCGGCATCGTGAAACTGCAGCATGGAGAGCTGCGCCTGAACTCGCGGATCAGCCATGCGGTGCTTCTCATTTTGGCCGGCAATATATCTTTCTAGGGTAGCGCGATTGGCAGACCCGACAGAATCGATGCGATAATTTCGACGAAATGCTGAGGGAGAGGAGTCTTTTAATAGATACTGCCATCTACCTTTGATTGAACGAACGATCTCTGATGCGGCAACTTGGGGAGCCGAGGTAATAAAGAATTGGACGATGTTCGATTGAACGCTCTGAATTTCGAGAATTCGGATACCGTCTGGAACGACTGCTTTGGATAAGGGTTCCAGCCAAACCGACGAAGGTGGAAGATCGCATTTGCCGAAGATAGACAACGACCAATTCAATTGAAATGCGACCCGGCAGTTTTCCGCAGTGTAGATTGGCTCCACTATGCCATCCTCGAAGTTCATCGCCGATCAGTCGTTGCTCCCGATGGGGACAAGCCCCACGGAGAGCATTCCTCTTATCCCCTAAGGTAGCTGGCCAGTCATCGCTCCGTTGGGGCAAGCCCAACGGGGGCGGATTTGAGTTCTAATTTCCCTATGGGTACTTGTCATTTCAAAGCTGCCCCGTCCGATACCGTCCCTGCTCATCAGCCTGGTAAAATTCGTCAGTCAGGACATCCAGGCAGGTTAGCCAGCCTTCGCCATACGCCCAGGTATCGATGCATACCCAGCCTCGCGAGCGGGCAGGCAACCCGCTTTTCTGCGGCGTATGTCCGCAAACGACTCGTTGACCGCTCAGTAACGGCAATTCCTGCCCGGTATAACGCGTCCAGCGCAGCCATTTCTCGTGCTGATCGACGAGGGGAACTCCCGGTTCGAGACTCGCGTGGACGAAGACTTCGGTTGCGGTCTCGTAGTAGTCGACCGACGAACGCAGGAAGTCGAGATGTTCCGCGGGCAGGTTTTCGAGTGTCTCGCCGTAGCTGTCGAGAACTTCCCGGCCACCAAACATCAACCAGTTGGACTCGGGATAGGTACCGTCCAGCGCCCCAAGGAGCATCTGCTCATGATTACCCTTCACGAACCGCAATTCACAGTATTGCTGCAATTCGAGGAGCCGTTCGATCACCTGCCGCGTCCCGGGCCCGCGATCGACGATATCACCGAGTACAACCACGCAATCATCGGCTGCGAGCTGGAGTTGCCCTAACAGGGTATCCAAAGCCGTATTGCAGCCGTGAATATCTCCTACCGCCAGAATGCGACCAGTCACAGACGGTCAACCTTTCCAAGAAAGTAGCTTTCACGCAGAGCGTGAAGGCTACTTGGGTGCATACCTGACACCAGTCGCCTGAGTCTCCCGACGAAACACCTTATCGCCAGCAGTCACGTAGAGAACATTCAGCTTCGGCCCACCAAAACAGACATTCGACAGCGGTTTGTCGCGTACCGGCTTGTGAATGACGCCACCCATCCTGCCAATCGGATCGAACATCTGCAGGCCGGCCCGCGTGGTCACATACAATCGTCCGATCGAATCCACTGTCATGCCGTCAGAACCGGTCCCCGTCTGACCGATCACCATGCGTAACGGTCCGTAAAAGCGTTCCTTGTGCTTCAGACTGCCATCAGCCTCGACGCGAAACGTCCACAGTGTTGGCTCTTGCCCATCCGTGACGACCAGCGTCCCTTCATCGGGTGTCAGGATCACCCCGTTCGGCTTCAACCCTTCTGCAACAACGCGTTTTTCTCGCTGAGGATTGATATACCACACGCGGCCCCCGGGGGGATCGGTCACAAAGATGCCTCCCTTGCTGCCAACCACGAGATCATTGGAATCGATGTCCTCGGCAATCGTTTCCGCCAGCCCTTTCTCGTTAAACGCGACGATCTTTTTCGAGCCACTCTGACAACCGTAGAGCTTGCCGTCCGGGCCGAACATCAGGCCATTGGTCTTTTGCGAATTCTCGACGAAGACGGTGACCTTGCCATCCAGATCGATCTTGTAGATCTTGCTTTCCGGAATGTCGGTGAAATAGACCTGCCCCGTGGAATCGACAGCAGGGCCCTCGGTGAACTTGTAGCCCTCACCGACCAGTTCCCAATCCTTGCCGTCCAGCAGCACACCGCTGAGGGGCAAATCCTGGCCAAACGCGAGGCTCGAAGTGAGCAGCAAAACGGTTCCGAGACACCACGTGCGCAACATCGGGGAAACTCCGGGTGAGTGGTACTTAAGACGCGATCAAAATGCGGTGCAGTGTGCTTCTTATAATCGAATCAGAAGGGCTTCGCCAGCACCTCAGTCCATCAGCCGGAACGCGTTAGCGTCCGGTTCGGGACGTCTCTCGAACATCGAACCGGGGGCTAGCGCCCTGCGGCTGATGCGTCAGGGGGCTTCAACGTGCAACGTTCCACTGGAATCGACTTCTGCAATCAATTCCTTCCCCGGCCAAACCGCGAAGGCCAGTGAATCGGACCGGCAAGCGCGGTCGCGAATGATCGTCGACGTACTGACATTCCAGACTCTCAACTGACCGTCCCAGCAACTGGAAGCCACATCCAACCCATACCAGGCGACTTCGGCCACGCCTTCGGGGTGGGGCAATGTTCCCAATGGATTTGCAGAATCGGCTTGCCAGACTTTGACGTTATTGTCCCAACTACCCGATGCAATTCGACTGCCATCGGCGGAAAACGCGAGGCAACTGATTTCATGCTCATGAGCGGCCACGGCTTTTGACACGGCCTGCGTCTTGACATCATGCCAGACCAATTGCTTGTCAGCTCCCCCCGTGACAAACACGTTGCCGCTGGGGTGATAACGCACGACTTTCACGATTCCCGTATGACCCGATTTGAGGGCGGTTCGTTCTTCGGTCTGCAGATTCAGCCACCAGAGTTCGCCATTGGCCAGCGTGACGAGCATTTCCGGCTTCCCGGGGCGCACGGCCAACGACACCACCGGTGCGGCGAACTTGGGCAATTTTCCCGCGCGAGAGGATCGGACATTGAACGCCAAAACGTGCTGTTCGAATCCACCTGCGAACAAAGTCCCGCCGTCACTCGTCCAGGCCAGGTCATTCAAGGGCCACTGACTGGGCAGCTTCACCGTCAATTCCCGTTTCGTCGCGGCTTCCCAAATGCGAACGCGACCATCGGAGCAGGCCGCGGCGAGATACTTCGCCCCGTGCTCGGGACTAAAAGCCATCCGATTGGCTCGAGACGGCACCTCTTTCGCTGAGTAAACGGGGGCAGGGGGGCGACGTTGATACCAGACGACCACTCCCGCGATCAGCAGCAACGCGATCGCACCCCACAGTGCGCGGAATGAATTCGGCTTCCACTTGCGCTTGGTCTGAATCTCGATCTCAGGTTCCATCCGGGTATCGCGCCGTTCTCTAACTGGTCGATTTGCTGTGGATCAACAGACTGCCTTCCGTGGAACAGTCTTATACCGGTTCCAAGTGACGCAGTGTAGCAGCCTGTTGAAAAATGTCACGAATTAGTGTTGATCGCGACTTTCAGCCGGCAGGTATTGAAGCCCGTGGAAAGTGAGTCATCGTTCTGCAGATGCGTCCTCATCCGCTGTAACCGTGTCGTAA
>JAKFVC010000263.1 GCA_021732415.1 Planctomycetaceae bacterium
TAAGGACCTGGAAATACCAAGTCGAACGACGCTCGAAATGCCCCTCACCCCCGACCCCTCTTCCCGCCCGGTTCGTTTTTCCGGCCAGGGCGAGGGGAGCAGTATTCTCTCATATTTCCACCGATTTCCACTGAGTTGTCGCTGACGTCGATACCAAAGCCCTCGCGGGAACCACTGGGGCAAGCCCAGTGGCGTGAAGTTCGTGCTTGCTCCATCCGTATCCATTCCACAGCGTTCCCGCTATCTTTAAGCACATTGTCTGCGGATTCTTCGTTCGGGTTTCGGGAAACTGACTGTTCATGGTTGAAGACCACTTATACGGCTCGGGCGATCACAGGGATGAGAGCGACCGGTATGGATCGGATGATCCACATGGTCTGCGGAACTCGGGACGGCCTCGAGGTTGGGGCTGCCTGTCGTGGATCTTCATCCTGCTGGTGGTCGGATTCCTGGTTTACCTGCGCGATTTCAAATCAGAAAAAGCCGAACATGTTGCCCCGCTGGACGACACGCCCGCCAGCATGAATGGGGTGATGGAGTTCCAGAATCGCATGCGGATTGGGCTGGCGGAAGTATTCCGTCAGTTCAAACCGGGCTCCGATGCGGAGATCCGGACTCTCTTTGAAGGTAATCCCAACGTTCCCGGCGATCAGGATCAGCATGCCGCGATGTGGCGCCGAGGAACCCTGGGGCAACGTTTGCAGTATGTCATCCTGGGAGGCGAACTCTCTGGACCGCCGGCGGCGTTGGAATTGCTTGGCCAATTGAAATGGGATTGGGAGACGGCCAAGCTGCAGCCGAGTGTGGAACAACTTGCCGTGTGGAAGAGTCTGCGAAGACTCTACGGGGATTTTAACAAGAAGAAGTTTGATGCTCCCTCCGTCGGCGACCCCGAGCGCAAGCAACTCCTGGCCAAGCTTGGCTGGTATGGTCGACTGGCTCTGACGCCGCCGGATGCTCCCGACCGGGTCGCTCGGCAGCAGGTTCTGGAGTCACCGCTCCGCCTGGTTTACTGTTTGTTTGGGATCATCGGTTTCATTCTCACGCTGGGGGCCCTGGGAGGACTCGGGCTGGTGGTGTTTGCCGTCGCGGCGGCCACAGGCAATCTGCGAGTGGGATTGCGTGAGGGCTCCGGTTCGAGCGGAGTCTATGCGGAAACATTTGCGATCTGGCTCTTCGGATTCACCGGCGGGCTGCTGGCACTGAAATTCTGGCCTTGGGAGCAAGAGGTTTTCCTGGCGCAGCTGATGCTGATGTTTGGCAGTTTACTGGTGTTGGTATGGCCGGTCTTGCGAGGCCTTTCCTGGGCCGAAGTGCGCCAGGACCTGGGTTTGACACGCGGCCGTGCCGGTGTCCTCGAGCCGCTGTTCGGGCTTCCCAGTTACGCCATGATGCTGCCGATGCTGGCGGCCGGATTTGCCCTGACGTTGATCTTGTTGCTCGCCTGGCTGAAAAGTGTAGGTGGCGGAGGCCGCGTGCCCGATTCTCCGTTTGAACCACAGGAGATGATGAGTCACCCGATCGTGAATGTCGTCCTGCACGGTGGCTTTTGGATCCGCGTGCAATTGCTGCTGCTGGCTTGTGTGGCGGCACCCATTGTGGAAGAGATCATGTTTCGCGGGGTCCTCTATCGTCACCTGAGAGATGCCACCCGCGGCTGGGGTTGGATTGTCAGTTGCCTGGCGAGTGCCCTCTGGACGAGTTTTATTTTCGCCGTGATTCATCCCCAGGGAATGATTGCCGTTCCGGCCCTGATGGGGATTGCTTGCGGCTGCACACTGGCTCGCGAATGGCGAGATGCTTTGTGGCCATCCATGGTCGTCCATGCCATCAACAACAGTTTGATTTTCACTCTTCTGATGCTGGGGGCACCGTGACCTTGTCGCTGAATTCGAGTGTGAGAGTGTGAGAGAGAGAGGGCGTGTGTGGCGGAGCAATACGGAAGTCCGAATGTGATTGGATTTCTCCGTCACCCTCACACACTCTTACCCTCACACTCTCTTACATCGTAATCGTTAGGTTAAAGCGTTATCTATCGTCCCTGTTGATTTGCCCCCGATGCGGAGTTGCCTCATGAAGCGTTGCGTACTGGCGTTGTCGCTGTCTCTTTGCCTGGCTCTTCCCGTAGCGCGGGCACAGACGGCACCCGAACCGCAGGCGAAGCTGATCGCCGAGCAACTCGACAAGCTGCAGACCGCAGTGAAAGAGTTGAAGGCCAAGGACCCCGACCCGTTTCTGCTGGCCGATGTGGAAGTGTTCGCCAAGGCGGCTGAATGGGCGACGCGGCATCAGGAATTCTATACGCCGCAATACGCCGACCAGGCTCTCAAGGGGCTGGAGATTGGTCTCGCGCGGGCCGAGCAGCTGGCTAAGGGCGAATCTCCCTGGGATCAGCAGGCGGGCTGTATAATCCGCGGCTACTATTCTGCCGTGGACGGTTCCGTTCAGCCTTACGCGGTCCGACTGCCGCCGTCGTTTGCGGGGAAGGAAATGGAACGCTGGCCGCTGCAGGTCAATCTGCATGGCCGCGGCGATAAGCTCAACGAGGTCAACTTTATCAGTCAGAATACGGGCAAGCCTGTGGCTGATGAGCAATCCTGGTTGCAGTTGGATGTGTTCGGCCGGACCAACAACGGCTATCGCTGGGCGGGTGAGGCCGATGTCTTCGAAGCGATCAAGGCCATGCAGCGGCGCTATCGCATCGACAACAAGCGGATCGTGCTCCGCGGTTTTTCGATGGGCGGAGCCGGAAGCTGGCATCTCGGACTGCACTATCCTTCCATGTGGTGTTCGGTCGGACCGGGAGCGGGATTCGTCGACTTCTACAAGTATCAGAAGGTGAAAGATCCGCTGGTCGCCTATCAAGATGCGACGCTGAAGATTTATGACTCGATCGACTACGTCTTGAATGCGGGCAATCTGCCGGTGTGTACGTACGGCGGAGAACTCGACGAACAACTGGTGGCCAGCACGAGCATGGTCGAAGCGGCCAAGAAGCTGGACGTCGAAATCAAGATGCTGATCGGTCCTGGGGTCGGGCATAAGTTCGAACCGAAGACCGAAAAGGAGTTCATGGAATTCCACACCGAGAAAATGAAAGCCGGCCGCGCCAGCTACCCCGGACTGCGTAAGATTCGGTTCATCACCTACACCCCGAAGTACAACCACTGCGAATGGCTGTCGGTCGAAGAGCAACTCTTCCCCTACAAAGCCACCACCGCCGAGGGGCACATTGATGCTCAAAACATCCTGCATCTGACGACACAGAACATCGCCGTGCTGAAGATTGCCCGTGACGTGGCGGACCACATCGTCATCGATGGGGACAAGCATCCCATCACAGGCGCGGCCCAGGGACTGCTGCCGTATGTCTACTATCAAAGCACCGGTGAAGGCTGGGCCGTGCTGAGCTATGACACGTCGCTGGCCTTCAGCAAGAATCTCGATTTCCGCAAGCGGAAAGATCTGCAAGGCCCGATCGACGACGCCTTCATGCAGCCCTTCGTCTGCGTGCGTGGGACCGGTAAGCCGTGGTCGACCGCTCAAGCCGGCTGGGCCAACTGGTCGCTCGATCGGTTCTCGAAGGAGTTCGACAAATGGTTCCGCGGCAAGGTGGAAATCATTGATGACACTGCTGTGACTGATGAGCTGATGACGCGCAAACATTTGATCCTGTTCGGCGACCCAGGCTCCAACAGCATTCTGTCGAAGATCCACGGCCGGCTGCCGATCAAGTGGGGCGAAACCAAGCTGACCGTCAACGGCGAAGAGTACGATACTTCGACCCACGGCGTGGCCTTGATCTATCCCAACCCGCTGCAACCGCGACGCTATGTCGTCATCAACTCGGGGCACTCATTCCACGAACCCCAGTTCAAGGCCTCGAACGCACAACTCTATCCGCGATTGGGGGATATCGCCGTGCTGAAGTTCACGGAAAAAGATAAGGGATACGAAGAGACCGTCGAGTGGGCCGACATCTTTAATTCCAGTTGGCGATTGCCCACGAAGAAGAAGTAGACGCATATAATATGAGGGCAAGCGTCCGGCGTGAGCCGGATGGTTGTTATACGCGAATTATCACCATTCCACGTCAAGTAAATGTGCGACCTGGCTCAGTCAATAATGCCAAGCCTTTGGGTGCCACTGGCTGTGCCAGTGCTTTGCAGGACAGCGGGCAGACACTCCGGCACTGGCCGAGCCAGTGGCACCCGATCAAAGAGATATTGATTGATTTCGTTCACACGTTTGACTGACCTGGAATGGTGATAATTCGCGTATAACAACCATCCGCCCCGTAATTATTTGACGGCGCCGGACGCTCGCCTGCGAGGCACTTAGCGTTGAACCTTGGCCACGCCATGCAGGAACATGTCGACGATCTGCTCCGGGAATCCGTCTCCGGATGACGGGGGCGCGAACAGCAGTTCGCGCATCATGCCGCACAGGATTACGGCGGCCATTTCCGGGTCCTTGGCGGCACCGCGGCCTGTGGCATTGAGCTCTTTGATAATTCCGGAAGTCATATTCAGAAAGCGGCTGCGGCTGCCTCGCAAGGCCTCCATCTGGCAGGCCGATCCCACATTATCCAGCCGTTGAATGGCGGCGAAGATATGCGGGTAGCTATGGAAGTAATCAAACACCTCCTGAACCACGACGAGGAGCTTTTCTTCGGGCTGATCGGCCGACTGGGCGCGGGCGACGGTCCGTTCGAAGAGTTGATCCATCCGCTCGAGGATGAGTGCCAGGTATAGGTCGTCTTTATCCTTGTAGTAGAGATACAAGGTCCCCTTCGCCACTCCGGCCCGGGTGGCGATGTCCTCCATCCGCACGTCGTTATAGGCGAACTCGCCGAACAGGTCGGCCGCCGTCTCGATGATCCGTTGCACCCGAGCAGGGTCGCGAACTCTCATGGGACATCGCTGGGATTGGAGGGAATGTGCGTCGCATTCGTTGATGCGAAAAGTTCATCATAGGCGAACACCTCCGTCGAAACAACAGCCACTGTTTCGTCGAGGTCGCGCCCCGGATTGACACATGCCCGTAAGTCGGATTTCTGATTTAGCCCAGCGTTTCCGCGATGGCATAGATCGCGGCTGTGTCCAGAACCTGGTCGTTCGACTCGAACAACTTGGCGATGGCGGCCTTGTGAACCTTCATCTTGGTCCCGCCGACGCCGAGAGCGCCGTAGCAGAAAATCCCCTGCCGTTCGACTCCCTTGTCCATGACTTGAACGCCACCCAATCCCAGCGGGGGAACGGCATTCAGGTCGATCAGGACACACAGGTCGGTCAAGGTCCTCCAAGTGGCCTCGGAGAGTAACTCCACGCCCGCCGCCCCTGCAGCGACAATCAGGCTGACCCCGCTGGCTGCAGCCAGTAGTTCCGCTTCGGTCCCCGTGGCGACCGGGACGACCTGTGCCTTGGGAATCGCAGTTCGGATGGCCGCGACAGTCTGCTCGGCGCGGTCCTTGGTGCGTGAGGCCACACGCACAGTTGAGCCTTGCGATGCCAGGATCTGAGCGACTCGGTGGCCGACCGGGCCGGTTCCCCCCAGAACCAGGGCCGACAGGCCATCCAAGGAGAGATGCTTCTTCGCCGCCAGGACCGCCGCAGCCGCTGTCGTATTCGATCCGTTCGAGTCCATCATGACCGAGACCCGCATCGGTCCGAAGAAGGTGTCGACGACCTGCTTCAACAACGCTTCCCCGGCGGACACATGGCTGCCGCCGATGAAGATTGCCGTATGTTTGAGATCCTTCGGGCCACGCGTGAAGATGGCACCGTGAACCAGTCCGGTGACGTTCTCGGGCGAGATCCCGCCATAGCTGAAGAGTTCGTCGGCCCCCGCGTCGACGGCGACCACGCGGTCAAACGTACTGGGACTCGCGTCGGTGTCGAACTGCATCAGGATTGTTTTCATGTCGTTTGTCCTTGGTCAATGGTCCTTTGTCAGTTGTCATTGGTCGGTGGTAGGAAGATGAATTTACCAAGGACAAATGGCTAAGGACAAAGGACACCCCCTCAATACAGAAACCCGGCTTCGAACGGGAAGCCGGGTCTCGTGAATTCATGATCCCATCGTCAACCGATTACACACCCGAGAACGGGTGCTTGGCGGTGTCCTTCTTGGCGACGACTTCAGCGGCCGACGGCTCGTTCTTCATGGCGCGAGCGATCGACAACTTGGTGGCTTCGTAGTTGTACTGGAAGATCTTCTTGTCGTCCTTGGCGGCCCAGTGAATGAACACACCGCACACGATGACGAGGTTCTCGGCCTGATCCTTGGGGATCACGCCGGATTCGACGCTGTCAGCCACTGCCTTGGCGACGGCGAACTGGGCCGGGCCGAACATCTGGACGGCCTGACGAGCACCCTTGATCGTGACCTTGGTGATCATGACGGTGGCGGGCTTGACGGCCAGGTTCGGCTCGAGCACGGCCAGCAGATTGCTGTGGCCCATGGACTGGGTCGACAGGGCGTTGGCGAAAGCCGCACCGACCGGACCAGCCTTGTCACCGATCAACAGATCGATGTGAGCAATTTCGTTACCTTCGCCAACCAGTGCTTCGCCGATGTACATGGACATTGTTCAGAGTCTCCTTCGAATTGAGGACATGTCGAGGGCCAGGCGCTAGGCATTCCCCTCATGACACGCGAGCGCAATCCCTTC
Source organism: Planctomycetaceae bacterium (assembly GCA_021732415.1). GTDB lineage: Bacteria > Planctomycetota > Planctomycetia > Planctomycetales > Planctomycetaceae > JAKFVC01. Next base: position 6,674 of record JAKFVC010000263.1, read on the forward strand.
GGGCCAATCGCAGCCAGTCGGCACACGTCGCGAACGATTTTTTTCTACGTGCCCACTATTTACCGCGCCGTTCACCGAAATGCCAGCAACCCGCCACCCAAAATCTGGATTGAGGTCGCCGATCGGCAAATTAGCCGCTGGGCGCTAGCCCACGGTTCGAGACCGCAGGATGCCTATCCTGCGACCTCTGCGAAATCTGTGGATGAAATTCCCATGAATTAAATATCCAAGTCATCGGCCAGACTCGAATCATTCATAATCAAGTTGTAGCGTTCGCTGGCGTCCTTACCGAGTAACTGGTTAAACGTCTTGTCGGCTTCAATCTGGGCATCAATATCAACCCGTAGCAGAATGCGTGACTCTGGCTTCAAGGTCGTTTCCGCGAGTTCTTGGGCCATCATCTCACCCAGACCTTTGAACCGGTTGATCAAAGGCTTGCGGTTCGCCGGCAGTGCGGCCAGGAATTCTTCCTTTTGGACGTCGCTTTGAATGTAGTGCTTCTCCTTGCCCACATCGATCCGATACAGCGGCGGCTGAGCCAGATAGAGTTTGCCGCTGCGGATGATTTCGCGCATGTGGCGGAAGAAGAAGCCCAGCAACAGCGTACTGATGTGATTGCCGTCGCTGTCGGCATCCATCAACAAGATGATCTTGCTGTACCGCAGCTTGTGGATATCAAAGTCGTTGCCGATGCTGGTACCCAACGTGGCGACGATATCCTTGATTTCCTGGTTCTCTAGCACCTTGGAGAGCGTCAGGGACTCGGTGTTCAGGATCTTGCCCTTGAGAAACAAGATCGCTTGAGTGCGGCTGTCGCGTCCTGATGCCGCCGTACCACCGGCCGACTGACCTTCGACCAGGAACAGTTCGGATTCCCCAGGATTGGTCGACCGGCAGTCGACCAGCTTACCGGGTAGAGTCGTCTTCTTGCTGGTCGGCGTCTTGCGGCGAACTTCCTGTGCGGCGTCGCGGCTGGCCATGCGGGCCCGCGCGGCGAGCACGATCCGGCCGACCACTTGATCGGCGATGGTGGGGTTCGTGTTGAGCCACGTCTCCAACCCGGGACGCACCAGGCTTTCCACAGTCGAACTGATTTCGGGGTTATTCAGCTTCTCCTTGGTCTGCCCTTGAAACATGGGCTCGCTGAGGAAGACCGACAACACACCGACAATCCCTTCGCGGATATCCTCCGCACTAATCGCGACCCCCTTGACCTTGATGTCATGCACTTCCATGTAGTTCTTGATGGCCTTCACGACGCCCGACCGAAAGCCGACTTCATGCGTGCCACCGGCATGGGTGCGAATCCCATTCACATAGCTGCGGATCTCTTCGTCAGTCCCCTCAGTCCAGCGCAGCACCACTTCGACCTTCGCCGCCTCTTCATCCCGTTCAGCGGCAAATTTCATCTCATGAATGGGCTTCTTCTGGCTGTCAGTGATCAGCTTGTCGAGATATTCTGAGATCCCCTGAGGATGATGAAACTCGGTCTTTTCATTCTTGACCAGATCTTCGAAGACGATCGTCAGTCCCGAGTGGATATAAGAAATGTCCTCCAGGTGCTGGCGGATCGTCTCCCCCGACAACTGAGTCCGCCGGAAGATCTCTTCGTCGGGGCGGAAGAAGATGGTCGTCCCATGCCCACGGAACGGCCGGACTTCCTTCAACGGCGTGGTCGGTTTCCCGCGCTTGTAGCGTTGCATGTACTCATTGCCATCGCGGCGAATCGTGACGACCAGTTCCGACGACAGCGCATTCACGACCGATGAACCCACACCATGCAGACCGCCGCTGCGGGCGTAATTCTTGTTGGAGAACTTACCACCCGAGTGCAGTGTGGTGAGGATCAGCTCAACGGTGGGGATCTTCGCCTTGGGATGTTTATCCACAGGAATCCCGCGACCGTTATCTTCAACAGTACAGGATGCCCCGTCCTTATGCAGCGTCACGACGATCCGGTCGCAGTGCTTGGCGAGGTACTCGTCGACCGAGTTATCGACGATTTCCCAGAGCAAGTGATGCAGCCCGCGCACATCGACGCCGCCAATGTACATCGACGGCCGCTTGCGAACCGGATCTAAACCTTCCAGGACTTCGATGTCTTCGCCTGTGTAACTATTCGTCGCCGTGGACATATTGTTCAAATCTTCCGAGGAATTCTGAAACGAGAATCATCAGCCCGTTGTAACGGGTTCGTCCTTTGTCAGTTGTCCTTCGTCCGTTGTGATCTTCGTGACCTTGTGTTCAAAATGAATTGGAACAGAAGGTCACAAAGGGCACGAAGAAATAGAGGTTCAAAGGATGTCAGCTCATTCTGCTTCTATTTGTGCCCAATCGACCAATTCAATAGCTGGTCGCTGAATCGTTTTGAAATCACTGCGATGACTGGTCTTGTTACCGCGACCGCCGCGCGAGGCGATGACATACTTCATCTGGCCGAAGGTCAGTTCCTTGTCGGCCGTGGTGATGACCCTCAGGCAATCACTCGGCCGCGTCATTTGAGCCATTCCCAGTATTGTATCCTTCGGCTCCAGCTTCATGCCGCGAACGCCCTTCCCCGCACCACTCAGGATGGGAACCTCGTCGAGCGAGAAATGCAGGATTCGTGCTTGCTGGCTGGCCAGGAAGACCGATGTGGCATCGCGAATCAACTGGACTTCGACGACACGGTCTCCGTTTTCCAGACGGCAGAATTTTCGGCCGACCTTGGTTGAAGGCGTGCGGAAGGGGCCGAGCGGAATCCGCATGATCTGGCCGAGTAATGTCGCGACCAGCAAGAAGGGGCCGTTCGATGGTTCACCTTCAGCGGCAGTCTCCGCAAGCGTAAATCGGGCGTCCGTCGAGACTGAGCCCACGATCGTCACGCCGTCGCCCATGCGAAAATGTTTCGACAACGGTTCGCCGTACCCGGATGAGATCGGAATCTGTTCGATGGGCTGAGTGAACGCCATGCCGTCGCTGGCGAAGTAAACGATGTTGTCCAGCGTGCTGCCGGGGAGCACATTGAGGACCTCATCTCCTTCTCGAACGCGGGTCCCTTCCACACTGGCCAGACGGCCGACGCGTTTGATCCAGCTCTCGCGGGTGAGGACGACGTTCGTGTTCTCTTTGACGATATAGGCTGTCGCATCGAATTCGGTGATCTCTTCCGATGAACCGATCGTCGTTCGACGCTTGTCACCGAACTTTTCGCCGAGCTCTTCGAGCTCAGTTTTAACGATATCCCAGAGCTTCTTTTCCGATGCGAGAATTGCACGGATCTTCGCCGCTTCGGCTCGCTTCTCTTTCAGCTCTTTGACGATGCGATCGATTTCCAGGGTGGAGATGCGATACAGAGCCAACTCCAGAATGGCGTCGGTCTGCTCGGCATCTAACGGAAACGCTCCCATCAAACGGGTGGCTGCATCTGCCTTGCCCGTACTTTGGCGGATCAACTTGAGAGCTTTATCGAGACCATCAAAAATGATCGCGAAGCCTTCCAAAATATGAATGCGCCGTTCGAGGACTCGCAACTGATATTCAAACCGGCGGCGAATCGTCTTCAGCCGGAACGTCAAAAAATGCTGCAGCATCTCCAGCAGACTGAGCCGCGCGGGGATCAATACGTCTTGGGCATCGGGAACCAGCGACGTACTGTTATAGGCAAAGTTTTGTTCGAGGGGCGTGTGCTTAAAGAGGTAGGCCATCACCGATTCGGGATCGGTGCCGGGCTTGATATCCAGGACGATGCGGATGCCGTGGCGGTCGGATTGGTCCGAGCAATCCAGTAACTGCGGCAGCTTGCGGTTGGCGACGACCGAGCCGATTTCCTGCATCAGCGGCCCCGTTTCAACTCCATAGGGAATTGAATAGACGACGAGTCGATCGCGGATTTCTTTCTTCTTTTCGACATCGAACTTCCATTCGGCCCGGACCTTCACCGAACCGCGGCCCTCTTCATACATCTCCTGAATGGACTTCTTGTCGGTGACAATCCGGCCCCCCAACGGGAAGTCGGGTCCCTTAATAAACCGGGGGGTCAGTTGGGATGTCTTCAATTCTTCATTGCGGTTCTCGATGAGAAACAAGCAGGCCTTGATCACCTCACCCAAGTTGTGGGGCGGGATGTTGGTCGCCATCCCCACTGCAATTCCCGACGTGCCATTCACCAATAGATTAGGAAATCGCACTGGCAGGACGGTCGGTTCTTCGGTGGACGCATCGTAGGTCGGACGCATGTCGATGGTTTCGAACTTCAGTTCGTTCATCAACTGTTCGGCAATGGGAGTCAACCGCGCTTCGGTATACCGCTTGGCCGCCGCCGGCAGCCCCATGATCGAACCGAAGTTGCCCTGTCCGTCGACCAGATGGTAGCGCAACGTAAAATCCTGCGCCATCCGGCAGAGGGCATCGTAGACGGCTTCCTCACCGTGCGGGTGAAAGTTACCTGTCGTATCGCCGCAGATTTTCGCGCATTTTCGGACCTTGGCGTCGGAGGTCAGTCCCAGACCCGCGAACATCACATAGAGGATACGCCGCTGAACGGGCTTCAGGCCGTCTCGAACATCAGGCAGGGCGCGCGACTGAATGACCGACAAGGCATAATTGAGATACCGCCGCCGAGACTCGGGGCTGATGTTGACGTATCCCATCTGATCCCCGCCGTCGGCATTCGCGTGGATCTCCATCTCATTGTCTTGCTCGGCCAAAGCTCACACTCCCCGTCAACTCAATATTTCGGTGATCTCAAACGGTTAATGCGTTGAGGATCAACGGTGCAATTGTCTGTTCCTGCAATATCAGCCGGAACGCGCTAGCGTCCGGTTTGCTTGCCAGGTTGATTCGATCGTTACTCCGAACCGTGGGTTAGCGCCCAGCGCTGATTACTTCACCAGCCTGATAGGCCAGTCCGCGTTGAATGTTGTATGCCCTGAGATTCGGCAGGGAAAGGACGTCAGGCTGAGAATAATCGCGGTTGCTGTGCATTACCAGACTCTGGACACGGTTGCGCCGATGTCACTCAGGCATGCGAAAACTTGTAGGTCAGGCTGTGCCTGACGTCTTCCAGCGATCACCACCGCCAGAAGTCAGGCACAGCCTGACCTACACGATTCGCGTTTCAAAACAGTTAAAACGGGCGCTCTATTCGGCCCGCGCAAGGTCTGACAATTGTAGCAGTTCTGCCGGAAAAAACACGTGTGCGGCGTGTCGCAAACCCTTATCTGCTTGAGCATTCGAGAAAACTGTAAGAACCGTCAGAAGCGTTATGGAATGATTGATTCCGACGTTCGATACGAGCCGAATTTTGTACTGACCCGTGGTGGGCGGAGACCTGCCAGAGGGTTCATACTGATGAAGTGAGTCTTGAAAAACTCCCCGGAAAGATTCGGGAGAATTGTTCTGCCTGTGGGTGGATCTGTCAGGCCGGCTAAGCTGGCACTCGTAAGATACGAGACAGATTTCGCAACCACGGTATTTGTCCGGCGGGGTACCGTCCAAGGAGGGGTTCATGCCTCGGAAGCTGTTGCGTGTCGCGTTGGTTGCCGCGGTGATTCCCGCGCTGACCCCCGGAATTTCGTCGGCCCAAACGGCCAAGGTTGTCCCTACCGTGCGTACCACCGCACCGGTCGCCGCTCAATCGACAGCAGCGCCGAAAAAAGGCATCGCCGGCTGGTGGCAGAAAGTTCGCGGTCAAAAGCCCGCGGCGGCCCCCGCTCCCGTAACCGGATCGGCTCGGGTTGTCCGAGTGTCGGTAGATCTGCCAACTCAAGCTTCGTCGTCCGCCAACGACCAGGCGATCCAACTTGAAGGGAATGCCGACGTAGAGATGCTGCGTCGGGATTCGGGACGTCGCCGCCCCACCTTCGGCGAATCACAGACCTCCGCAGCCGCCAATCGACTGGTCACGCAGACTGATCGTTCGGACTTCGAAAACCCGTTCCCCGATGATGTGCCACGCCGTCAACGTGCTGCCGCTGCACAAGAAGTCGCCACGCCGGTCGAGCCCGAAGTGGCCACTGCGGTGGAACCAGAAATTACGCCGGCCGCGGCTCCGCCGGCCACCGCGAATGACTTCGCGACTCCCGCGGCCGAAGTGCCCGATGCTTATCCGATCGAAGCGGCAGCCCCGCCAGCGGATGTCACGGCCGGGTACAATTCTCCGCAGGGATTTGTTCCTCAATACGACACGACGGCCATGCAGGCGGCCCAGGCACCTGCAAACGACGTCAGCTTCGCCAACCCGATTCCCGCTCGGCCTACGGGCAATGTGATGAACGGGTTGAATGGTGGAGTTCCGGTCTATCAGACACCGCCGAATGTGGTGTATGGGGCTCCTGGAGTCTCCCGAGTCGACGGAGCGATGTACCCGGCACCGCATGGTGGGATTCCCGCGTATGTCGGCCAGACGATGATCACCAATCCGGCGTTCGATCCGCACGAAATGCTGCACGCTCACAGCTACCGGGGTCTGTACGGTCCGTTCTACCACAAGACCTGCCGGCACTGGGTTCTGACACCATTCGGCATCTGCAAGACGGAAAAACGGATCCTGATGGGGACGGAAGTCCGGGTGAACTACAAGTCGCACATCAGTCCCTTCGCCTTGTTCTGGCCGCCGGCGACGCACTAGGCCCTGATCAGAGCAACAGTCGGGTTGTAGCCACGCTCGCCAGAGCGTGGGGCGAGACAAAGCCAGCAATTCCCTACGGTCTGGCGACTGTAGTTACGTGAAACATGACTGTTGATAGCGCTCAGACAAACTGAGCTGTCGATAATTTGAAACTTTATTTCCAGGAATGAAGCACATGCTGACTCAACATACAACGTCACGGCTGTGGGTCGCCGGGTTGGTTTGCCTGCTGGCGACGTCGGTGTCAGCCCAGGAACGAACGGCCAGTTCCAGCGCCCCGAAGCAGGCACCGCGTGGTCAGATCCAGCGCGTCGGATATTTCAACGGCGTGATGAATCAGGCTCCGCACCATTATCACAACGCGTATGCGGGGTATGCTCCGGGCTACAATGTGTATCCCTCGAACGGCAACATCCCGAACGGTGGCTATACCGCCTACGGTTACAGCGGCGGACACTGCTGTTGGGGCAACAGGTGCGGTGGCTGCCAACACGATTGTGCTGCCTGTCGCGCCGATATCGGACGCCGTTTCCGCTGCAGCATGGCCTGGTTGAAACCGTTAACCTACTGGGATGCCGGCTGCCAGACCGACATCATCGCTCTGAACCCCAACTATTCCAATCCGAATGATTTGCACCAGGGATATGCAGCCCAGGGTTATGGCGGACCGGTGTCGATTCCGCAGGCTCCCAATGTTCGCAGCAACTTCAACTATGGCTGGGGCTTGCCGTCATCGCGTTTGACCCCGACCAGCGTGCCTTACGGTTATTAGAGCGGTTTCAGTGTGTGATCAAAATGGTGTGAGAGTATGAGTGTGTGGGAGTGACGGGGTGAGAGTCATTCCGAACTCGATGGCACTTGTCCGTACTCTCATACCCTCACACTCTGGCACTCTCACACATTTGGCTCGTGCCGAAGCAATATCGCACACTGTTGCCAGAGTGTGGGAATCGTACGGAATCCACCAGCGTTCTGGCGGACGTGGCTCCACAGTTTGTTTCGATTCTGTCCGGGTGCCGGACGATCGCCTCAGGGATTGGTACTATGAAATTCTCGATGACGATTCTCCGTCGCCCCGCCGCTGTGGCCGGACTTCTGCTGGCCTTCGGTGCTCCCGCGACCGGCTTTTCCGCCGATCAGTACGCTGCTCAGTCTCGCCAGGTGGCTCCCTTGGGAACCCCGATTCAGCAGACGAACTACAACTGCCCGAACGGCGACTGCTATCAG
>JAKFVC010000340.1 GCA_021732415.1 Planctomycetaceae bacterium
GGTTTATAATCCGCGACATCTTCTATTCGTTCTCGCATTTACGATCCTGCTTGGTGTCGGCTTCCTGGATTCGTCTAGCAGCGCCTCTGAGCCCCCCGCGACAACCCGTCTGACTCGCGACGGCCGGTTCAAACAACGGCCGGTGTGGTCGCCCGACGGCAAGTCGCTGCTCTTTTCGCAGCATACCGGCGACAAGATCCTGTTGCTGCAGTGGACCGGTGAGAACATCCCCGTCCAGCGCATCATGCCGAAGGTCACTCTTCCGCAGTGCGACGCGACTTGGTCTCCAGATGGGAAACGAATTGCCTGGTCCAAGGTCGAACAAACCCCGGGACAGGGGAATCTCGATTTGTGGACCAGTCTGCTCGATGGTTCCGAACCTCGCTTGTTAGCCGGTGACAAGGCGGGGCTGTCGCATGAGGAATGGGCCAGTTGGTCACCGGATGGGAAGCGGCTCGTCTTCACGTCGACCTTCGAGAAAAACCAGGAATTGTACGTCGTCGATGCCAACGGCGAAAATCGCCAGCGACTGACGAATGATCCGGCGTTTGACGTGCATCCTCACTGGTCACCCGATGGCAAGAAGGTCCTCTTCGCGACCAGCCGCTGGGGTGATTTCGAACTGGCCACCGTCGATGTTGAGACCTTGAACGTGACGCGGCTGACAACCAGTCGCGGCCTGGACGATTTCCCAGTCTGGTCGCCAGATGGAACTCAGATTGCGTTTACCTCAAACCGTGACGGCAATTTCGAGATCTATGTGATGCACGCCGATGGATCGCAGCCCCGAAATATCACTCAGCAGCCGGGCGCGGACAATTTCCCCGGCTGGTCGCCAGACGGGAAGGTGGTCTTCGTGTCGAATCGCGAGGGGAGTTTTGATCTCTATCAGACAGCCGCGCCAGTCAGCGTGCGCTAGTCGGGAACCTAAATGAGCCGCACCAAGCCTTCATACTTAGAACGCCTATGAAAACGTGGGACCCGTCGCTTGGAATCTATTCAGTGAGGGAAGTTTTTTACCACGAATGACTCGAATAACACGAATTGGGAAGACGGGGCGCCGCTCATTTCGAGGCAATTTTCAGAATTTCGATTCGTGTCATTTGTGTGATTCGTGGTCCAAAATCTTCACGATCAACCAGACGTTTTGTTAGCGGTTCTTAGTTCCGCAATCGCCCGGCCCGGCTCGCTAAGAAGCTCGACAGCGCAATATCGAGCGAAGTATCGGTCCGCAGCAGCACATGATCCATGCGCATGTCGCGACAGCCTCGGCGCAATTCGGTCAGAAAATGTTCGAACTCGTGCTGATAGGCGGCTTTTAGGGATCGCGGATCGGTCATCATCTCGGGCCAGTTTTCCAGGCCTTTGAATAGAGTCGGGTCGCGAAATGGAAAGTCTTGCTCGGCGGGGTCGATGATCTGCATGACGATCACTTCGTGCCGCTTGTGCCGCAGATGTTTCAAGCCCATCAGGATCTGATCCACGTTGTCGAACAGATCGCTGATGATGAGGATCAACCCCCGTTTTTTGATCCGCTCTGCCAAGTCATCAAAAATCGGTCCCATTGCCGATTCACCCGCCGCCGGAGATTCCTCCATCACGTGGCAAAGCTGCTTGAGATGGGATTGCTGGCTGGAGGCCCGGACGAAGTTTCGGACTCCGTTATCAAACGTCGCCAGGCCCACGGCGTCTTGTTGCCGCAGGACCAAATATGAAAGTGCCGCGGCCACGAACTGGGCGTACTGCAATTTGGTTACCGCAGCCGCTTCGGACTTGTAGAGCATCGATTCGCTGGTATCGAGCAGCACATGGCAGGAGAAATTGGTTTCCTCCTCGTACTGCTTCAGATAGAAGCGGTCGGTCTTGCCGAAGACCTTCCAGTCGACATATCGCAGGTCGTCACCGGGGACGTATTCGCGGTGTTCGGCGAATTCGATCGAAAAACCGTGATACGGACTTTGGTGCAGTCCCGCGACGAAACCTTCGACGATCTGGCGCGCCTGCAGCTCAAGACCTTCCAGCCGAGCCAGTGTCTCGGGACTGAAATACTTCTGGTAGCTTTCCACGGGAATTCCCCTGTCCCGAATCGGGGACGATCAATTCGGCGAGACGACGGACAATGTCATCCGACCGAATCCCTTCGGCCTCGGCATTGAAGTTCGTAATGATGCGGTGTCGCAGCACGGGTAAGGCGACCGCTTTGACATCGTCAGTGCTGACGTATTCGCGACCGTGCAGCATGGCCCGCGCCTTGGCCCCCAGGATCAAGTATTGGCTGGCTCGAGGACCGGCACCCCACGTGACATATTTCTGGACGAAATCAGGAACCTGTCCCTGTTCACGGCGAGTCATCCGCGTGAACTGCATCGCGTACCGAATGACATGATCGGCGACGGGAACTCGCCGCACGACATGCTGCAAGGCGACGACTTCTTCGCGCCCCAGGACCCGGGCGACTTCCGGCCGATTGTCCGATGTCGTCTGCCGGACGATCTGAAACTCTTCATCTTCGCTGGGATATTCCACCAGCACGTTGAACATGAACCGGTCGAGCTGCGCTTCAGGCAGCGGATAGGTTCCTTCCTGCTCAATCGGGTTCTGAGTCGCCAGCACGAAGAATGGTTCTGGCAACGGATGACGCTGTCCCCCGACCGTGACCTGATGTTCCTGCATGGCTTCGAGCAATGCGGCTTGCGTCTTGGGTGGGGTGCGGTTGATTTCGTCAGCCAGGATGATGTTGGCGAAGATGGGACCGGGCAGGAACTTAAAATTTCGGGTGCCGGTCAGCTTATCTTCCTGGATAACTTCCGTCCCGGTGATATCCGCAGGCATCAAGTCAGGCGTGAATTGCACACGGCTAAAAGACATGTCCAACACCTGAGCCAGCGTGTGGATCATCAATGTTTTGGCGAGACCCGGGACGCCTACGAGCAGGCAGTGCCCTCCGGCGAACAACGAAATCAGCAACTGCTCAACGACGTCCGTCTGACCGACAATGACGCGGCCGAGTTCCGTGGTCACGCGGCGATAGCTGCTCGCCATCCGCTCGACAGCATCCAGATCGGCCTGGGCGCCTCCGGATTCGGAGTCTGAAACTTTTTGCGACACGCTGGAGGCTCTCCTGAGAATCAGAAATCAGATCGGCCGATCGCCGGTCGGTTAATGCAGTGTGACGAGCGATACGGCAAGTTGTCAAACCTTGTTGTAGCCTGACTCTCCAGAGTCGGGCGAGTGCAGTGAGAGAGTATGAGGGTGTGAGTGATAGGAGAGTGACGAGAGGAATCATTGCGATCAATCCAACACTCTACTCCGTGACTCTCACACACTCGTACCCTCACACTAAGCGGATGCCCGACTCCGGAGAGTCAGGCTACCGCTTACCACTTCACATACACTTCGTCCCCAATGGTGACCTGCAGCGTCTCCGCGGCATTCCCCTGGTTTCTGGCGACTTCCAGCCGGCCGGAACTGCCAATCAGGGCCAGCAAGGCTCCGGAGGGATGCTGGGAATAATAGCTGCTGAGGCGGTTCAACTGTTGACCGGCAATGCGGGTGAAGATGGTTGCGGGAAACTCGAGTGGCAGGTCGGAGCCGCTGATGTTCGAGATGATATTGCCAAACCGGTCAATTGCCAGAACTTCTCCCAGCAATTCACGCTCTTGCTTGTCGACTTTGGGGACTCGTAATTCGGCCAACGGAGCCGTCACCGGATCGCCGAATTCGCTCAGGTCGGCCCCTAAACTCCAATGAGCGGCCACCGGCGAGAAAAGGTCGCGACCATGAAAGGTGGCACAGACCGGATGGCGGTGAAACTGCGTCGCATTCAAATGATGGGCACGTTGGATCGCGTGGCGCCGCGCGAGGAATGTCAGCAGACCGTTATCCGGACCGACGTAGCGTTGACTGCCAATCTCGGCAGCAATTCGGCGGCGAGTTGTCCCGACATCGGGGTCGACGATCACCACATGAATGGTCCCCGCGGGGAAGGCATCGAAGGCCTCATCCAGACACATGGCCCCCTGCATGATGGCTTGTGGTTCAATTTCGTGCGTGATGTCCACGACGAGGGCTCGGGGATTGATCCCCAGGATCACGCCCTTCATCTGGGCCGCGTAACTGTCGCGGGTGCCGAAATCGGTCAACAAAGTAATGATGGGTTGAGTCATGTTGTTCCAAACAAAATTCCCGTCCGCAGGCTTGCCAGGGATGAATGGGGGCTCGAAAGAGCGATCAACGGTCCTCTTTAATGCCGAGTCAGCGCCTCGTCGAGATTCAGCAGGAGGCTGCACAGCGTGGTCCAGGCAGCCAGTTCTGTGGCAGGAATGTCCTTAACAGGGGGGGCAATGCCGACTTTCAGCAACTGGTCGGCAGCGGTGGGTTGTTTGGCAAACTGGGTCGTGGCCGCGCGGAGCAACTCCAGCAGGAGAGATTGTTCGGCAGGGGTCGGCCCGCGGCTGAGACTGGTGCGGCAGGCTAAGTTCAATCGTCCTTCAGCGGTCGGCCCACCTTCTTGAATGATGCGGACCGCCAATTGTCGCGCAGCTTCAACATACGTCGGATCATTCAGCAAGACCAGGGCTTGCAACGGCGTGTTGGTGCGTGCGCGGCGGACGAGACAGGTCTCGCGGTCGGGAGCGTCCAATGTCGACATGGCTGGAGGCGGACACGTCCGCTTCCAGAAGGTATACATGCTGCGGCGATAGGCCCCGTCACCTTGATCGGGGACGTATTTGAAGCGGCGCTCGACAGAAACTTCCTCCCACAAACCCGCGGGCTGGTACGGTTTGACGCTCGGGCCGCCCAGAGTTTCACGCAACAGGCCCGAGACCGATAAGGCGCTATCTCGCAGGGTTTCAGCGGGAAGTCGATAACGCGATCCGCGGCCGAGCAATCGATTTTGCGGATCGTGTGCCATCTGCTGCGGAGTCGCCGCAGAGGACTGGCGATAAGTCGCCGACATCACGATCTCTTTCATGACCGCCCGCACGTCCCAGCGTTGAGACACGAGTTGGGTCGCCAGATAGTCCAGCAACTCGGGGTGACTGGGGAAGGAACCTTGCGTTCCAAAGTCCTCGACGGTCTCCACGAGTCCTGTCCCGAAGATCCCCGCCCACCAGCGATTCACGGCCACTCTTGCCGTCAGTGGGTGCTCCGGAGATGTGAGCCATTGGGCGAGTCCCAATCGGTTCTGCGGCGCGTTGGCTGGTGTCGCCCCGAGGAACGCGGGGACTCCGGCAGCGACCTTTTCTCCCGGCGCATCGTATTGACCACGCGTCAGTAAGTGCGTCTGACGCGGTTGGGCCAATTCGGCCATGATCATCGTCTTGGGAATGGTCAGTTCCAACTTCTGTTGACGCTGAGTCAGCTCGACAATTTCTGCTTTCCAGCGACGAGATTCAGGATCGATCACCTCCACGTAGTAGTTTCGCAGTTGTTCCCGCTGCTGATCGTTACGGTTCGCGGCGGGAATCGCAAAGACATCCGCCAGCGTCGACAACGATTTGCCGTCGGCGAGTCGCTTCGCATCCTCGGCCGCCAGTTCGCCTTGGAAGAAACGGACGTCGTCGATCAACCCTTGGAATGCCGCCGATGTACTGCGTTGCCCAATTCGTAGCGGCTGTTCGGTCTTGATGGAGTCCTTCAATTGATCAGTCGTCACGTCGAGTGGCTGGAGTTCTCCATCGACATAAATCTTCACTCCACTGGCCGGCCCGCCGCCGTTCCACGTGACCAGCACATGGTGCCACGCATTTAACGACATGGCCTGCTTGGCAATCACTTTGAGGGCATTGTCCGGCCAATGATGGACCATGTGAACGGCAGGCTTGCCCCCTTCGATGATCAGGTCATAACCGCGATTCGCCTGGACATCGTCCATCTTCGAAAGGACCGTACTCGGACTGGCCGAGGTTGGAAAAATCCAAGCGCCGTAGGAGACTCGGTCGGATTTGTCGAAGACTCCCTGCTGACCGCAATCAATCAACGTCTTGCCGTCAAACTCCAGGGCACCCAGCAACTTGCCGGGCTTCCAAGTGGCCTTCCCCTGTACCTTGCCGACAGTGCTCGCATCTTCAGCCTTGGGCAGGGAGAACTTGACTTGTTCTCCAGTAGTCTCATCCAAAGCGATGACGAGTGATTGACCGGCGGGACTGGAGACGCGTTTCTCTTCGGCGGTCAGCGATTGTTCCCACTTGTCGACGGCGGGCTGGATGCCTGCGATGTGGGCGGCAATCTGCTTTTCGACCGATTGTCGGGCGGCCTGGATTTGGGCGGATTCTGCTTGCTGTGCGACGGATGGGGCGGCGATGAAGGGCTCGGCAGGAGTTCCCTTGTTGTAGCCCAGAACCTTGTCCGACACGTTGTTGAAGTACGCAAAGAAGCGATAGTAGTCGCGCTGGGTCATCGGATCGAATTTGTGGTCATGACACCGAGCACACTGGAACGAGAGCCCCAGGAACACCGTCGAAGTCGTCTGCACTCGATCTGCGACATACTCAATTCGGTACTCTTCTTCGACGATCCCGCCTTCAGTGGTCAACACATGATTGCGATTAAATCCCGTGGCCACTTGCTGGGCGAGTGTTGGCTGAGGCAACAAGTCTCCCGCCAGTTGTTCGGTCAGGAAACGGTCGTAGGGCATGTTGTCGGCGAAGGCCTTGATCACCCAGTCGCGCCACGGCCACATCGTCCGATCTTCGTCGTTGTTATAGCCATTGGAATCGGCATAGCGTGCCGCATCCAGCCATTGCAGAGCCAGCCGCTCAGCCGAGCGTGGCGACGCAAGCAGGCGATCGACAACTCGTTCGTAGGCGCCGGGAGAATCGTCCGCGAGAAACGCATCGAGCTCTTGAACGGACGGTGGAACGCCAGTCAGATCCAGAGTGAGCCGCCGCAACAGCGTCTCGCGATCCGCCATTAGGTTCGGCCGCAGACCGGCTGCTTCCAGACGCTGCAGAACGAAATAATCGAGCGACTCGCGGGGCCAACTCGCATCTTTGATCTTCGGAAGCGCAGGTCGAACTGGCGGTGTGAATGCCCAGTGCTGTGCGAACTTTGCTCCGCCAATCAGCCAAATTCGGAGCATTTCCGCTTGCTTCGGCGTCAGCGGTTTCTTGAACGACGGGGGGGGCATCATTTCGGTCTCGTCTGACGACTCGATCCGAACCAGCAATTCGCTTTCCAGTGGCTGCGCTAGATCAATTGCGGGATGACCAGTTTCCAGTTTGGCCGTTGCGCCGGCCAGCGAATCGAGCCGCAATCCCGCTTTGCGGGACTGTTCGTCGGGACCATGGCAGCTCCAGCAATGATTAGCCAAGATCGGGCGGATATCACGCGCGAAGTCGACCGCTTCGCTGACGTCGACGGTAACCTCATCGGCGCGGACGGTACCCATCAATCCGACTGCAAAACTGAGCAACCAGAACGCGATCTGACCTGAGCGACCAAGGCGAAATCGATACGGCATCTGTCACCATCCCACGCACATGTTCTCGATACGAATTATGTCGTCCTGTCATTGTAGCGGCTGAAGTGAGTTTGTCGCAGAGTGGCGCTGATTACTCCTCGTCTTCGACCTCGCTGAATTGTTCCGCGACGTTTAAGGAATTCAACTCGGTCAGACGCTTCACGAGGATTGTGGCGTAGGATCCGCGCGGCAGATCAAAACTGAGGCGGATCTTCTGCCGGCCCGCTTCCAGTTCGTCGGCGGCAACGATGTGCTCGACCTTGCCCACCATGATCACCGCGCGGCGTTCTCCCTTCGAGAAGAAACTGTCACGCGGATACTTCACCCGGATCTGCCGCAGTTCCATGCCGAAGTCGCTCAGGACTTTGCTCATGAGCGTGTCGATGGGTCCCGGTTCAAGTTTGATGCGGGCCGAGGGCAACGGCAATTCCGTGGATTGCAACTGTTGTCGCTGATCGGGATCGAGTTGCAGGAAGAAGGGGACTGCACCGAGTTTCAACGGGACCGCAACGAGTTGCTCGGGGCGGCAGTTCGACTGCAACCAGGCGGCCAGCAGCCGATTCCACAGCGCACTTTGAAAGGCCGCGAGATAGATGCCTCGCAGGTCGACTCGCAGTCGCGAGACGGCCCCTCGGAAATCACCGGGGCGATCGTCGAGGTACGTGATGATGCTGCGGCGGTTGGATTGCGAGAGCTTTTGTTTGCACGCATTCCAGTTGCCCCAGAGATCTCGCAGTATTTGCTTCTCGGCCCGTTCGTCTGGACGATCGTGTTCGTTTGCGTCGGCGAGGGCCAACCACAGCGTGCGTTCGTAATCCCCCATGCACCACGGGTGAGCGACGAACTCACCCGAAAATCCAACCGATCCGAATCGCTGGTCGTCGAAGTAGTTGGGAATACCGTGCTGCTTGACCTGGCCGATTGCTTCGACGATGGGCTCAATCGACTGTGGCTGCAGCGATCTCAAGGTCACCAGAAAGCGATTGCCGGCAATGTCGTGTGGAGTAAACGGGCGGTCGCCCTGCCCCATGTAGACCAGTTCGAAGGCCTTTTCTCGCAGGTCGCGCCGGGGGCCCTGGAAAATCGTCACGAACTGCGTGGTGAGGGCGTGCTTATCTTTCAACCCGCCGTACGACACGCGATCGCGCGGCAGCTTCCAGCGACGCAGAATTTCTTCCACGACTTCCGGCGTACCCATCGACCGCTTCGTCAAGCGATACAGCGCGAAGATCCCTCCCGAGGTCGGATATTGAGTGAGTTCTTCGACCTGAAAATCTTCGGGTTGTCGTTTGAGCTTCACAATCACCGCCCCGTTCAGAGTCTGATCACGTCTGATGTATAAGTTTGGGTTGAACTGAGCTGTTCAGGAAGAGCTGGATTGTCAGTAGCTCATGTGATTGATCATCAATCAATCGATTTAAGACAAAATGGCAAAATGCTGTAGCGTTTTGCAGCACACGCATTTTTTTGCCATGCCGAGTCAGAAATTGGCCGGTTGAGAACGGGCCAAAAAACAAGAATATCGTGTATTTGGGAGGACACAAACGAAATGTGCGGTTTGGCACACTGCGTGCTAAATATACTTCTCAGTCAGGATGACAGGCGTTGGCCCGCACTTGTTATCCCAGATGATCGAAGCGTCCCGAGTGACTTCAATGTGACTCGGGACGCTTTTTGTTTTGACGTATCGTGGGACGGGTCTCCAGGCCCGTCCGTCCGCGTCTTTCGTAGAAGAATTCATCAGAATTCTTGAGTTTGTCCGGATGTGGCGGAAGTCTTACGACGTTCCTCTACACGTCAAAACAAGAATTCTCACGAATTCTTCTACATAAGGCAGTACCGGACGGGCCTGGAGACCCGTCCCACGATACCTCCGCGCGTAAAACAAAACACGGGTTCGATAAGGCATCGAACCCGTGTCCTGAATTTCAAACTGCGGTAAGCAGAATCCGGCTTAGGGATTCTTGGCGTTCCGACGGCGACGCAACAGTTGGCGTCGTTTGGCTCGATCCCGCAATGTTCGCTTTTGTTTCGTAGTCCGCTTCACCATGACTCTGCAACCTTCTGATGCCAAGTTCGAGACCACTTGAAACCGGTCCCGGAACAATAAAATACTCTCTTCTGTCGACCAAATCGAGTCGGTCAGTCTACCTGAGGATGTGACTTCGATCAAGTCACTCCTGTTTGCCCTGATTTACAATTGGATGTTGGGGCGGTTGAATCGGTGTAACCTATTGTTGATATATAGGTTGTGGAATGCGAACGGCAATTTGGACTGCGGTGATTCAGCACCGCTTTCCCATTTCGAATTGGCGTCCGATGGTGTGTTGAGGTCGATCACATTGGAAAGCTGTGCTGAATCACCGCAGTCCAGATATGCCGACCTTGCGCTACCCCGTCCTGAAACGCGGTACGCAGGCCAGCACGGCATGTGGAAACCGCCCCTGTAACTGGCTAGACTGGGCCGCCAGGGACGGCGCCGCCCCAGCCAATTGAAATATCATCCAGTCATCGTCCGGGATGGAGTCTCAGGACGTTGACCGCGAAGAAAACTTGACTTGATGAACCAGCCAGTGAAGACCATTTCCAAGTTGCTCGTGGCGAATCGAAGTGAAATTGCGATTCGCGTGTTTCGAAGTGCACACGAACTCGGAATTCGCACCGTCGCCATCTATGCGTGGGAAGACCGCGCGGCGCTCCATCGCTTCAAAGCGGATGAAGCCTATCAGGTGGGAAACAAAGGCGAACCGATTCGCAGTTACCTCAATATTGAAAATATCATCGAAGTCGCCAAGCGATACAACGTCGACGCCATTCATCCGGGATACGGTTTTTTAAGCGAGAATCCCGAACTGGCGCGAGCCTGCGAGAAGGCCGGCATTATCTTCGTCGGCCCGACCGTCAATGCTCTCGAGGCTCTGGGCGATAAGATCACCGCGCGCAATATCGCCCGCAAGGTCGGCGTGCCGGTCCTCGGTGGCAGCAATCGACCGATCACGACCATCGCCGACGGACTGCAGCAGGCTGAAGACCAAACCTTCCCCGTCATCTTAAAGGCGGCCAAGGGTGGCGGCGGTCGCGGGATGCGAGTTGTTCGGGAGGCTTCTGAATTCGCCGCGGCGTTTGAGTCGGCTCAGCGTGAATCTCTGACCGCGTTCGGCAGTCCCGACATCTTCGTCGAGAAATACATCCAGCGGGCGAAGCACATCGAGGTGCAGTTGCTCGGGGACAAGCACGGCAATCTCGTCCATTTGTTTGAACGCGATTGCTCGGTTCAACGCCGTCATCAGAAGGTCGTGGAGATCGCGCCTGCTCCGGTGCTGAATCCCGAGACCCGGCAGGCTCTGCTGGCTGCGTCCGTGGCGATCGGCAAGGAAGTCCAGTACGAGAACGCGGGAACCGTCGAGTTCCTCGTGGATGTCGACACGAACAAATACTACTTCATCGAGGTCAATCCGCGAATCCAGGTGGAACACACCGTGACGGAACAAGTCACGGGGATCGATCTGGTGAAATCGCAGATCCTGGTCGCGCAGGGGTCACCACTGTCACATGATGACATCGGAATTCCCTCGCAAGACTCGGTGAAGGTCAACGGGTTTGCCATTCAGTGCCGCGTGACGACGGAAGACCCTGCGAACGACTTCCTGCCCGACTACGGCCGCATGACCAATTACCGTTCGGCAGCCGGGATGGGCATCCGACTGGATGCCGGCACGGCGTTCTCGGGAGCCGTCGTCAATCCGTACTATGACTCGTTGCTGGTGAAAGTTTCGGCCTGGGGTCGCCGCTTTATTGATGCCATCACCCGCATGGAACGCAGTCTGCAAGAATTCCGCGTGCGTGGCGTCAAAACCAATTTGCCGTTCCTCATGAAGTTAATGTTGAATGAGGAATTTCGAGCCGCCAGTTGTACGACGCGCTTCATTGATGAAACGCCGGAACTCTTCCAGTACACAAAGCGTCGTGATCGGGCTTCGAAACTGTTGACGTTCTTGGGCGACATCACCATTAACGGCAATCCGGTGGTCTCCGGGCAAGTGAAGGCGACCCGTCGCGAACCGGCCCCCGTGCCGAAAGTGGATCTGCAACAACCGCTTCCCAAAGGGACTCGCGATCGGTTGAAAGAACTTGGACCGCAGGGCTTCAGCCGTTGGATCACGGAGCAGAAACTCCCCCTGGTCACCGACACCACCTTCCGCGATGCGCATCAGTCATTGCTGGCGACGCGGTTTCGGACCTACGACCTCTTGCAGATTGCCGACGTCTACGCACGCTGGTGCCCGCAGTTGTTCTCGCTCGAAATGTGGGGGGGAGCGACGTTTGATACGTCGATGCGGTTCTTGAAAGAATGCCCCTGGCAGCGCCTGTCCGAGATGCGGGCCAAGGTTCCGAACATCCTGTTCCAGATGCTGCTGCGGGCGTCCAATGCCGTCGGCTATACGAACTATCCGGACAACGTCGTGAAGGCGTTCGTCAAGGAATCGGCCCAGGCCGGAATCGATGTCTTCCGCGTGTTCGACGCCCTGAACTGGGTGCCGAATATGCAAGTCGCGATGGAAGCGGTCCTCGAAGCGGGAGCGATCTGTGAGCCAGCTATTTGCTACACCGGAGATATCCTGAATCCCAGTCGCACGAAGTACAATTTGAAGTATTACGTCGAATTGGCGAAGGACCTCGAGAAGCGTGGAGCTCACATTCTGGCCATCAAGGATATGGCCGGATTGTGTAAACCTTATGCGGCCAAATTGCTGGTGGAAACGCTGAAGCAAGAGATCGGCATCCCGATCCATTTTCATACGCACGATACTGCGGGAGTGCAGTCGGGCTCGATCCTGCGATCTGTCGAGGCGGGTCTCGATATCTTCGATGCGGCTATGGCACCGATGTCGGGCGGAACCTCGCAGCCCAACCTGAATACTCTCGTCGAAGCCTTGCGGTTCAGTCCCAAGGAGACTGGGCTCGATTCCGAGCATCTCGACGCCCTGGCAGAATATTGGCGCGCCGTGCGGGAATTCTACAAGCCCTTCGATGGGGAATCGGTCCCGGCGACTTCCGATCTGTATCGCCATGAGATGCCCGGTGGGCAGTACACGAACCTCTTCCAGCAGGCCAAGGCTTTGGGTCTGTCCGAACGCTGGCCCGAGGTGTGCCTGGTCTATGCTGAAGTGAACCAGATGTTCGGCGACATCGTGAAGGTCACGCCCACCTCGAAGTCCGTGGGTGACATGGCGCTGTTCATGGTGGCGAATAATCTGAAGCCGAAGGAAGTGCTGGAAAGTGACCGTGAACTGGCCTACCCCGAGTCTGTCATCGACCTGATCGGCGGCAAAATGGGACAGCCACCCGGTGGTTTCCCCGAGCAGGTCAAAAAACGGATCTTGCGCGGCCAGGCGGGTATGACGGAGCGACCTGGCGCGACGCTGCCGCCGGTCGACTTCAAGGCTGTTGGCGAAGAGGTTGAAAAATTCCTGAAGCGGCCGCCGACGACTCAGGATGTCTTGTCCTACCTGATGTATCCCAAGGTCTATCGCGAATTTGCCGCCCATCAGGCCCAGTACTTCGATACCAGCGTATTGCCGACACCGGCCTTCTTCTTCGGTCAAGAACCGGGTGAAGAAATCGCCGTAGAGATCGAACCGGGCAAGACGCTGATCATCAAGTATCTGACCCAGGGCGACACGCATCCCGACGGAACGCAGACCGTCTTCTTCGAGCTGAACGGCCAGCCGCGCGAAGTCACGATTACCAACCGCAAGCTCGAACCCACGGCCCAGCGCAATGCCAAGGCGGACCTCGCCGATCCGAAGCAAGTCGGGGCCGGCATGCCGGGTATGGTGGTATCGGTCAACGTGAAGATCGGCGATCATGTCAAGAAGGGGCAGAAGCTGTTGACCGTGGAAGCTATGAAGATGGAAAGCACGGTCTACGCAGAAAACGATGGCGTGATCGCCCAGGTACTGGTGACCCCCGCAACGCAGATTCAGACGGGCGATTTGTTGTTGACCTACAAGTAGCAGCTAATGGCACGAATGCCCGGTATTAACCGGCTTTTCTGCCATAAGTCCCATTGGGATTGTTCCATTTATGCCCCTCATCCCGCAGATCGTCGCCCAAACTTTCGTGAAGCAAGTCGAATTCCATGCGGAAATTGGCTCCACGAATGATCGGGCGTTGGATCTGGCGGCAGCCGAAGTTTCCACAGAAACCCCGCTATTGATCTGGGCCTTGCAGCAGACCGCCGGCCGCGGTCGCGGTGCCAATCGCTGGTGGGCTTCTGAAGGCGCCCTGACGTTTTCCGTGATGCTGGAAACCAGTGAGTTGGGATTGCCCCAGGAACGCTGGCCGCAGGTTTCGTTGACGACTGGGCTAGCGGTTTGTGCGGCCTTACAAGAACTGTTGCCGCAAGCGGAGATTGGCCTCAAATGGCCGAACGATGTCTTCCTGCACGGACGCAAGATCTGCGGAATCCTGGTCGAGATCCCGCCCCGTCAATCGGGGAAACTGGTCGTGGGGATTGGCATCAACGTCAACAATTCGCTCACGTTGGCCCCGGCGGAACTGTGGCCGACGGCCACGGCTTTGTGCGATGCCTCGAATCGCACCTGGGATCTGGCGGTTGTGTTGATTCAAGTCTTGCAACAGCTTGAGCGGCATCTCATTCAGCTCTCTGCCAATGATCCTGAGTTACCGCAGCGCTGGCACGAACTCTGTTTTTTGCGAGGCCGGTTGATTCATCACACCGTGGGCGATCGCGTCACAATCGGCACGTGCCGGGGAGTTGATCAGCAAGGTGCCCTATTACTGCAAACGGAAGCGGGATTGTCGCGGGTTCTGGGTGGTGTCATCACCAAGTGGGAGTGACGCCTAAGGCGAGCGTCCGGCGTAAGCCGGATGGTTGTAAGTGGCGTTCTCAGCCATTCCTCGCGATTCGAACTAGCGACTAAGAAAAATCAATACGCCTGGTGTCGGGTGCCACTGGCTCTGCCAGTGAGGGGTGGTCTATACGCTGTCCGGCGACGCACTGGCACAGCCAGTGGCACCC
>JAKFVC010000230.1 GCA_021732415.1 Planctomycetaceae bacterium
TCAAAGAATCGAAGAGTTCAAAGAATCGAAGAGTTCAAAGAATCGAAGAGTTCAAAGAATCGAAGAGTTCAAAGAATCGAAGAGTTCAAAGAATCGAAGGGTTCAAAGAATCGAAGGGTTCAAAGAATCGAAGGGTTCAAAGAATCGAAGGGTTCAAAGAATCGAAGGGTTCAAAGAATCGAAGAGTTCAAAGAAGTCGAAGGGGTCAAAGAATCGAAGAGTTCAAAGAAGTCGAAGGGGTCAAAGAATCGAAGAGTTCAAAGAATCGAAGAGTTCAAATAAGTTGGTGGTGAGGTACGAGTCTGGTTAGCGGCTGGGTTGCCATGTTGCCAAAACGCCACATCAATGGAGGTTTTGTGCAGGTCCAAGACATACAGGCGACAAACTCTTACAAGCGGAACGGCATTCGTCGGAATTCTCTCCCGACGACCAAAATTCATTTGCTGCGCTACCAATGCGCAGACAGATTTCAATGCACCAGTTGGTACCCGCGGGCCGAATTCGGGGATCAAACTCCCGAGCCAGTCGAGTGCTGTGAATTCCTCTTCCGTTTCGCCGGAACCCAAGTCGTGCGAGAACCAGAGGATGCGTCATAGGCCGGCTGCTCCGAGACCATTCACCGAGGAGCATTCGACAATGTCGGCCCCCCATAATAATGAAGTAGACCACGACCTCACAGCACTGATGCCGACGAAGCCGCCCCCGATCTGGGATGAGATGACTCACCAGATGCCTGACAGATTTGCCGGTTTCGGAATCGAACCGGAGGAACTGACGGAACTATTGACGGCTCCTTTGTCGCGAGTGGTTTCCAAACCCGAACGCGACTTTGTGCTGGCCTCGCAGTTAATTCGCGGTAAGTACGTGACGGAACGCATGCTGCGGAACGCGTTGCGGCACTGGACTCCCTTCGGCGGGTTGTCACTACGAGAGTACTTGCGGCAAGAAGGAATCTTGTCCGAGGAAGTTCTGTTGCGGATTGAGAGCGAGGAAGCGGAGTTTTTGAAGTCAATGGGCTCAGAGGACACCGAGCCTCAAGCCTGGTCGAGCGTTGCGCGCCGCACATCGGGGCTGCTGGAGCGTGTTGATCCAACCGGCCGTATTGCGAAGGTGTTCGGCCTGTCGCAGATTCCGAAGGCTGTTGTCGGCGACGAAACTCGCACGTTCCGAACGAAGTTTCGACTGATCCGCAAGCTGGGGCAGGGGGGACTGGGAACCGTCTGGCTGGCTGTGGATACGAGTCTCAATCGCTACGTTGCGGTGAAAGAGATCTGTGACCGATTCGATCCCGATTCGGCCGCCGTCGCCCGCTTTCGTCGGGAAGCCGAGATCACGGGGCGCCTGGATCATCCGAGTATCGTGCCGGTACATCTCCTGGGTGAGAACGAACTGGATGGTCGCGTCTTCTACGTCATGCGGTTTCTCGGCAATGAGACGCTGGCCGATGCCATTCGTGAATATCACGAGACGCGGGAACTGGGGATGGCCAGTCCGCTGGCCTTTCATCGTCTGCTGACCGCGTTTGCCAGCGTGTGCCAGGCGATTGCTTATGCGCACTCGAACAAGGTAATCCATCGCGACCTCAAGCCCCAGAACGTCGCGCTGGACAACTTCGGGCAAGTCATCGTCCTCGATTGGGGACTGGCCAAATGCCTGGGGATGGATGATCCCCAGGCGCATCTGCAGGAGGTGACCGATGCGCCGGTGATTGATAGTCTGGATGTCACACTGGCCGGGCAGGTCGTCGGCACACCCATGTATATGGCACCCGAGCAGGCCTCGGGGCGCGTCGATGAAATTGACGAGCGGACCGACGTCTATGGTCTGGGGGCCATCCTGTTCTCGATACTCACTGGCTTCGCGCCGCACGAATTGAGCCAGGAATCTCTGGCGCCGGGCAGCAAGATGTCTGATTTGCTGGACATGATTGTCGATCAGCCGACGACGCGTCCGCGCAAGCTCAATCCGCAGATCCCGATTCCGCTGGAGGCCATTTGTCTGAAAGCGATTGCGAAGGAACGCTGTGCCCGTTATCCATCGGCCTCGGCTTTGTCGGAGGACTTGCAGCGCTGGCTGGCGAATGAGCCGATCTCGGCTGTACAAGATCCGTTCACTAAACGGTTTCAGCGCTGGATGGCGAAACATCGCCGGTTGTCGCAAACCCTGGCGTTGTGCGGAACATTGGCCGTGGCGGGGTTGGTTGGCTGGGGTTGCCACTCGTATCAACAGTCTCTCGCGGTCGAACAACGCCGGCTGCAGGACGGAGTTGACGATTTGCGAGATCTGCGTTCGAAGTTGACCTACGAGATCGAAACGCTCGCTGAAAACACGCGGTTCATGTCGACCTTGCCGGCGATCCAGGCGATCATTGACATTCGTCGCGGTGGGGCAATTGGCGTGGAATCAGAAGCCGTTTGGGCCGAGCGTCTGAAGGTCATTTTCAAGGGGTTGCTCGATGTGAATCCGAGTTATGCCGCCGTCACTTACTGGGCGGTCAATAACACTCCTCAAACAAAGCCCATCCGCGTGGAGAGTTCTGAAACGCAACGTGGATTGCAACGAACCGATTTGACGGAATTCTTCGGACGCCACCTGCCGGCCATTACGGCACTCGTGCCGCGTGAGATCTATGTCGGGATGCCGGGACGGATTGTGGAGTTGCCCGAGGCTGTCAAGAAGTCCATTGCCGCTTCGATGGGGGGCGGAAAAGGAGAACCGGTCGGTGAGTGCATGGTGGCCGGCGTTTCCGTCCATGATAAGACCACCGACGCCAAGCTGGGGGGCGTGGCCATCGAGTGCAATCTGGAGAAAATTCTGATGGACCACATGAACTCGGTCGCGGCCAGCAATGTCGAGCTGTACTTAACGGACCACACCGGTCGTAGCGTCATGCGATTTACCCGCGAGAACGGCCTGCGGCCCATCGAACCGGGCTCGTTCCGGGAAGGCAATTCGGCGGAGGTCAGATCGTTCTTCGCCGACCCACTTTCACCGAGCATTTCGGCAGTCACACCGACACTGTGTGCCGCGAAAGTGCCGTTGAATCGCCTGCGTCCGGATTCGTTTATGGGCTTGTTGTTGAGGATTCCACGGTAGGCTCTGCCGTGACCCATGTTTCGACGTCACGGGAGGGTGAGGCTCCTGCCGAACCGCAAGCGTTTATCGATCCTCGCCAGACTATGCGGTTCGGCAGGAGCCTCACCCTCCCATCAACTCGAATCACGAACGGTCCTCTTATCGTCCTCCGAGAGTCGCTTCAATCTCCAGATCGACCCCCGCCCGACGCACTTCGAGCGTGACCTTGTCTCCCGATTTGTGCTTCTTCAAGATCGTTGTCAGATCATCGATCGTACGAACTGGATCGGCTCCTAATTTGAGGATGAGGTCGCCCTTGCGGATGCCCGCCGTGGCTGCTGGTCCGTCGGCAGTGACTCGTTCGACCAGATAGCCGGGGGCACTCACGTCCGCGATGGCTTTCCGCGATGCGACCCCGAGGTAGGGATCGCCGGTCCCGGGCTTGGCGGGGACCGTGGAGGCTTTGAGGCTGTCTCCCAGTCCCCCCAGCAGCGCGTCTGCCAGACCATCCATGTCGTCGCCTCCGGACACTTTTTTGTGTGTCGGACGCTGTTTCGCGGCGGCTAGCTCCTCAACGGTCTCCACGACCATTTGCGAGATCCGGGCCATCCCTTCGACGTTCAGCAGGTCGGAGTCGTCCTCTGGTCGATGATATTGCCGGTGCAGGCCGGTGAAGAAATGGAGGACGGGAATGCCGCGTTGATAGAACGACGCATGGTCGCTGGGGCCATAGCCACCGGGTTTCTTCACGATGGAGAAGGCGTACTTCGTCCCCAGCCGATCGATGAGTGGATCGAACTCGGTCGCCGTTCCGGTGCCGTAGACGGTCAAACGCTCCTGACGCAGGCGACCGACCATATCCAGGTTCAACATGGCGACCGTTTGATTCAAGGGGTACAGCGGGTCCTTCACGTACCGTTCGCTGCCAATTAGACCGGACTCTTCGGCGCTGAAGGCGATGAACACAATCCGCCGCGCCGGTGGTTGCTGAGCGTATCGCAACGTCAACTGCCGGGCCGCCTCAATCAAAACGGCCGTACCGGAACCGTTGTCGTCGGCACCATTGTGAATCTCCTTTTGCGAGCTGAACGCCAATGAGCCCGAGCCCCCGAATCCCAAGTGATCGTAATGGGCGCCCAGGACCAGCGTTTCTTCCGCCAGCGGTCCACTTCCCGGCAGGACGGCGACGACGTTCTTCAGCGGCTTCCCTTTCCGCACGACAGAAATCTCGCCCGTCACGCGGCTGCCCGTGAGCAGCATTGAGCGGGGCTTCAAATCACTGTCGATGCCCTGTTCCAGCGCAGCCAAGTCGGGCTTGCCTGCGGCCTGCAGGAGCGGTTCGATGGCAGCTCGGCGACAGTGGACGACTGGGATCTGCCGATTTCCCACATTGGACTTCACCAGAAACGGAATCAACGCGTCGGCCTGGCGCGGATCGGCCGCGGCGTCTTCCGGCAGACTGGCGTTGTCGGTCACAAACAGGATGGCAGCGGCTTTGTGCTGAATGGCGTTCATCACCTTATGTGACAGGTGCGAGAACTCGGAGGCCTTCGCACCATCAAACGGGCTCTCTGCATCGGACTTACGGGGTTCATTCCGCAACACAATCACCGCGTGCCCGGCGACATCCATGCCCGCGTAATCGTCATAACTGAGCTTCGGAGCCGTAATGCCATACCCCACAAACGCCACTGGAAGATCCAGCTTGCCCGAACCGCTGAGCGACAACGGAGTGAAGTCCGAGTTCACCTCCAGCTCATTTGGATTCCCACCAGTGGGGGTCAGCACCAACGAATTCGTCTCGCCGAGACCGAAGCGGCTGCCCACGTAGAACGTATGGAACGGAGTACCCTGATAGCGCTTGGTATCCAATCCGATCCTGGTGAACTCGGCGGCCAGATAGTCGGCCGCCTTGTCGATCCCCGCGGTGTTGATGCCTCGACCTTCGAGCTCGTCCGATGCCAGATACTTGGACGACTGGGTGAGACGCTGCTGGATGGCTTCGCGGCTTAGCGGGTCCTCGGCGGACGATCGAGTCGCCGATGCGAGAACAACGCACACGATGCAGAAGTCGCGAATGAGATGATAGGCCCGCATCAATAGTTGTCCCCAATTGCGGTTTAACGTAAGGTCCGCGAGCCTCGTGGGCGACGCTGCTAGCGTCGGAACGCAGACGCTGGCAGCGTCTGCCACAGGGCCCGTGCTCGCCATCCCGCCACGCAATTTTCAATTGGATACTGCAGTATAGTTCTATCCAAAAGGCCGCGTTACACTGGATGATACACCGAGCGAGCAACCCGGGAAAAGATCGAGAGGTCCTCTTTTCGGCAGGAGCTGCACGCTTCCGTCCAATCCATTTGCGAATTGAGTAGAGATTCATGTGCGTTTCCTTTAATCTGGTTGTGAAGAGGTCCTTCGGCATGAGGGATCCGACCCACAGTGGATTTCGAAAGGTGAGCGTCATGAAACAGCAGATGATTGGCTTAAGTGTGGCAACGATGTTTCTGGTAGCAGCGACCGGTGCTTTTGCGCAGAACACCGAGAGTCTCGATGCCGGCAGGAAGATTCGAGACGGTGCGGTTTCGCATGGGGTCCAAATGTATCAGCGACACGCTCAGAATCGGTCGCAGGTGCTGTACTATCAGACCCAGACGCAGCCGACGACCAAGACCAAAGTTCCCGTGGCGAAGGCGGAAGCCACAGACCTGATTTCCGGCATCAAGAGCGACTTGGCCGGTGCTGACAAGGAACTGGCCAAGCTGAAGGCCGATCATCCGAAGGAACCGGAAGTCTTGAAGTTGATTGCTTCCATCGAGAAGCACCATGCCAACGTCCGCACCGCCTGCACCTTGGCCGAGGAACATGCCAAGAAGGAACATCATGATCACGTCGCACTCAGCGACTGTTCCGCTGACATGTGGCACGAATTGGAAGCCGGTTCGGCCGAGACGACCAAGCTCATGAAGTTGCTCAAGGTTGACAAGATCGAGCCGCCGAAGAAGCCCGTCGCCAAGAAAGAAGCCGCCAAGTAACAAATTGCGATCTGCCACCTGGCCCGGAAGCGCTCTCCGGCAATGTGGCACGCTTCAATTTGTGAAATTGCCTCATTGAACAGACTTCGAAATTCTTGGCAGCGAACTATGCGGTCGTGATGCGGCCGCTTCTATTTGGCATCCCCATCTGCTGACCGCGCAGCGGCCTGGGCCATATTGAGCCCGACAAGCTGAGCGACCAGCACGGCCATATAGAACTGGCCGAACATCGCTTCAGTCCACGCTAGTGACGCTGCCACCGGACTGGTGGGCAGTATGTCTCCGTAGCCGATCGTCGTCAGGGTGACGAAGCTGAAATAGTTGAAGATGAATCGCTTCGCATGCGGGTCCGCAATACTGTCTATCAATTTCGTGTTCATCTGAAACGAATTGGGGACCAGCAAGTTGGTCAGAATATACAAGTTCGCCCAAGCCAGTCCGACCAATAGATAACCGCAGACGGCGCCCAGGACGTCATCAAATCGGATGACCTTCTGCTCGAAAATGCTGCGCAGAATCACCACAAAGCCGAATCCCAGCAGCAAGGGCATGGCAGCGTGAAAGAGCACCTCATTCCGAAACCAGTTGCCAATGACTGCCAGCATTCCGACTGACAGCCCAATAACGCGTTCGTACCGCCGATGAAATGCGAATAAGATGATCGACACGACCAGTATGCTAAGCAGCAGGTCGTAGAGAAACAATCCGATGATTTTGCCATGCGCCAGCGGCTGAATGAACAGGCATGCCGTAATCACCAGCAACAAGAGCAAATACTTTCGGGCGCGCAGTTCCTGGCGGAAAGTCAGGCGTGGCTGGGCGATCGCAGGGTTCGTTGCGGATGACATGAATGTGGGGTCTCTGATGAATCAGGTCACCTGTGTCACAGAGAACACCGAGGCCTTCCACGGTGAAGTATCCAGGTAGAGTCCCCGCGACAAGAGATCGTGTCCATCGCGGTCGTAGGTGTCCGTTCCCAACTCGTCGTGCAACTGCCAGCGCTTACCGTCAAGATCGGCAAATGGCAGGCGGACGTGGCACTGGCTTTGATGAGCGGCATAATTCACTGCGATAATCAGTAATTCCCCGGACGGGCCCTGCCAGGCAAATGCCACAAAGCAGTTCGAGGTCCAATTGCCGTCCCATGCGAGATCGCACGTCAACAATTGCCAGTCCCCCTCACGCACGATGGGGCGGCGTAACACGGCGAGCAACCGTTGATAGAACTCTTCCAGCTGATGATTGACCGGTTCCTCGGGGGCTCGATTCAAGTGCGGCGAAATCCGTTTCCGGCGACCTTCGAATTGCCCCTGATGAAAGAAACGCAGTCCCGGTGACAGAAAGGTAATCACCGCGGCGGCTTCGTGGGCGCCCGGAGGAAATGTGGTTGCGGCGCGCGGCTCGTCGTGATTCTCCAGGAACCGGGCCAGCTTGTTCTGGAATGCCATGTCGGCGAGAAAATGGTCGCGCGTCGCACGTGAGTTGCGCTCACGCAGGCGGTCGTACAAGCGTTTGTCGTAAGTGTAGTCGAAGCCCTCTTGCTGCAGAGTCCACTCGCGATCCCAATAGACTTCCGCCAGGAAGCAGAACCCGGGATGTTGTTCACGAACCGCGCTAGTGGCCTTTTCCCAGAACGGCGGCGATGCATTGCCCCACGTATTGAGGAAAATATCCGGCAGCACCAGCATGGCCATGTCGCAACGGACTCCGTCGCACTGGCTGGCGATGTTCAGTAATTCGCCGATCATCGCGGCTTGCAGGTCCGGATTGGCGTAGTTCAATTGCAAGGTGTCGGGCCAGCCGGAGAAGTATGGGTCGCGACCATACGCCAGCAACAAGTCACCCGACTTGCGCTTCACCCAGGTATAGTTCTGGGGCGCCTTGGCCAGATCCAGTTCGGAACCCTTGATGTAGTATTCCGGATGAGTCTCCACCCAATGATGGTCCAGTCCCGTGTGATTCGGGACGAAATCCAGCATCAACTTCAGTCCACGCTGCCGCAGACGAGCTCGCAGTCGCGCCAGAGCAGTCGGCCCTCCCAGTTCCAGATGGACCTGGTAATCCGCAATCGCGAAGCCAGACCCGGGGATGTCATTCTCCGTCAGATCGGGAAGCGTGTCTTCGAACTCCGCACGCCAGTCGGGATTATTCCGCGAGACTTCCCGTCCCTTCGAGCCGGTTTGCCAGACGCTTAACATCCAGATCCAGTCGAAGCCCTCGGCCGCCAGGCGATCGAGTTCGGCATCGGGGATGTCGTCCAGTGTCGCTGGGCGCCCCAGCTCACGAGCGAGTTTTGTAAGCCAGACACGAGTGTTGATCTGGAACAACGCAGGATAGCGCACAGCCCGCATGATTTTTCGTTCTTCGTCGGAAGGGTTAACTAGTGGCGTGAAATGGGGAAGCAGGACGACCGCTGGGGCGGCCTTCCTGCACGATCAGTGACGACTATGTTGCAACCGGTTCGGGCTCGGGTTCGATCACACCGGTTGCGAAGCTGACCATCTTCTCGGTGTAGGCTCCCTTGCCTGCTTCCAGAATTTGATCGGAATCACCCTTCGCGAACGTATACAGCAATCGCGCGACGACACCCGTCCAACCGGTCTGGTGGCTGGCTCCCAGGCCCGCGCCGTTGTCGCCATGGAAGTACTCGTAGAACAGGATGTAGTCCCGCCAGTGGGGGTCGGTCTGAAATTTCTCCGCCCCACCAAATACCGGCCGCCGTCCGGCTTCATCCTTAAGGAAGATGTTCGACAGCCGCCGGGCAATGTTGTCCGCCACTTCATACAAATTCATGAAGTTGCCGGAACCCGTCGGGCATTCAATCTTGAAATCGTTGCCATAGTACATGTAATACTGCAGCAGCGCCCGCAGGATCAGGACATTCACCGGCATCCAGATGGGACCGCGCCAATTCGAATTGCCGCCGAACATGCCGCTGTCAGACTCACCAGGCAGATACGAAACTTTGTACTCCTGGCCTTCGACATGCACCGAATAGGGATGATCGACGTGATATCGCGACAGCGACCGAATCCCGAACTCACTCAGGAACTCGTTCTCGTCGAGCATCTTGGATAAGACGCGGCGGAGTTTGGTCTCGTCCATCACAGAGGCCAGCGCGCGACCCGCATAACCCCGTTCCTGCGGGTTGTGAATGTTGGCGATTAGCTCGGGCCGCGCTGCCACGAATCGCTTAAACCGTTCGATTAACTCGGGGTATTTGTCGCGCATTTCCCCTTCGATAACGGTGGCCGCGCATAGCGGGAGCAGTCCGACCATCGAGCGAACCTTGAGATGATGAGCCTCGCCATTGGGCAGCCGCAGCACGTCATAGAAGAACCCATCTTCTTCGTTCCACATCCCCTTGTCCGATCCGAGGTGCATCATCGAGGACGCAATCCACAGGAAATGCTGTGTGAATTTCAGTGCCATTTCGGCGTAATCGGGATCGGTTGTCGCCAGCTCGATGGAGATCTCCAGCATGTTCTGACAATACAACGCCATCCACGCCGTACCGTCCGCCTGCTCCAGGTAGCCCCCGGTCGGCAGCGGCGCACTGCGATCGAAGACACCGATATTGTCGAGACCCAGGAATCCGCCTTCGAAGACATTCCGGCCATTACGGTCCTTGCGATTGACCCACCACGTGAAGTTCAAGAGGAGCTTCTGGAAGCAGGTCTTCAGCCACTCCCGATCCCCCTGACCATAACGGGCTCGTTCGAGGCGATAGGTATAGATGGTCGCCCAGGCATGGACGGGCGGATTGACATCGCCAAAGTTCCATTCATAAGCTGGGATCTGCCCGTTGGGATGCATGTAGCGTTCCTGCAACATCAACTTGAGTTGCTGCTTGCCGAAATCGCTGTCGACGATCGTGAGGGCCAGCGCGTGGAACGCCAGATCCCAGGCCGCGTACCAGGGGTACTCCCACTTGTCGGGCATCGAGATCACATCACCGTTGAACATGTGATGCCAGGACTCGTTGCGCGGGGCCGCCTTGCGAGTTGGGTTGAAGGGATCTGAGCCACGCTCTTCCAGCCACTTGTCGACGTCATAATGATAGAACTGCTTGGTCCACATCATCCCCGCCAGCGCCTGCCGCATGACGTTTCCCTGATCCGCAGTCAACTGGGGCGGCGTCAAGGCATGATAGAATTCGTCCGCGTCAGCTTTGCGCTCGGCGAATATCTTATCGAAATGCGGGCCAAACGGGCCCTTCACACTGCCGTGGCCGTTGTTTAGAGGCAGGTCCGCAGGTGCCGCATGTGAGAGTCGCAGACGGATTTCCGCGGATTCACCCGCTGGTACAGAAATACTGTAATCCGCGGCGACCTTCGTCCCCTGCTGCTGAGGGTTCACGGCCTCGGACTGACCATGGATGATGCAATTGTGAAACGCATCTTTGACGTAAGGGCTGTGGTTGGGCACTCCGAAGGTACGTTCGGTGTTAGTATTATTCTCAGTGAACAGTAGAGGCGCGTTCCCCTCGGAATACAGATACCATTCTCCAATCTTGGGATCGACCGCTTTGGTCACCGAGTAGGCTGCCGTACTGGCTTGTAGCGACAAGCATGGCTTCTCGACCACTGGCCCCGACCACGACCAGACATTGCGGAACCACAGTGTCGGCAGCACGCGCAAGCTCGCTGCTTCCGGCCCGCGATTGTGGACGCTGATGCGGATCAGGATGTCGTCCGCCGCTTCTTTCGCGTATTCAACGAACACATCGAAGTAGCGATCGTCGTCGAAGATCCCCGTATCAATCAGCTCATATTCGAACTCGGCCCGCGTCCGCTTCGCGCTGGTCTGCACCAGATCATCGTACGGATAGGCCTGCTGCGGGTACTTGTAGAGATATTTCATGTACGAGTGCGTCGGCGTACTATCCAGATAGAAATAGTACTCCTTGACGTCCTCGCCGTGATTGCTTTCGCTGTTAGTGAGACCGAACAGCCGCTCCTTCAGAATCGGATCCTGACCGTTCCACAGGGCCAGCGCGAAACACAGCCGCTGCTTGTTGTCCGAGATCCCCGCCAGGCCATCCTCGCCCCAGCGATAAGCTCGCGATCGAGCCTGATCGTGGCTGAAATAATTCCAGGCATTGCCCCCTTCGCTGTAGTCCTCGCGAACCGTTCCCCATTGCCGTTCACTGAGGTATGGGCCCCATTGTTTCCAATTCGCCGTCCCCTCCCGATCTTCTGCCAGCCGGTGTTCTTCCGTATTCATAACGCACCTTCACTCTCTCGAATGTCCATCTCAATGGGAGCACTGACAATCGAGTGGAAAGTTCTGTTGTTCAGGCAGAAGTTTCCGCTCGGTGAGAATCTTCGCGACCTGTTTTGACCGAATTCTGTTCAAGCTTGGATGGGGCAGAGACGGGCAAGGATGTGAGCCCCATCGGGCTAATTTCAGAATATCATCTTTGAGATCAAGATTGCACTTTCAACGCGAAGATTCGATGAATCTCAACGCGAAGTTTCTTGAATTGGGGCTCCAGGCCTCCCGAATGGACGACGACCGGGGCGGCCGTCCTGAGGAGCTGTCTAGGGAACAAAGAATTCAAAGAGTCCCGGATCAGTTCGCTTCCGCGGATTGTTCATCAAGAACTTTGATCCGCAGGCGGACGACGCGGCGTTTGTGGGCTTCTAACACCGTGAACTGGACGTTGCCGATCTGGAATTGTTCACCCGTGACGGGAATTCGGCCCAGCGACGAGAATACAAATCCGCCGAGCGTGTCTACCTGGCCGTCCGACGGCAGCTCAATCCCAAGGTGTTCTTTGATGTCATCCAGGTGGGCCTTGGCCGAGACGTCGGTGGAACCGGGGACGACCTCGCGGAACGGTTCGCCGTCGTCGGCCGAGTCGAACTCATCGACGATCTCGCCGACCAGTTCTTCCAGGATGTCTTCCATCGTGACCAGGCCCGCAACGCCACCGTATTCGTCGAGAACAATTGCGAGATGGGCCCGCTGTTCTTTAAAGGCTTCCAACAGGTTTTGAACGCCCATTGTTTTGGGGACATAGAACGGTTCTCGGGCGATTTCGGCCAGAGTCACCGCGTTGCCCATGCTGCCGTCCAGGTAGCGCAACAGATCTTTGGCGTGCAGGATACCCAGGATTTCGTCGGTCGTCTTGCCGATGACTGGAACTCGAGAATGACCTTCCACCAGCAGCACGGCCCGCGCATCGAGCAACGAAGCGTCCGCATTCACCGTGACCATTTCGGTCCGGGGGGTCATGATGTCGGCGACGTCGACTTCGCTGAAGTCGATCACCCGGCGGATCATGGTTCGGGCTTCGTCTTCGATCACGCCTTCGCGATGTCCCTCTTCGGTGACCGAACGCAATTCGTCGGCGAGACTTTCGGCCTCATTTACCGTTTCCTCTTCGAGTCCCGTCAGGCGGCGACCGGCAGCCACCAGCAGCTTGGCCAGCCAGGCAAACGGCAACCCCACCAGAGACAACACGAGCAGCAGCGGCCAGCCACTGGCCAGGCTGCGTTCGCGAAAGACTTCCGACAGACCCCAGGTCAGCGAGACGACGATCAGGCAGACCGTGGCACCAAACGCCCCTAAGCATATGAGCCAAACCCAGTCAGAGGAATCGCGGGGTGCCGCCAGAAAGTGACTGGCTAGCTGTGAACCGCACCAGGTCGATCCCACCCAAGCCAGGATGATGGCTTGGATCTGAGCAAACTCCAGACGGATCAACACCTTCTCGTGGTGCATCAGGATCGCCTGGAAACGAGTTTCCAGCCCGGGGTCGCGGCAGATCTGTTCCAGCTTGGACCGGGAAAATGAGCGCAGATTCCAGCAGCCCAGCGAAATCAAGTAGAGGGGTACCAGCGATAAGACGCCGATGAGGCCCGCCAGCCAATGAGTCACGTGGCACGCTCCACTTTCGGGGGCACCGCAAGGGGAGTGGTCGTGTCTTCCGCGTAATGCGGGGTCAAATTCCAGAACTGCAAGATCTCTCGCTCTCGATGACGCATCACAATTTGCTCTTCGGGAGTCAGGTCGTCATAGCCACACAAATGTAGCAGTCCATGTACCAGATACAAGCAAAGTTCGTCCGCGCCCTGCCAATGGTACTGTGCCGCCATCTGCAATGCCATCTCCGCGCTGACAATGACCTCGCCCTCAATCATCCGCCCGGCCCCTCGGAGACCGGTCTCAGGAACGGTTTCCGGGTCGCTTTCGAGCAGAAAACTCAGGACATCGGTCGGATAGTCATGCTGCAAATGCCGCCGATTCAGCCGCCAGATCGTGGCGTCGTCCACCACGGCCACGCTGATCACGGCCGAACGGACCTGTTCTGCTGCCAGCGTCCGCTGCACAATGTCGCGCAGACGGTCCTCGGCGAGTTCCAGGCAGTCTTGTTCGTTGGTGACTTCGATTTCGTACATGGATGAGTTCGTGGGATGGGTCTCCAGGCCCGTCCGAGCCTGTAACAACTGACATTACACAGGGAAAACGCCTCGCGAACTTATGGGAGGGCGAGGCTCCCGCCGAGCCTAAAGCGGCCGCAGGTCGGAGTCCGCCGGAGGCCCAGATGCTGTTTAAATGCCTCCGGAGGTCGCCGAGCTAAAGCTCGTGTTAGGCTCGGCGGGAGCCTCGCCCTCCCATCGATCCGCGAGGCGTTAAGGGTCTACTACATCGAATGTTACGGGCTCGGACGGGCCTGGAGACCCGTCCCACGATACGCGCTACAAAACAAAACCGCTCCGGTGTTGAGGTCAACACCGGAGCGGTTCATTCTAATGGAATCTGTCGCTCACCGGCAGTTACTTCACCTTCGCCTTAACCGGTTTTGCACCAGCCGACTTCGGAGCCACTGGCTGAGCCGCGGTCTCACCCGGGCTGCGAGTCTTGACCGGTGTCGGAGCAGTTTCCGGTTCGATCTTGGCTCGTTCTTCAGCCAATTTGGTGGAAACTGCCAGCAGTTGCTGAGCGGCCTGCAATTGTTCGATGCTGAACGTCGGGACTTGCGACGAGAACACGCCCGGAATGGTGTATTCCTTCTTATCGGCGAGTTCATCCCAGCTCATTTTGTCAGTGATATGCCAAGCGGCGGCTTGAGCGACCGTGAAGTCGATCTTGCCCATGCCGTACAACCGCAGCATTTCTCGCAAAGTCTTATCGGGAACGGCTTTTTCGAGCCGCACGGGGACGTAGGTCATCCGGGGAGTCGGGTCAGGCTTGCCATGATTCAAGCAAATACCGACATAGGGAACCTGAGCAACGCGTTCCGGCGGGATCGAGAAGAAGCCACCACCACCACCAC
>JAKFVC010000167.1 GCA_021732415.1 Planctomycetaceae bacterium
GGCGAGGGGAGATAGAGATCAGCGTGGCAAACGGAATGTGTCCGCGCAAGGTTTGAAGTCGACTCAGCCAAAGGATTGGCCAGATGTATAAATTGCTGCTGTGCTCTCGATATCTGCGAACGCGTTACATCGCGTTGGCGAGCATTATCAGCGTGATGCTGGGGGTCGCGACAATGATTGTCGTGAACAGCGTCATGGCTGGATTCAGCACCCAGATGCGGGAACGCATTCATGGGATCCTGGCCGACATGGTGCTCGAAGTGAATGGCACCGACGGCGCTCCCAACCCCGAGGCCACGATGGAAAAGGTCCGCAAAGTCGCGGGCAAGTACATCGAAGAAATGAGCCCGGTCGTCGAGATCTACGCGATGGCCAGCTTCCAATGGCGTGGCCAGTACATCACCAAGCCGGTGACGCTGATCGGCATCGAACCCGCTTCCAAAGCCAAGGTCGGGGTGCTGAAAGACCATCTCACCAGCTTCCAGAAGAGCAGCACGGGTGAACCCGCGGCTCGCAGCATGGACCAGGATCCGAACTGGGATTTGCTCGATTCCTACGTGAAATATCGCAAGATGCGCGTCGACCAGCAACGGTGGATGCAGCGGACGGAAGCTCCCACGGAAGATGCCGAAATGGCCCCGGCGGAACCTGCCCCGGCGACTTCAATCGTGGCAGAGAAAACATTCCCCTTCGTCCCCGAAGCGGAAGAGTTGCAAACCGCCGAGAACCCGTTCAACACTCCTGACCCATTTAACGATGGTGGACCGCGTGAACTGACGCTCGAAGAACAAGCGGCCCCGTTGCCCGGTCGGCTGTATGTGGGACTGGGCGTCGTCAGCTTCCAGTATGAGAATCAGAAGACCGACAAGCTGGAAACGGAAGTCATGGCGGTGCCTGGCGACGACATCGCCATCAGTACTGTCAGTGCCGGTCGACCGCCACAGGTCGTCCACTTCAACGCGACCATCGTCGACACCTTCAAGAGCGGCATGAGCGAATACGATGCGAATCTCGTCTTCTGCAATCTGGACTACCTGCAGGA
The DNA here is from genome assembly GCA_021732415.1 of Planctomycetaceae bacterium. GTDB lineage: Bacteria > Planctomycetota > Planctomycetia > Planctomycetales > Planctomycetaceae > JAKFVC01. The sequence continues at coordinate 1,043 of JAKFVC010000167.1, forward strand.
CGTCCGCGGCATGCTCAATCCGAAGACAGGCGAACGCAGCTTCACTTCGATTCAGATCAAGCTGAAGGACTACAAGTACGCCGACGAAGTCGTCAACCTGCTGCGGTCCTCAACCGAGTTCCCCGTCGGATTGTTCAGCGTGCAGACCTGGGAATCGAAGCAAGGTCCACTGCTGGCTGCCGTGTCGGTGGAATCGGCCATTTTGAACGTCCTGCTGTTCCTGATCATCGCCGTCGCCGGCTTCGGCATCCTGGCGATCTTCTTCATGATCGTGGTCGAGAAGACTCGCGACATCGGTGTGCTGAAGGCCCTGGGTGCCAGTTCCGCTGGCGTGCAGTCGATTTTCCTCGGATATGGGTTGGCTCTGGGGATCGTGGGCAGTGGTGTCGGCATGATCTCCGGGCTGCTGTTTGTCTGGAACATCAACTGGATTGAATCCTGGCTGACGTGGCTGACTGGTCACAAGGTGTTCGATCAACGCATCTATTACTTCCCGACGATTCCCACGAGCATCGAGCCACTGATGGTCTTCTGGGTCGCGTTCGGTGCCATGGCGATTGCCGTGGTTGCCAGTATCCTGCCGGCGCGTCGTGCGGCTCAGATGAATCCCGTCCAATGTTTGCGATATGAATAGAGTGGGATTGAATGCCAATAGTCACTCCAACTTCCGAACTGTCGATTTCCTCCGTTGCTGATAGTGGATCGTCCCTATTCCCTATCTCGACGGCCTCCCAGGGTCTGTCTATGACAGGTTGCATCAAAATGCCGCAGACTCATCTTTCCGCAATTGCTCTGGAAAAAGCCTACCGCAAGGGGAAGCTGCAAGTCCCCGTGTTGCGCGGCGTGGAAGTCCAGGTCCGGCGTGGCGAGTTCGTCTCGATCATCGGCCAATCGGGCTCGGGCAAGAGCACCCTGCTCCACTTGCTCGGTCTGCTGGATGCCCCCGATGTGGGCGAGATTCTGCTCGACGGCCAACGTATCGACGACCTGCCGCGGCAGGATCGCGACCGCCTGCGGAACCGCGTGTTTGGCTTCATCTTCCAGTTCTACCATCTGTTGCCCGAACTGGACCTGTTGGAGAACGTTCTCGCGCCATTAATGATCCGGCACTCCGTCTGGGAATACTGGAAGCGGCGCAAAGAGTTCCGCGATCTCGGTCGTGAATTAATCGCGAAGGTGGGCCTGGAGCACCGTCTCAGCCACAAACCTTCGGAATTGTCAGGTGGCGAAATGCAGCGGGCGGCGATCGCTCGGGCCCTGGTTGCTCAGCCGGAAGTCCTGTTGGCAGATGAACCTACAGGAAATCTCGACAACAAATCAGGCCGCGAAATCATGGATCTGCTGTCGAGCTTGAACGAAGGCCGTCAGCTCACGATAATTATGGTAACGCACGACGAAGCTCTCGCGCGGCAAGCTCACCGAACGGTGCGGCTAGCTGAGGGGCGATTGCAAGTCCAGCGTGAAGCGGCGTAAATGGCATAGTCCGATCGATTGCGTGGAGATACTGTGTGAGGGTACCAGAGTGGATGAGTATGAGGGTGACGGAAGAGCCAGCTTTTTCGTAATGCAACTTTACCCCGTTACTCTCACACACTCATACTCTCACACCCTTTTTTCGGAAACAGTAGATTAAACCGCTCTAGGCAATACGCGACACCAGCCACCCGGGTGCGAACCTCCCTAAAACGTTCGTGTCCAACTTGATTAACAAATATCCGTCGACCCGGCTGGTGTTGCCTGCCGGGTCTTTTCACTCAGTCACCTGCAGGATCGGAATGATGCCGAGCATCTACATCAACGGCCAACTCGTCCCTAAAGAGGATGCCAAGATCAGCGTCTATGACCACGGGTTGCTCTACGGCGACGGTGTGTTCGAGGGGATTCGAGTGTATGGCGGCAAGGTGTTTCTGCATCAGGAACATACCGACCGGCTGTTCGAAAGTGCCCGCGCCATTCGCTTGGAGATTCCTCTCAACAAGCTGCAGATGATGGCTGCTGTCGAGCAAACTGTGGCAGCGAACAATATTCAGGACGGCTACGTTCGCCTGGTGATCACGCGCGGTGCAGGTTCGTTGGGGCTGGACATCCGCCGCACGAGCAATCCACAGGTCATCATCATCGCTGACACGATCACGTTGTACCCGAAGCAGTTCTACGAAGATGGGCTACGTCTGGTCACGGCCAGTACGATTCGGAACCATGCCGGGGCTCTCAGTCCGCGCATCAAGTCGTTGAACTATCTCAACAACATCATGGCCAAGATCGAGGGCACGGATCAGGGCTGTGAAGAAGCGTTGATGCTGAATCACAAGGGCGAAGTCGCCGAATGCACGGGCGACAACGTGTTCATCGTCTATCGCGGCGTGTTGAAAACGCCGTCACCCGAGTCAGGCATTCTGGAAGGCCTGACGCGGAACGCAGTCCTGAAACTGGCCAAGAGCGCGGGTATCCCGATCTACGAAGGCCCGCTGACCCGGCACGATATCTACGTCGCCGACGAATGCTTCCTCACAGGCTCAGCTGCGGAAGTCATCGCTGTGACGAGCTTGGATGGTCGTAAGATTGGCGATGGGAAACCGGGGCCGATCACGAAGCAATTGCTGGAATTGTTCCGCAAGTTGACTCGCGGAGAAGTGTGAGGCGATAGCCGAACGTGTAGCCCGACTCTCTGAGTCGGGTGCTTTCCGCGTCAAATGCACCCGACTCAGAGAGTCGGGCTACGGACTACGTCAACGGCGTCTCGGCCACGAAGAACGCCCGCAGATCTTTAAAGACCTGCTTGGCGCGTTCCTGAAAGATTTCGGGTTGGCGAATCCAGCCGCGCGGCTTCATCTGCACAGTGAGCTTGGTATTGCAACTCGCCGCATTGGGGTTGTGTCCGCCGACTCTTTTGCCGATGTTCAGTTCCAGCTCCACGGGCTGGCTGGCGGCATCTTTGCCCCAGTAGGGAATGAAGCTCACCCGGCCGACGTGCATGATCACCTGGGTTTGCGTCACCTTCACCAGCTTGGTGTCATTGTCTGTAATGAAGCCCCCGAGCTTATAGATGACCATGTCATTGGAGACCAGCGCATCGAACTCGGCTCGGAAGATCAGGGGATCCTTATCGGTCGGACCGTCATTGTTTTCTCGAGCGCCCCGAGCCTGCGCGAGGGTGAGTGAATTCGTTCGATTGCGACCACCGTGCTTCGACAGATAAAGAGCCTGATCCGCCCGACGCAGCAGGCTGTCGACGGAGTCTCCTTCCTCATAGCGTGACACGCCCAGCGAAGCCGTCAGCCCGCGGCCCGGCATTTCGGCAAGTTTCATCTTGGACACGGAAATCCGCAGTCGCTCGGCGCGAGTAAATGCGGTCTCCAAATCGGCATCGGGGCACAGGATGACGAACTCTTCTCCGCCATAGCGTGCCACCACTTCGCCCGAATACATTTCCTTTTGCATCAGCCGGGCCAGGTCCACCAGGACCTTATCTCCCACCGAGTGACCATAGTTGTCGTTGATCGACTTGAAGTGATCGACGTCCACGAAAATCACACTGAACGGATTGGCCTGAGGTGACCGCAACTGATCTGCCAGGTGCACGGCCAACTGCGTTTCCAGTTCGCCTCGATTCGCCAGCAACGTCAAGGGGTCGCGTGTCGCCGCATTTCGCAGTTCGCGAAAGTCTTGCGGTTTGCGTCCGGCGCGGGCCAGGTCACGCACGATACCAGCGACACCGTACAGTCGCTGTTCGGTATCCAGCAACGGCACCGTCTGCAGCTCGATTTCCTTGGAGTCGCCGTTGGCATGCCTGGCAGAGAGCGAAACCGTCACCGAGCGCCCCGTTGTCAGGACGCGCTGGAGTGGCAGTTCGTCTTCGCCCAGAGACTTACCCTTCAGATCTGTGAAACTTAGTTCGCGATCAGTCCAGGTTCGATTCAACATCTCGGTCGCGGAACGGCCCAGTAACCGATCCATCCCACGGTTCCAGACGACGACGCGCATGTCGGAATCGATCAGATAGAAGCCATCGTAGAGGCTTTCCAGCAAATACAGATGATTGAAAATATGGCAGAGGGTACTCGCTTCCAGAGCTTCGAGCGGTCCCAGCCCGTTGGCATTCAGGCCCGGATTACTGACACCCGGTTCATAGTCCGTCGGACCGTGGTCCTGACAACAGCGTCCCAAAGCTGACACGATGTTACCGTCAAATTGCGTACCCGAATTCTGCCCGAGTATCGCCATCACTTCGGCGTGCTTTTTCCCCGGTCGATAGGCCTGTTCGGTACGTAACGAGTCATAAGCATCGGCGATGGTGAGAATCCGAGCCCCCATCGGGACTTCGTTGATGTTGCGAAACCTGGAGGTCGCCCCCTCGGAATAGGTGTGGGTACTCCCGATGAACTCCAGCACCAGGGGATCAACTCGGCAGGCCTGCAGCACATCCAGTCCGATATTGCCGTGCAGCAACATCAATTCGGCCTCGTCCGGGCTGAGAGCCGTTGGCTTAAACAGAACGTTGTCCGGAACGCCCACTTTTCCCATGTCATGCAACAGTGCGGCGACTTCCAGGATCTTCAGATGACGCCCCTCCCAACCCAGGAAGCGGGCGAGAGATGTAGCCACATTGGCCGTGCGCCGGACGTGATGCAAAGTGCCGGGATCGCGGAAATGGAGCGCCGACAACAAGCTTCGCAAAACGCCGCTGTCGATGACCCCTTCCAGCAATTCCTGGTCGGCCGCCGGTCCCGAACGTGCCTTGTGCGCGAGCGCCATCAAACCCAACAAGACCCGTGACGAGTCTGTCGGATGGCTGCTCAATGCGGACGCATCGGTCAGTTGTAAGCCATTCGACGGGGCGCGCTCCCCGAGCGTCCTCTCGAGCTCTGACAACACTGACGATGCCTCTGGCGGGATTTTTAAGGTCATGACGGCTTTTCGGGGATGAACTGCGTTGCCGCACGGAGTCTCGATTCTTAGCCGCAGTTCGACAGTTCACGCTGTGCGCAGAATCTGCAGAACCGGCAATCACATTGACCCGTACGTGGGCAAAGCTAGCTCGCACACAGGGACAGTCAATCAGTACCCTGTTCGGATTTGACATCCGAAGCTGCCGAATCGGTACACGGAATCAAAACCGGAATTACCGGGACTCACAGGAGAAACCGCAACCCGGGCAGGTCCCGCACGATCGTTATGGGCCGCATGACATGCAGCCCTAAACGGCTACACGGTGGAGCATTTTCCCGCAGCGAAATTCAACGTTGCTGAATTGGCTAAGAAGTCGCAAGCTTTGGGACGGGGACTTTGAGGGACTGCGAGTCGATAGACGCCCGGCACTGGCATAGCCAGTGGCACCCGAGGAAAGGCGTATTGAGGATTCGTTCCGTATTGATTTTTGACGCTACAGGGATGTGTGGCGCTGGTTGACCGGACTCTTGAACGAGCGCTTCATTAAGGCCCGATTCCTTAGTAAGCCCTGGAATCTGGGTGCCACTGGCTCTGCCAGTGCTTTACCGGACAGGGCATCGAAAGACGATCAACGCTGGCACCAACTCGGCCAGAACTCTTGACGAGTTCTGCTACGAAATCGACTGTCACTTGCCCAAATCCGGTCCGTCGCCGACGACTCTGTCGTAGCCACCCTTGGGAGACTTCTTGTACTTAGTGAAGCCCAATTTTCCCAAGCGCCGGTCTGAAATATCGGCTTTCGGCATTTCGCCGTTGTTCTTCTTGGCGACAAACGGAGCCGACATTCGCATCCGTAAGACCTGGCCCGTTTCCGGGTGTCGGGTCAAAGGCTCGGCTGTAATCTTCTGGATAATTTCAAACGAGCCACACACAGCCCCTTCATCATCCAGGACGTCGTACACATACATGGGCATCGGAAGGTCCTCTGAAAATGCGGTCGACCGGACATCGGAACCCAAGGTCAACTGAATGCGGTTTGTGCGATGTCCACCGTCGCCCCGGCATTCTATTGTATCCCCGGAACTGCTCTCAGGACAATTGCCCGTTCTCGACTTGCTGACCGAGCTTCCTTTTATTTGCCCCTCGTTTTATGCTGCCCACCGGCAAACGCATGAGGATGACGACTGATTCCAGTCTCCGTTTCTTCGTTTCAGGCCCCAACAGCCGGCCTCCAGGCTGTCAAAACTCGACGTTTTCGAATCGGCTCATCTGTGGAGAATCTCACGTGAAGCACTGGAAGATTTCAACCCTCTGTCTCGTCACGTTCGTGTTCGGCGGTCTGGCTGCCGCGACGATTGCGGAAGATGCAAAACCTAATTCCGCGATCACTCCCGTACCGCGTGATGCGAAATGGGTCGAGCGTCACGAGGCCATTAACACCCGGGCCAAGGCTGGCGACGTCGACCTGCTGTTCCTGGGAGATTCGATCACCCGGGGCTGGAACGATAATGATGCCTGGAAGAAGTATTACGGTCATCGCAAAGCCATGAATGCCGGCATCGGCGGAGACCGCACGCAGCACATTCTCTGGCGCCTCGACAACGGCAATGTGGAAGGGCTGCACCCCAAGCTGGTCGTGCTGATGATCGGTACGAACAACTCGAATAAGGAAGATAACACCGCCGAAGAAATCGCAGACGGAATCAAGGCGATCGTCGCGAAGCTGAAGGCCAAATTGCCCGAAACGAAGATCCTGATGCTGGCCATTTTCCCCCGTGGCGAAAAGCCCTTTCCGCAACGTGAAAAGAATGCCCAGGCCAGCGAACTGGCTTCGAAAGTTGCCGACGGAAAGACCGTTTTCTACGAGGACATCGGCCAGAAATTCCTCACTGCAGACGGCACTCTGAGCAAGGAAATCATGCCCGATTACTTGCACCTGACGCCGGCCGCCTATGGAATCTGGGCGAAGTCGATCGAAGCCAAGGTGGCCGAAGTTCTGGGCGACAAGCCGGTAGAATAACGTGAAACAGCGGGACCAAAGTAGATTCACTTTTCATTGCGCGAACGGAATGGTGTGAGAGTATGAGGGTGCGAGGGTAACGGAGAAAAATCATGGGCTTTAGATAGTCCATTCATCTCCCCTACACTCCTCTACTCTGGCACTCTCAAACGGTCATTTGGCGCGATCGATGGGTTAATCTGCTCAAGTGGGCCGTAAGGATACGACCACAGCGAACAGGGAGTTCAGCGCGATGTCAACAGATTTGGGAAGCAGCCTCTACACAGCCAATCACCACCGCTGGCAACGGTGGTTGACGGTCTCCACCATTGCGATTTTCGCGGCCATGATGGTCGTCGACCACCCGTTGAAAACGGACCATGCCCCCTTGGGGATTATCTCGCTGCAACTTGCGGGCAGTCCCCAAATGGCCAAGCGAATCGTGTTTGACTGGCACCCTAAGGAACGCTTGGCGGCCGCGTTTGGTCTGGGCCTGGACTACCTGCTCCTGGCGAGTTACTCGGCCTGGATGTTCTTCGGATGCCGCTGGGCGGCGGTCCGGTGGATGAGGAGCAACCCCAGCCGCGGAGGTCTATTTGCCTGGCTGTCGTGGGGAGCAATCGGAGCCGGACTGCTGGATTGCGTGGAGAACGTGATCCTGTTGATCTTTCTCCAGACGGACGGAAAGTCGGTACTGTACCCCCTGGGCTTCTGGTGTGCGGTCGGCAAATTCCTGTTGATTCTGATGGTCGTCGGTATCTGGATTTCCGGGATGATCGCACCCCGTGAACCGGGAGCCGCGAGGCCAGTTCCCCCGAAGAAACCCTGATTTCTGGTGTGGAGAAGTCATCAAAACAAAAAGCCGCCCGATTGCACTTCGCAATCGGGCGGCTTTGTATTTTGGGGCAACGCATTCCGGTCTAGTTGACCGCGTTGTCGAATGCTTGCCTCCCATTAGTCCTATAAGTCCCATTGGTCCCATCCGTCCGATTGAATGGGAATAGGACTTATGGGATTCGCGCTGGCGTGCGTGGCACGCGGCCGCCTATCCTAGTGATGGTGACCGCCGGTCAATTCATGGGCCTTGGCCTTGGCATCTTCCGCTTCCTGAATCTTGCCGCAGCGGACGTAGATCACGCTCAATTGCGTGAAGGAAAACGGGTCCTTGGGATCCAGTTCCGTGACCTTGATCGCATGCTGAATCGCTTCATCTCCGCGGCCCAGCTTTTGCAAATAAACGGCCAGCGCCGAGTGCGACAGGGTGTGCGTCGGGGTCTCCTTCACGATCTCTTTCAGAATTGAAACCGCAGCTTCGAGGTCCCCTTTATCTTTCAGCTTCACGGCTTCGTCGTATTGCTTATCTGGATTGCTCATGGTCGTCGGGACATTCCTCTGCAGTTTGAAACTGAATTCCGCCACTGGTCTGCATCGGGAGAATCACTCCCAGACACTACGGGCTCTATGTTAAAGACTCCCTTTGATTTTAGAAGCTTGGAGGCGAAGAATCGAGACCGCAAGCTCGCGAAGGTCGGTTCAAGCCGCCGCAGTGCGAGCCTGGAGACACTTGCTACCGTACTTGCGACTGCGAACTTTACCGCGACTTGATATCCTGCACGTCTCGTGTGCTGACATCAGACAGCTCGACTTGAGACCCATTTTCCCGACCCAGCCGGTTGTCATGTCCCTCTCCACCGCGGATGCATCCGAAACCAAACACCCCGTCGCGAGATGGGAATGGATGGTGTTGGCCGGCTTGTTGTTGATCGCGGTGTCGTTCCGATTCGCGTTCCCGGAACGTCTCGCCGTCGAACATTTCGACGAGGGAGTCTACGCATCAAATATCTTTTCGGGAGATCGTCCCGAGGGCACCTACCCGGCGCAGCACCTTTACGCACCTCCGTTACTGCCCTGCGTGATTGAGTTCTGGTTCGTGATGCACGGCCCTTCAAACACCGGCGCGATGCTGGCGAGTCAATTCGCCGGAGCCATTTCGGTCCTGCTGTTATGGTGGCTCGGTCGAACTTGGTTCGGACCCGTTGCCGGGTTGGTCGCCGCCCTCCTCTGCACGAGTAACGAGGTCCTCATCCTGCTAAGCCGTTCGGCACTGACAGATGCTCTGCTCGGGATGTGGTGGCTGGCCGCGATCTGGATGCTGCGTCGCGCCTGCGACACGGGCAGCGCGACTGACCGATTGGTAGCAGGCCTGCTCGTCGGTCTGGCCTGGTTCACCAAGTACAACGGCTGGATGCCGGTCGGCATTGTCACTGGGGCCGTAATCCTTCGCGGCTTACTTTGTCGCGGGATCTGGAGCGAAACGAAAAAGGCTCTGACGAGTTGCCTGATTTCCGGATTGATTGGATTCGCAACCTGGTTGCCGTGGCTGTGGAGCCTGCAGGCGAAGGGGGGCTACGCGAGTGTCGCGGCCAATCACCGGCAATACATTGTCGGGGTCGCTGGCTGGTTGACGAGTGCCAGCCGGCAGTACCAACAACTCACCGCCATGCTGGGTCCGTTCAGCGAAGCGGGATTGGTGGTTTGCTATGCGACACTGGTGCTGCTGATTCCGGTTGGATTGGAACCGAGCAAGGCCGGGGAGCACATCAGGTCATTGTTCGGGACCCGTCTCACGCGGCCGGGTGCGGGGGTCTTCCTTCCCATTTTGGGCTCACCGAACTGGCTCGGGATTTTCGTCTTCTGTGCGGTCAGTGTATTCCTGCCCGTGGTCGGTCTGATCGCGCTGGTCACTCAAGGCCTGACCATCTGGCTGTGGCAATTCCGGAATGCGGCCACCGCACCAGACCCGGACTCTCGCACCGATCTCGGATACTGGATCCTGGGAGTCTGGTTCGGGGGACTGTTTTTTGCGACGCCCCTCTACAGTCCGTTTCTGCGTCTGACATTACCCTGGGTACTTTCAGCCTGCCTCGGCGTTGGGCTGACCTTTCAACAAGCCTGGCAGATGCTCCGCCAGCCTGACCCCCATCAGTCGTACCTGTCGGAACTGAAGTTTGCGCTGAGCTATCAGTTCTATCTTGTCCTGGGCGCCGCCGGAGTGGCGATTGCCCTCTACTCGGATCACCCCGGTCACAGGCCATCCGACAAGCAACTGCATCGAGCCCTTCCCGATCAAACCTCGTTCCGCGCAGCCGCGCAGGCGATGGCGGACAAAGTCAAAGCAGCCGGCAAGCTGGCTGATGTGCCGAGTGTCATCTACGTCTACGCCGAACCCAGCCTGCTGTTTCAGCTCCGCCTCGCCGAACTGCCCTACGTGACTCCGGTCAGCAGCCTGCAGTTTGCACGGAGCCAGTTCACCAGTTCCACGGGAAAGATTTATCTGGCGACCGGAATCCACGCCTCTGGCGATTCCAGATTCCGCGAGCAGTTTGCCGCCGAGCGTTCCCGGTTCCGGCGAGTCGGTCGGTGGAACTGGCAGCTGGGGACGTTGACGGCACTCGATCAAACGGACTGCAACCCGCGACTCCTTGGTCGTAATCCGGTCGAGTCGGCCGCGGTCGACCTCTACGAGGTCGTAGCACCCTAATTCCGTGGCTTGCAATTTGTTTCACGTGAAACCAATTCGGCAGCGGCAGCGTCGCCACCCTGTAGCCTGGCTCTCCGAGCCGGATGCATTCACCGCGAGCGACACCCGACTCGGAGAGTCGGGCTACTTGCCGTTTCACGTGGAACAAATTCAACGGCGATGGCGTCGCATCCCTGTAGCCTGGCTCTCTGAGCCGGGTGCATTCACCGCGAGCAGCACCCGACTCAGAGAGTCAGGCTACACGCTGTTTCACGTGGAACAATCTTGGAACCGCTAACGAAGCTGGCCGATCAGGCCACCGTCGGGCTTGTCCCGGCGGAGCCCTGACTGGCCAGCTACCAGAGCGAAACGTGCTTGCCCCTCAACGCGTAGTCTCCGATGCCCCCTGCCGCCGTGTGTGAACATTGTCAATGCTGCGACTGGAAGGCGGCAGGGGGCATCGGAGACTACGCGTTGAGAATGCGGCAAAACTCTCGGGTGGGTAGCGGGCCAGTCAGCGCTCCGTCGGAGCAAGCCCGACGGGGGCGATTCCTAATCGGTATTGTTAGGCGTTCTTAATTTGGACTGCGGCGATGAATCGCCGCAGTCCAAATTGCGTGCTCGTTTCACGTGAAACGGGTTTCGGGCCACGATCCCTCGCCGCGTCAGAATCGGTCTTGATGCCCCAAGCAGGATTGGTACAATCCCGCTCCCTTCAACTTCCTCATCGCACTCGGCGATCCTTCCCTAAATAAACCTTCCAGCAGGTGGCAGAATCATGGACGAACAAACCACGCCCCCAGTTACCGAAACCCCGACACCCGATGGCGCAGTGGCCAACGAAGGCTTGTTTGCGAATCGTCGCCGCCTGGGGCGCGGACTGAATTCGCTGCTGGGTCAGGTGGGCGATCAATCCGGCCAGGACTCGGCACCGACACCCAGCCAGGCCGAACTGCTATACCTCGACATCAACGCCCTGCATCGCAATCCGTTCCAACCGCGGAAGGATTTTGATCTGCAGGCGCTCAACGAGCTCACCGAAAGCGTGGCTCTGCACGGCGTGCTCCAGCCGTTGCTGGTGCGTGAGACTCCCACGGGCTACCAGATCATCGCCGGTGAGCGGCGCTGGCTGGCATCTCGCGATGCCGGTTTGAAGACCGTTCCTTGTCGCATCATGAAGCTCGAAGACAAGCTGGTCTCCGAAGTCGCCATCATCGAAAACCTGCAGCGCGAGGACCTCAACGAGCTGGAGAAGGCTCAGGCCTTCCAGACGTACCTCGATCAGTTTGGTTGTTCGGTGGAGGAACTGGCCCAGAAGATGGGGAAGGATCGGTCGACGATTGCGAACTCGCTGCGGTTGCTGGAGCTGCCAACCTTCGTGAAAGAGGCCCTCCGAGCCGGCAAGATCAGCGCGGGTCACGGCCGGTCGTTGCTTCCGCTCGAAGAGGAAGCGGACCAGATTGCCATGTGCCAGCGGATCCAATCCGAGAGCATGTCGGTCCGGACGACCGAAGCTGCCGTCCGCGCCCAGATCGAAGAGAAGCAAAGCGTCCCCTTCAAGAAGCCCTCCGACAAGGGAGCGAGCAAGCCCGAGGCCCCCGCCAACCATCATCTGCAACAGCTGCAGGACATGGTGCGCGAACTTGTGGGAACCAAAGTCGAGATCAAGTTGACGACTAAGAACGCCGGCAAGATGATCATCCACTTCAACTCCAACGACGAATTTGACAAGATCGTGAACCATCTGCGGAAGGCGTCCTAGGCCGCTCGATAGAGCGAGGCGGAGGTTCTGGGCTTTCGCGAATTGGTGGTTGTCATGAATGTCTCGGCACTGACATCGAGGACCAAGTTTGCGATCGCAGATGCGGCATCGATGGCGGCAACCCTCCTGTCCGCTGTTGTCACGTCTGACGGAGCAATCCTGGCTTGGGGGACGCGGGTTATTTTGATAATCCTCTTCCTGCCCATAGTCGTGATGACCATCGGAATAGCCTGCCTCATGCCGCCGGAGATCCTGCTGATACTTGCTTTGATTGCAGCAGTGATTGGGGGCGTACCATTGCAGTGGGTGCTCATGGCGGCCATTCTGCTGGCGGTCGGGTACCTGATACTGCTGTTTGCCGGGGGAGCCAGATTTCGTCGCCAGCCACTCCCGTTCCTAATTTACGAGTTCGGAGCAGACCGGATCGTTCCGTACTATGCCTGGCTGGTTTCACCGCGGCGAGCGCTACTCAGCGGCGTGTTGTTCGGAATGATCCTCGGAATTGCGATTCTCTGGAGCAAGACAATGTGGCATGCTGTTGACTCCCTCAGCGCGCGAACCTAGACTGTCCGGCGGCCGTCTTACCTTACAACGGGATGTAGCTCAGCTTGGCTAGAGCGCTGCGTTTGGGACGCAGAAGTCGCAGGTTCAAATCCTGTCATCCCGATTTACATTTCCTAACGATTCAGCCTCCAGACCGGGACAACTGCGTTCCGCGTCTGCGGCTGGATCTAATCCAGCCATGTTTTTACATTGCAATTCTTGA
>JAKFVC010000177.1 GCA_021732415.1 Planctomycetaceae bacterium
GCCACCGCCACCGCCACCACCGAATCCGCCACCACCACCAAATCCACCACCACCGAAGGCACCCTGCAAGCCACTGAAGCCACGGCCGTAGGCCCGTTCGCCTTCGAAGCTCTGGAACCCAGGCGTCAAGGCTGGTGCACAGACCACCTTCTGTTCGGCATCGGTCAGGCCCAAAGCCTGCAACGCAGTCACGACAACTTGCCGCCGATTCATGTCGAGCGACTGGTCATTGTGGACCGCGAAGCCGTACTTGTCGCCAGGTCGCGTACTCATCGAGCTGGGCTCAATGATAATCGGATATGGCAGCGTGGGCTTCTTGGTAATCCGGTAGGCGATTTCCTTAACATGATCTTCGCCGGCGGCATTCAAGCGAGCCGTATTCGCCGTGAACTCGTGTTCGTGAATCACGAAGTCGGAGGCCTCGGCATTGTGCTCTTGTTTCTGCCAGATCGGATCACTGATCGTTCCGAGCGGGTGGGGCTTGATGTCCCCCATATAGTCGCATCTCTTCATGCAATGATGACAGCAGCCGCTGACCAAGGACAGCGCGACGGCAGTCGAAGCCATGAAGCCCAATCGCTTCCGCATCCACATGATTCCCCCCCCGGTGTAATTCCACCCTGTAAACCACCGGCGATCTGCTGGTCGGTTTGAATCAAACGATGCAGGGCCTCACCCCAATGAGGCCCGCATCCCCCTTATTGCGAAAAGCCAGTCGGGCCGTTGATGTAGTAGTTCTGTGAGTCCTGGTAGCCGGTGTCACATTTCTTACGGCATTCGCACAGGCGGTCGCGATAAAGCGGCCAGACCGTACTGCGGTGATGGCATTCAGGACGGCCTTCAATATGACCCTTGCAGAAGAACTCAATATCATCCGGTTCGGTCACTTCCATGCCCGGCAGCAGCGTCGGAGCATCTTCTGCTTCCAACGGATGGACCAGTTCGGGGGTGACCAGAATGATCAATTCCGTTTCGTCGCGGCTGATCGTCTTGGAGCTGAAGAAGGTCCGCAGCAGCGGAACGTCACCCAATCCGGGGATACGCGTATTCTCGCCACGTTGTTCTTCCTGCAGCAATCCTGCCAGAGCCAGGACCTGACCTTCACGCAGATCAACCGTCGTGCTGACCGTACGCGTATCCAAACCGAAAATTCCGTTGACTGCATTATTGCGGTTCAAAGTGCTGAAGGTCGGAATGACCTGCAAGCGAATCCGGTCATGGTCCAGCACGGTCGGTGTAAATCGAATCGAAGTACCGAAACCTTTGAAACTCGTGGTCGCGGCTTGAGCACCGCCGACACCGACAACCGTCGGAACTGCGAATTCACCACCCGACAGGAACGTTGCCGGCTGACCGCTCAGCGTCACGAGGTTCGGTTCGGCCAGAATCTTGGCCGAGCCGTTCGTGGCCAGGGCCTTGATAAAGAGGTTGAATCGTCCTTCGCTGAACAGTCCGGATACGGCCAGATTCGTACCGCTGGTGAGAGCTGATCGGACGAAGAATTCCTTGAAGGCGACGTCCAGATTGACACCCAGGTTGCGCACAGCGGACCGTTTCAGTTCCGCAATTCGCACCTTCAGCATGACTTGCTTCTCACCTGGAACCGTCATCATATTTACGATGTTCGCTTGCGGCAGCGTCGAGGCATCCGGGAACGGATCAGTCGCCTGACCGTTCTGAACCAACTGCGTCGCACTCCCGAGGACCGTCGCCGCGTTCTTACGCAGCACGGCCATGATCTGTACGGCTTCCTGCTCATCACGAGCCTGTCCACGGACGATCAACTTGTCGGCGACCGGGAAGAGTTGAATCTTGCTGTTCGGAAACAGCTCATTGATCATTGTCTGTAATTCGCCGTATTCCATCCGGCGACGATCGTCGACGGCATCGTCTTTGGAAACCGAGACCAGCAGACTGAGCGTTGTGGACTGCTGCACGGTGCCAAGCCACAAGGTGACGGTCGTGCTGCCGGTCTGCTTGCCGATGACTTCGATTTCTCGCGAACCGAAGGCGACGACTTCTACGACTTCCGGGTCGGCCATCGCCACGCGGAAGACGTCTTGTTTCATACGGATGATCTTGGAGCGGCGCAAACCCACTTTGAGTTCGACCTCAGATTCCAGGATCTCTTCAACAAATTGAGAGACCTTGTTCTGAGTCGGGTTCTCCTGCGCCTGGACGAAGGCAGGGCTTCCCATTAAGGCGAAGGCAGCCAAAGGAATGATCCACTGGCGCTGGCCTCGTTGAGCGAGGTTTCGAAACAGACTGACCATAACAAGCCCTCCTTGGAACGCTTACGGCAAACGGCCGTGTTTGCACTTCTTCAACCTGCGGTATGCTGCACGCACAACACCTGGCAACGACAGCACAAGTGAACAAAACGCCGGAATGCACTCTGCTCCTAGAAAATCTACTGCATCACTAGTATCGGAATTCCGGGATGGTGGAATTGAACCGAACATTCCGGTATTGACACGCTGTCCATGAAATGCGGTAAATACTGCGACCCTGAAGCGATTAAGAGTCCGATAACTAGAAACGGCGTGACGTAGTTCACGATTTAGTCAGGGGGGCGGCGCACATTTGTGATGCTGCCAGGTCTGCAACCAGTGCATCCGAGGTGCTCTAAGCATGAATACGACTCTCCTCTTATTATGGAGCCTGGCCAGCCTTTCGCTCCAGGAAACATCATGTGCCTGTCAGGGTGGCCCTGCCGGCATGGGACCGGGGGCTGCTGGCTATGGCTTCAGCGATCCCAATTCTGCTCCCGGTGCCTCGGTCGGACTGAGCGGCCAGTTCGGGATGAGTGACGGATATGGAGACATGAACTCTCCCTGTCGCGATTGCCGTGGTGGCAAGGGTGGCAAGGGTGGCGGTCGCTGTAAGGATTGCTGTAAAGACAGTAAGTGCGACATGTACCAGCATTTTCCTTACCAGCCCGACAATCACGGGTACTACTACTTCCGCCCCTACAATTACACGGCGGTCTGGCAGCATCAGCAGTGGATCGCCACGATCGGCGGCGATCCTCGCAGCCCCTATTCGCACTCCGTGTTCATTCCGGTTTACGAACAATTCGAAAACACAACCTACGAACCTGACAACAAGCCATCCAACACGCTGCAAGTCTTGCCGCACGTTTCGAAAGAATTGCCTGATTTGGAGAAACTGCTGAAAAAGGCTGAAGGAGACATGCCCCCCGCGACCGACGCAGTCCCCGAGCCGCCCGCTCCCGGGGCAACCAATTCGTAAGCACGAATCGGAAGCAGCACATGCATTCGCAGCCCGGCTGTTATCGACAGTCGGGCTGCTGTCATTTGAGGATCTCACGACTTGAGTCTTTTATGTCCTTTCCGCCTCTTTTGTCCTTTTTGATTCAAAAGACTTAAGGGACATGAGTCAAAATTGCGTTAGGATTTACAGCACATCGACTTTTGTTTTGCGACTTGGCGCTTTTGCGTGAGATCTTGTCTTTCTGACTCTTGGACGATGCGCTCGAATCTGCGCCGAAAGCAAGCATGCACCCCCCAGGCCCTGACGCCACCGCTACCCCTGAATTGCCACTGAAAAACTGGCGCAGTCTGGATCGTTGGCTAACGGTATTCGTCTGGGTCGTCGCCTACGTCTTCGTCTGTGGACTGATCCTTGCTGACCCGGATCTATGGGGACATACCCTGTATGGGTTAAGAGCATGGGACCAAGGCGTTTTCACTGAACGCACTGATCCGTTTTCGTACACTGCACCGCACGCAATCTGGATCAACCATGAATGGCTGACCGAATTGCAGCTCGCTTGGGTTTATTCGGGATTCAGCAATCCCGGGCTCTGGATGTGGCGCAATCTGTGGGTGCTGGTCGTCTTCCTGTGTGCGGCCGCAGAATTACGCCGCCAGCGCGCCAACCTGGCCGCCAGCACGGTTCTATTGCTGTACGGAGCAGAGTGCATTTCTCAATTCGTGGTATTCGCTCGCCCGCAGGTTCCCACGCTCGCCTTGTTCACACTGTTCCTGCTGATCCTGAAACGTCACGCTGATGGTGTCAGCCAGCGGGAAATCTGGTTCTTGCCACCCCTCATGGCACTCTGGGTAAATTTGCACGGCGGATTTCTCGCGGGGGTGGGGACCGCCGGCGTCTATACGCTGCTGGATATCGGGCACCGAATACGAAAGGGATGGAATTGGAGCTGGGAAAGCCTCAACCTACCACTGGTGGGACTGCTGGTCCTGCTCGCAACATTGGTGAATCCATACGGGTATCACCTCCATGTAATGTTGTGGGATCATCTCGCCACCGAGCAATTCGTCGTGGAATGGCAGCCACTCTGGGCCGCCCGACAAGCCCCGACGTATTACGTGCCACTGGTGCTATTGGGGTTGTCTCTCCCCCTTTCTCGCCGCTGGAATCTCGGCGACGCGCTGATTCTGCTGGTGATTGGATCGCAGGCGGTATCCCATATCCGGCACGTTTCATTGCTGGCAGCGGCGTGCCTGGTCCTGCTGCCGGGTCCACTCTCGGAGAGCCTGCCGCGCCTGTTTCAGCATTTGACTTCAGTCCTTGAACAACCGAGCCGCTGGTTCTTGCGAGTCATCGCTGTCTGCAGTGCCGCAGGCATTCTGATCGTGCTCCAGATCCGAGGCACCGTCGATCTGTGGCAACACGGCCTGGCGCCGTGGGACGTGGGGGTCGAATCGCGGAGTCCCGTCCCGGGCATGCCGGTCCGTGCAGTCAAACTGCTCAATCAGCTCAAGGTTTCAGGAAATCTGTTGACGGACTACGGCTGGGCCCAGTTCATCTTCTGGCAAGCGCCTCAATTCAAACTCGCCTTTGACGGTCGCTATCGCACCGTTTACTCAAGTCAACTCGAAGAAGAATTCCTGAGCTTCCAACGCTCTGGCCGAGTCCAACCGCAACAGACTCCGATGCTGGACAAGTACCCGACCGAAATCGTGCTGTTGCCCGTCGGTGCTGGGGCGGTCAGTTATCTGTCCAAGCGAAGCGACTTCGTAGAAATCTACCGCGACGACCAGGCCATCATCTGGCTGAAGAGTCTGCCACGATTCGCCAAGTTAAGCTTCCTGGGCCGAATACGAGGTCTTCCTAAGGTAGATGCCCCCCAGTGGCAGGCCTTCCCGGGCGATACTCGACCGTAATTCGGTCCATTAACCGGGGCAGTGTTCTGTCCTTTACGTCCCTTCCGTCCTTTCTTCAAGCCTTCGGGAAAGGGACCGCAAGTACCGAAGGGACTTAAAGGACAGAGGACTCTACAAAATACAAGACCACTAGTCTTCACTGGCGTCTTGCCTGCCCATCCCTCTTGGCACAGAAGATGCGTCACAAGCCCTTACCGGCCAAGGATGTTTGCGCCGGTTCTGTGGACATCCGGAATCGCCAGAAAAGGGCCAAACGTGCGCTACCAGTTTCGGTCGGACAAGCTGAACAAACGCAAGAGTTCGAAGCGTCACCGAGGGGCCGTATTCATTGAATACCTGCTCTTAGTCACATTAGTTGGCTTCGGCGTGATCGTCGGCTTGGCGGCGCTTCGTGGAGCATTGGTGAACGAACTTCTCGATCTGGCCAACGCGATCAACGCCATCAACACCTGATTTTCCAGTGGTAATCGCCAGGACAGTACAGTCGATTCACAATTTCCGCTGACGACCTTGGTTGCCAATTGCGCTAACCAACCGAAGCGAGTGTTTCCAATCGTTAACACTCTCTGCCTCTTCGTTCTCGCCTTGATGGTTTCTTCATGCGAAGTTTTTCCACCCGTCCCGTTCAACGCCTGCGTCGCTCGACGACCCTGTGGCGTTCGTCCCGGCGGAAGGGTGTGGAGTACCTCGAGCTAATTCTGGTGATGCCGATCTTGTTCATCGCCACCTTGGCCATCTTTGAATTCGGCATCTTGCTGCTGTACGAAGAGACGGTGACCTCAGCCACTGTGGAAGGGGCTCGCGAAGCAGCGAAGACGACGGACGACACCGCCGTCGCAGCCATCATCCAGCAATTCCTCGCCATCAACAAAGTGATTTTCGATACCACGACGATCAGCAACGGGGGCGGAAGCGCATACGTCTTGATTGAGCGGGGCCTCACGAAAGGCGAACGGGGCAATCTCAACTATGCCGCCAACGCGACCGGCCCCAATCCGCTGAATGCCAACGAAGTCCGCGTGACTGTTTCGACCCCCTTGGTCGTCGCCAACGACCAGCCAGTTCCCAACTGGCTCAGGTACTTTGGGTTGAATCTCGCGACCAGCAAAATGCAGGTCAGCAGCCTGACGCTGGCCGAGTAGTCGTTTGAAACGACATCGTAGCGGAATCTCGTAAGAGTTCCGCCGCATTCCAACAGACTCGGAATGTCCAAGCGAATTGGCATTTGTCATTCTTTCGTCATTCGGATTTCGTCATTCGTCATTTTCCCCCTCCGCTCCAACTCTGTATGATATGACGGATCAGTCCAATCCGATGGGTCTGGCATGGCGCGGGAGATCGCACAGTGATGCATTGTCGAGCGGCAGTTTGGTTCTTTGTCCCTGTCTTTGTCTTCACAGCCTGCGGACCGACGTCTGGCGCCGAACCGCGTCCGATCGAATTCAATCGGGACGTGCGGCCAATCCTGTCCGACTTCTGCATTCAATGTCACGGCCCGGACGAAAAGCAGCGGAAGGCAGAGCTGCGGCTGGATCTCGAGTCGGGAGCGCTCGCTGACCACGACGGCCACCGCGCCGTCGTTCCCGGCGATTTGTCTAAGAGCGAACTCATCCAGCGCGTGACCAGCGACGACGAAAACGAACGCATGCCGCCAGCCAAGTTTGCCCGGCAACTCTCTGCCGAACAGATCGATATTCTCAAACGCTGGGTTGAACAAGGTGCCGGCTGGCAAAAGCACTGGTCGTTGATTCCGCCACAAAAGCCTGCATTGCCACCGGTGAAAGCGGCTAGCTGGTGCCGGACCCCGATTGATCATTTCGTCCTCGCGCGATTGGAAAAGGAAGGCTTGGCCCCCGCGCCCGAAGCCGACAAGGCCACTCTGCTGCGACGCGTGACGCTCGATCTGACTGGACTGCCGCCGACGGTAGCTGAATCCGAAGCATTTCTGGCGGATACCGCCGAGAACGCCTACGAAAAGGCGGTCAACCGCTTGCTGGATTCCCCCCGTTTTGGGGAACGCATGGCGACACGCTGGCTCGATGGAGCGCGATATGCCGACACCAGCGGCTATCAAAGCGACGGTGAACGCTACATGTGGCGTTGGCGGGATTGGGTCATTGAAGCCTACAACCGCAACCTGCCTTTCGATCAATTCACCATCGAACAATTGGCGGGAGACTTACTCCCCAATCCAACTTTGGATCAACGGATTGCGACCGGCTTCAACCGCAATCATCGCGGCAATGGTGAGGGTGGCATTGTTCCCGAAGAATACGCCGCCGAATATGTCGTCGACCGCGTCGACACGACTTACACGGTCTGGATGGGTCTGACGATGGGCTGCGCGCGCTGTCATGACCATAAGTTTGATGCGCTGACTCAGCGCGAGTACTACGAGACCTTTGCCCTCTTCAACAATCTGCCCGAGAAGGGGCGAGCCGCCAAGTACGGCAATTCTGAGCCCTACATCCCCGCGCCGACACGTGCTCAGCAACAACAGATCAAACAACTGGAAGATGCGATCGCAACCGCGAATGCTGAATGGAAACAAGCGCAGCCGGAACTCGACGCTGCCATCGCCGCCTGGGAACCATCAGCTCAAGACGTGCCCCCCACGGCGGGTGGTCTCGAAGAGAATCTCGTGGCCCATGTCACATTTAACTCGAAGTTCGATCCGTTGATTGTCGCGAAACCTCCCGCGACGAATGTCAAGCTGCGACCGGGAGAAACTCCGTTCGCCGAACCGAAGACGTTTCACGCGACGTACCTGGATGGAGATCCCGCTTTTGCACCGGGACCAGTCGGCAAGGCTCTCCAGGCTGACGGCAAGGTCTTTTATCAGGCGGGCACGATTGCCGGATTTGGCTTCTACGATCCGTTCACCGCAGCCTGCTGGATTCAACCCGGGGATCTCCGGGGCGGCACGATCGTCAGCAAGATGGTCGATACCGCAGAGGCAACTGGCTGGTCGCTCAATCTGATCAAAGGCAAGCTGCAGGTCCACTTGACTCTCCGCTGGCTGGACGATGCCATGCGTGTCGAAACTATCGACCCCATCGCCGCCGACAAGTGGCAGCATGTGATGTTTACGTATGATGGTTCTCGTGCGGCCAGTGGCATCACGATTCTGGTCGATGGCAAGTCCGTCCCAACCCGCATCATGCTCGACCAGCTCAATCAAAACTTCACCGCCAACGAACCTCTGCGAATCGGCGGGGGCAATGGACCGGATGGTCGTTTTCATGGGCTGATCGATGAGGTCCGCATCTATTCGACTGCTCTCGATGCCGACGCAGCATTAAGCTTGGCCGTGAGTGCCCCCATCGCGGCGATCGCGGGACGGCCCGCAGCCCAACGTTCGCCATCAGAAGTCCTCAAGCTGCGCCAGTATTTTCTAGAACACCACCTGCCCGAAAAGTTAGCCGCCATTCGCAACCGAGTCCGGACCTTGCAGCTTCAACAGCAGGAATTGCTGACGTCGATTCCGACGGTCATGGTCATGGAAGAGCTGTCGACACCGCGGGCCACGCACATTCTGCTCCGGGGCGAATACGACAAAAAGGGGGAACCAGTCAGCCCTGCCGTTCCCGCCAATCTGAACGTGGGCGAAAAACCGACCGTCAAGAATCGACTCGATTTTGCGAAATGGCTCGTCAGCCCGCAGAATCCGCTGACGGCACGCGTCGCCGTGAACCGTGCCTGGCAAATGTATTTTGGAACCGGCTTAGTGAAGACCGTCGATGATTTCGGTACGCAGGGCGAATGGCCCAGTCATCCCGAGTTACTCGATTGGCTGGCCTCGGAGTTCATGAGCTCGGGCTGGAACGTGAAAGAAATGCAGAAGCAGATCGTCATGAGTGCCGCTTACCGGCAGTCGTCAAAAGTGACTCCGGAACTCTTGCAGCGCGACCCGGAAAACCGCCTCCTCACCCGCGGCCCGCGAATTCGACTCTCCGCCGAAATGATCCGAGATCAAGCCCTGTTTGCCAGCGGCCTGCTGGTCGAACAAGTCGGCGGCCCATCCGTATTGCCCTACCAACCAGAGGGCTTGTGGAAGGATCTCACGGGCACCGACTTCGTTCCGGAACATGGTGCCAGCCTCTACCGGCGCAGCATGTATACCTTCTGGAAACGCACCGTCGCCCCCCCCGGGATGGTCATGTTCGATGCCCCCACACGCGAAGCCTGCACCGTCCGTGAAACGCGTACGAATACGCCATTGCAGGCCCTCAATCTCATGAACGACGTCACGTACGTGGAAACGGCTCGAGTCCTCGCGCAGCGGGCCTGGCATCAAGGAGGCACAACGGCGGTCGACCGCCTGTCGCGTGCCTTCCAGCTTGTCTTGTCACGCAAACCGCATCCCAAGGAGCAAGAGCTTCTGGTCCGCGCCTGGGAATATCACCGCGAGCGGTTCTTAAAAACGCCGGAAAACGCCAAAGTGTTTTCGAAGCTGGGGGAAACTCCGCCAGAAGGAGATATCCCTCCCGAAGATCTGGCGGCCTACAGCGTCGTCGCACAGATGCTGTTGAATCTGGATGAAGCGGTGACGAAGCAGTGATATTTTTGTCGCGTCCATGCGTCCGTAGGACGGGTCTCCAGGCCCGTCCGAGCCCGTGACAACCGGCTTGATAAACATTTCGTGCCTCGCGATCTTCGCGGAGCGTCGACTTCCTTTCGCGAAAACGTTCCTCAAAGAGAACGACGTTCTAAATGCGCGCTGTAGCTTCGCGAAGTTCTTGGGGATCTCTGGGATTGCCGAGCCAATCGCTACTGGCTCGGACGGGCCAGGAGACCCGTCCTACGGAAGTTCGAACGCTGAATTGACAGAAAAAATCTGGTCTCGCCACGTTTTCCATCCAGTGCTAAACTCCCGCCCTTCGCATCCTATTTCCCACCTCAATTCGTTCCGACAGGATTCGAATGCGGTCTGACTTTTCGTTGAGAATGATTCTCGGCGAAGGGCCTGCTGTTCCAATCTGTGAGTAGTCAGCCCAGGGTTGGCCTCAGGTTGCGCACAACGCCGCAGACAGATGCGTCAGGAAGGAGCCTGAACGATGCCTCGCCGATTATTATCCCTCGTGTGCTATCCCCTGGGCCTGTTAATGGGTGTGCTAGCCCTCTCCACATTGGAGGCGGAAGACGCCCCCGCGGCGAAAGCGCCAGCCGCGAAGCCGGGCGCAACTTATAAGCTGGCTTATAAGTTCCAGAAGGGTGACCTGGTCCGTTATGAAACCCAACAGAATGTGAAGTTCGTGTCGCAATTCAAAGGCAACGAAGAAGTTGCCACGAACAAGACCGAAACTCGCAAGACCTACCGCGTCGTCGACGTGAGTGCCGACGGTTCCGCCGAACTGGAGCTCGTGATCGAATGGGTCCGGATGAAGGCCGACTTCGGCGAAGGTGGAGTGCCGATTGAATTCGACAGTAAGGCGCCCGGAGCCAATACTCAGGCCAAGTTCGCGGACGTGATGCGAAACGTCGGCAAACCTCAGGCACGGCTGCAATGTGCTCCCACCGGAAAAGTCATCAAGGTGAAAGAAATGCAACTGGTGACTCCCGCCGCGGCAGGTTCACAATCTGTGAAGCTAACCGACATGACGGGACGCGATGACTTCAACTTTTTGACCGTCTTCCCCGCTGAGCCGATCGAAGTCGGCAAGAGCTGGATCGAAAAGTCTGAAGTCAAGGTCACGGTCGAAGACAAGCTCAAAGAAGCGATTCAACTCCAGCGCAAATACACGTTGGAATCAGTCGAGGGCGACATCGCCACGGTGGCATTTAAGACCTCAGTCTTAACGCCCGTGAAGAACCCGACGATTGCCATCCAGTTGATCCAGCGCGAGACCAAGGGCAAACTGCAGTTCGACATGGCCCGCGGAGCAACCATTACCCGGAACGTCGATTCGGACAAGTCGGTCATCAACCCTGCCGGCAACAACACTGCGATGCATTCCACCAGCTATTTGTTCGAGCGTATCGTCACATCGACGGCAGCCATCTCGGATGTCCCGTCGGAAGGCACCAAGAATTAGTATCGCCGGTTATAATAAACACAAAGCCCGCCGTACAAACGGCGGGCTTTTTCTATTGAAGACGGGCTGGGAGGGCGAGGGACCCAGAGGGTACCCTGCCGAGCCTAAGACGACCGAAGGTCGGAGTCCGCCGGAGGCATGACTTCAGCCTCCGGCGGACTCCGAGCTAAAGCTCGCTTAGGCTCGGCAGGGTACCCTCTGGGTCCCTCGCCCTCCCATAACTACTTCTGCGGATCGCGCTGCGGCAAGATCGCAAAAATGCGAGTCGGCCCGCCACTCCCCGATTCAATCTTCATTGGGGCAATCACCAGGTGAAACCCGCGTGGCGGCAACTTGTCTAACTGCGCGACATTCTCGAGACCAAATCGTCCGGCACTATTCACAATGTGATGGACTTGAAAATCTTTCGAGAGCCCCGGGTCCATGCTCAAGGTATCAAGTCCGATCCCCTTCACCTGCCGCTCCTTGATCAACCAGCGAGCGGCATCGGGCGAATATCCCGGGAAGTGCAGTTTGCCCATGACATCCTGATTCTTGTAGCGCGCAAAATTCTTCCAGAACTCACCCCAACCAGTATGCAGTAACACGACAGCCCCAGTAGGAATGGGCCCATGTCGCTCTTCCCAGTCGGTCAAATCCTTGACCGTCGCCTGATGATCGGCATTGGCACTGACTTGCATGGCAATGTCAATCACCACCCCGGCGGCGAAGAAATTCGCTGGAAGTATTTGATCGACTGACGGCTGGTTCTTCTCAAAGTGATTGGGAGCGTCCAGATGAGTCCCCAGATGTTCCGGGCAGGACAGGGCCTTGGATAAGACTCCATTCTGTTCCAACGTGGCAATTGTTTTTAAGCGAAACGGCTCATAGTTCGGAGCCGGCCAGTAGGCGTTTTGATCGTTCAAGGCGTAGGTCAAATCGACGATGTGCGCCTTGCCGGAACAGAGTTGTTCTAAAGTCACAGCGGAATCCGGTACCGCATCTCCACGAACAGTGTTTGCACCGGATCCGCGATAAAAGATACCGATCACGGCCAGCAACAACATGATCGAAAGTGAATTCCGAAGCTGCATGGTGCGTCTCACACTTCCAATTGATTCTTGGTGAGCCGGGTGCCGTATGGCCCCGAACCGGGAGATTAATCGTGTTTCGAATTGTCCGGGGCCTTACGGCACCCGGCTCACCGGATTCTTCGATTGATCGCTTTACTTACTAAATACTAGCCCAGGATCCGCCGGATCGCCTCCCGCCAGTTTGAAATTGAAACTGTCGGCCCCCATTGGCTTCAGATCGAACACCATCGCCGGACTGTCGTTCTGCTTCAGAATCAATACGTTGTCGGCCAGTTCGTACGGTCCTTTATATTCCTGAGTCTTCTTGTTGAGTGTGAATTTCCAGGTAAATTTCTTGTCCTTGGTCAGCGTCAGCGCAAAGGTCGAACCGTCGTTGCGGCTGGCAGTCCAGTTTCCGACGAGCTTCGACTGATCGATCGGCTGGGCGGGCTTCGTGTCTCCTGGTTTCACATCGGAGTCAGCCGGTTTGATTTCACTGTCCGGCGTCGGCGGCGTTTCGTCACCAGCAGCGGGAGGCGTCAACGACTTCAAGATTTGAGCCGACAGCGTGTCGCGCGGATTCAGTTCGACGACCTTCGTTAACTCCTTGGCGGCGGCTTCACCGTGGCCTTGGGTCAAATAGTGATACGCCAGCACGAACCGCGCTTCAGCGGAATCAGGATGTGCCTTGCGGTACTCTTCCAAGGTCCGCACCTGATCTGTGTAGACATCAATGTTGGCATACAAATGAATGAGCGTCGTCCAGTCCCAACCCGGCCCCGCCGACAGGACGGCATAGAGCGGAGCGGCGGCACCCTTGTAGTCCTGCTGCGCAAACAACACCAGAGCCCGAAATTCCTGCAGCACCGAATCCTTCGGCAGCTTTTCGAGAGCTTGCTCGACCTGCGTCAGAGCCGCCGCGTAGTCACCCGTGCGGAACGCAACGCGCGCCGTGTCGAACAATTGCATGGCCGCATCTTTGTCCGAAGGTTGATCGACGGCGACCCCTGGAATATCGGTCTGACCAGCCACCACAGTTTGAGCCGCGGCATTATCCGTGGCATTTGGATCGACATTGCTCGTGTCAGCCGAAACCACGGGCTGGGAATAGTCGAGATACGCCGGTCCCGACGAGTAGGAATAGTACGGATTGCTATAACCCCAATAGCCCCAATTCCAAGGGGCGGTCAACATAGCTCCTGCGAGGTACGCCCCGCCATATCCACCCCAGCCATATCCCCAGCCGACTGGCCGGCCATACCAGGGACGGTCCCAGTTATTGTGCCAGTTGCCGTGATACCAGTTTCCGTAATAGTTCGGACGATAGTAGGCATTTCCCAACGCGGCCCGACCACCGACACCAAATCGGTCATAACCTACGCCACCACGGTAGATACCCGCTCCACCATAGCCGAGCCCCGGTCGTCCTCCCACTCCAATACGGTTAATGGAAGTGTTGTTGATCGTACGATTGACGTTGATATCGGTTCGATTTCCACCGAAGGGACGAGTCGCCGCGCCGAAGCCTCCATAAGGATGCCCGATGCCCCCGCTGTTGATTCCGCCGGGTCGAATCCCCCCCGCACCGCCGAACGCAGATGTGGGATGAAAGCCCACCGTGCTCGGATGAAAATCACCGAACCCTCCCGGA